>JAEWNY010000084.1 GCA_023461075.1 Pseudomonadota bacterium | reverse complement strand
TTCGCTCTTTCGCGCTCGTACTCGCAATCGCGGCAGGGCAGTTTTCGCTGCAGGTCGCGCGCGCCCACGCGGCGTTACAGCAGTCCACACCGGCAGCAAATGCGGTCGTGGCCTCCCCAAGCCAGATCGATCTCGTGTTCAACGAGACGCTGATTCCGCGAGCGTCGCGGCTCAAGCTGGTCATGAAGCACGGCAGCTCCACCATGCCGATCGAGAATTTCACGACCGAGATCGTCAACAACGGCAAGACCCTGCGTGCCAAGTTGCCCCAGCCGCTGGCTCCAGGCGTCTATACGGTGGAATACCGCGCCGTCGGTGGTGACAATCACCCCATGCCGGGCAGCTTCAGCTTCACGGTGCGCTGAGGAGTCGCGAATGTTCGACCTGTCGGCTTACGCACTGAGATTCCTGGAGTACCTGGTTCTCATGCTTCTTTTCGGCGTCCCACTGTTCGGTTGGTACGGTTTGCGTCGACCGGCACTCGCCCACGCCCTGGCCGGGTGGCCATTCATGGGCGTTCTGTTGGTGAGTGCCGCCGTCGGTCTCGTGCTCACCGGGGCCGATGTCGTCTTCAAGACCGCGGGCATCATGGGAATGCCGATTGCCGACGTTGATCGCGAATCGCTCGGCTGGTATCTGTTTGATACGTCCGCAGGCCGCGCAGCCATGGCGAGAGGCGCGCTGCTGATCGCCATGGTGTTTGTACTCGGATGGCATCGTCGTCGCGGGAAGGTGGAGGCCGCCTTCCCGTTCGCGGCGACGCTGGCGGGCGGCGCCCTCGCCTCGCTGGCATGGAACGGCCACGCCGCCGCTGGCGAGGGCGTGGCAGGCGCGGTCCGGCTCTCTGCGGGCCTCGTCCATCTTCTCGCTGCAGGCGGCTGGATCGCAGCGGTCCTGATGTTCCTGGGAATGCTCCTGCGCGGCAAGGGCGCTGCGGGCAACGGGCGTCTGCAATCAACGCATGACTTCCTGCGTGGATTCTCGACGCTTGGAACGATTTTCGTTGCTGCGCTCATTGTGTCCGGCATCGCGCATTACGGTGATCTCACCGCGTGGTCATTGTCGACGCTGGTCCAGAGCACCTACGGAAACCTGTTGCTGTTCAAACTTGCCCTGTTCGGCGGAATGCTGGGCCTGGGAGCAATGCACCGATGGACGCTGGTGCCGCGCCTTGAACGGGCGCTGGCCGGCGGAGATCCCTCGCAGGAGGTGCGAGCCTTGCGGCAGAGCGTTGCGGCCGAGGCTGCGCTGGCGATCCTGATCCTCATTGTCGTTTCAGTGCTCGGGACGCTCAGCCCCGCTTGACCATACCTTTCAACGACACACACGCTGGCAGGCCTAACTGGTGCCGCCTGTACGTCTCCGACGCACCCGAGAACCAGGTGCGACCGCACACGTTGCCGTAACTGTCGCGGTGCAACGCTTTCCAGGATGGTTGACGTCGGGTGGGACAATGTTCCGGAAACACTAGGAGAAGCAACATGGCACACGCTGTTCAAGGGACAGATCACAAGCACGCCGAGGGCAGCGGGCGTCCCTATCTGCTGTTCTGGATCAACATGGTGCTCGGTCTCGCGGTGATGTACATCGTCATGTTTTCGATGATCGATGGTGTCCGCGACTTCCGGAACAACCTGAACATGTTCTACATGGCACTGACCATGTGGGCTCCGATGGGGATCTTCATGCTCGCCACAATGCCTGGCATGTTCCCCAAGAAGGGCCTGAACATGGCGCTTTACGCAATCTTCGCCGCATTGACGCTCGGCTCGTTCGGCGCCACGCGCGCGCAGGTGCTTGTAGATGACCGTCAGTTCATCGACTCGATGATCCCCCATCACTCAGGTGCGATCCTCATGTGCCGGGAAGCCAGACTGCGTGACGCCGAACTGCTCGCGCTGTGTGACGACATCACCAAAGCGCAGCGCTCCGAGATCGACCAGATGGAGAGCATCAGATCCCGTCTCGACTAGGCCGAGGATCTGCCTCCATCTGCTGCCCGGTGTCCGAGAAAAATGCCGCCCGGCCTCGCTCCAGAACTCGCCAAACTCCGGCGCCGAGACCGGCAGCCGCATGATGGCACTCGACAATGTGCCGCCGGCGCTGTCCAACTTCGAAACGCGCGGTCCATGACGTTGATCACCGGAGCCGGTTTCGGTCGACCGATCGTCTTACAGACAGCGGTCCAGAGGCCAGCGAGCTGATTCAACAGCCGCAATCGCCATCCGCACGATGGCAGTGCATGAGCTGGCTGCGCGGTAGCGACCTGCCGAGCTGCCGGGCCTTGACCTTGCCATCGTGGGAATCTTTAAGCTGGGCTTCCCGCGCATATTCCAGGGATAGTTCCATGACTTTCGTCGCCACCCGACCGGTCGCCAATCCACCCAGCTCCGCCGTCTCCCGCCTGAGCCTGCCAGTCGAGGGCATGACCTGTGCCTCCTGCGTTGGCCGCGTCGAGCGGGCGCTGAACGCGGTCCCCGGAGTGCAGACAGCCGCGGTCAATCTCGCCACCGAACGTGCCGACCTCACCTTCTTTGGCCTGGCCGATCCGCGGGCTGCGGTTCGCGCCATCGAGAGTGCCGGCTACACTGTGCGCGAAGAGACCACCGAGCTCGCGATCGAGGACATGACCTGCGCGTCGTGCGTGGGCCGGGTCGAAAAGGCGCTCGCACAGATCCCGGGTGTGCTCGAAGCCAACGTCAACCTGGCGACCGAGCGCGCGCGGGTGCGCCACCTTGCCGGGGTCGTTTCCACGGCGGACCTTGAAGCGGCGGTCCAACAGGCGGGTTACAAGTCCCGCCGCTTGTCCGTCGATACGGCAAGTGCAGGCGATCATGACGCCGAGCGTCGTGAGAGCGAGGCACGGGGGCTGCGGCGGGCTTTGACCATTGCCGCCGTCCTCACCTTGCCAGTCTTCATCCTCGAGATGGGGTCCCACCTGATTCCCGCCATGCATCATTGGGTGATGGGGGTCCTGGGTCAGCAGACGAACTGGTATATCCAGTTCGCGCTCGCCACCCTCGTGCTGTTTGGTCCGGGGCTACGCTTCTTCCGCAAGGGCGTACCAGCGTTGCTGCGCGCTGCCCCCGACATGAATTCACTGGTCGCGGTTGGCACGGCGGCCGCGTACGGCTATTCAGTCGTCGCGACCTTCGTCCCCGACGTGCTGCCCCCGGGCACCGCCAACGTCTATTTCGAGGCCGCCGTGGTCATCGTGACCCTGATCCTGCTCGGGCGCTCGCTGGAGGCGCGCGCCAAGGGGCGAACCTCACAGGCGATCAAGCGCTTGGTCGGACTCCAGGCCAAGACCGCGCGCGTCGAGCGCAACGGCGATACGGTCGAAATTCCGCTCGATCAGGTGGCGACCGGTGACGTCGTGCTGGTTCGTCCGGGCGAGAAGATTCCGGTGGACGGCGAGGTCGTCGAGGGCGCCTCCTATGTCGACGAGAGCATGATCACCGGCGAGCCGGTCCCCGTATCGAAGGGGGTGGGCGCCGATGTCGTCGGAGGCACGATCAACAAGACCGGCGCTTTCAGTTTCCGCGTGACGAGGATCGGCGCGAACACGGTGCTCGCGCAGATCATCCGCCTGGTCGAGCAAGCGCAGGGTTCCAAGCTGCCGATCCAGGCGCTGGTCGACAAGGTCACCATGTGGTTCGTCCCGGCAGTGATGGCCGGGGCCGCGCTGACCTTCCTTGTTTGGCTGGCCTTCGGACCGGAGCCCGCGCTGTCCTTCGCGCTCGTCAATGCGGTCGCGGTGCTCATCATCGCCTGTCCCTGTGCCATGGGGCTGGCCACGCCGACCTCGATCATGGTCGGGACGGGCCGCGCGGCCGAGCTCGGCGTTCTCTTCCGCAAGGGCGAGGCCTTGCAGGCGCTGCGCGATGTGAGTGTCATCGCGCTCGACAAGACCGGCACGCTGACCAAGGGGCGCCCGGAGCTGACCGACCTGGTGCCTGCCGAAGGCTTCGAATACAACGAAGTCCTGGCGTTTGTCGCCGCGGTCGAGACCCGCTCCGAGCACCCGATCGCAGAAGCGATCGTCGACGCCTCCAAGCAGCGGGACATCACGCTCGCACCCGTCGGGGGCTTCGAGGCCACGCCGGGTTTCGGCGTGTCGGCCAAGGTCGCCGGTCGCACCGTCGCCGTCGGCGCGGACCGATTCATGACGCAGATCGGTATCGATGTGTCGGACTTCCTGCCTGTCGCCCAGCGTCTCGGCGACCAAGGCAAGAGTCCGCTCTATGCCGCGATCGACGGCCGGCTGGCGGCGGTGATCGCGGTGGCCGACCCGATCAGGGAGACCACGCCCGAGGCGATCAAGGCGTTGCATGCGCTGGGACTCAAGGTCGCGATGATCACCGGCGACAATGCCGCGACGGCCGCGGCGATCGCCAGGCAGCTCGGCATCGATGAAGTCGCGGCCGAGGTCTTGCCCGACGGCAAGGTCGCGGCGCTGAAGAAGTTCCGGACCAATGGCGCGCGGGTCGCCTTTGTGGGCGACGGCATCAACGACGCGCCGGCGCTGGCCGAAGCGGACGTCGGGCTCGCCATCGGCACGGGAACCGATGTGGCGATCGAGGCCGCCGACGTGGTGCTGATGTCGGGCGACCTGCGCGGCGTGACGAATGCCATCGCGCTCAGCCGAGCGACGATCCGCAACATCAAGCAGAACCTGTTCTGGGCTTTTGCCTATAACGCCCTGCTGATCCCGGTCGCGGCGGGTGCGCTTTACCCGGTGAACGGCATGTTGCTTTCGCCGATCTTCGCTGCGGCCGCGATGGCCCTCTCCAGTGTCTTCGTGCTCGGCAACGCGCTCCGGCTCAAGCGCTTCCAGGCTCCCATAACGATCGAAACCCGTACGGGGATGCCCCAGAGCGGGGCGGCATTGCCCAATCCGCGCCAGGCAATCGAACATTGATCCCAAGACACGGTGCCGCCTGACTGAACACCAAGACAGGATCGATGTGGCGGACGCCGGCCTAGCGTGTCGAACCAAGCATCCTTGGGTGACCAGGAAAAGAGAATGATGAATATCGGTGAAGCAGCCAAGTTTTCAGGCGTGTCGGCGAAGATGATCCGCTACTACGAACAGATCGGCTTGATCCCCAAAGCTGCGCGCTCTGAGGCCGGCTACCGACACTACAGCACGCCTGACGCTTATAGCCTTCGCTTTATCCGTCGCGCACGAGACCTTGGCTTCTCTGTCGAACAGATCGCAGAACTGCTGGTCTTGTGGCGCGACCGTGACCGCGCAAGCGCCGACGTCAAGGCGATGGCGCTTTCCCATGCCGCCGGACTGAAGGCGAGAATCGCCGAGCTGCAGGCGATGGTGCAAACGCTCGAGCATCTGGCCGACCACTGCCACGGGGATGACCGACCGGAATGCCCGATCCTTGCGGATCTGGCCGAGCCAACAGCGGCGGAGTCGCGTTCGCAGGGTCCACATAGGACGCCTCGGTTTGGGGCCGACACGCCCGCCTCCTCGCGTAACCGCGGCGTCAGATGACTCATTCGTGGTCGGACGTGCATTCGCAAGAGTTCTCGGCGCCGTTGTCGGCCAGCCGTGAGCAGCTTGCAAACATTCTGCTGATAGCCGATTGACCTTGCCACGCTGTCAAACTCCATATTGATCCGACACCACAGTCGATCAGGAGATCAAGATGCTTCGTTTCCACATTCCAAACATGACATGCGGCGGCTGCGCCAAGTCCGTCAAGAAGGCACTGCTCAGTGTGGACCCCCAAGCCCGCATCGAAACCGACCCACCGACGCGTCAGGTGAGGGTCGATAGCGACATGGACGGGGGCGCGTTCCTCTCAGCGCTCAGTGAGGCTGGGTACCCGGACGAGCGATCAGCCTGAAGCTGGTTCCGGCCGCCGCCGGCGCGCTCTACTCGCGCTCGGGGATCCCGCTGAGCCCGATGGTTGCGGCGCTCGCCATGAGACTGAGCTAGGTGTCGGTTGTGGCCCGCGCGCTTCGCCTGGCCGGGTCGGCTCCGGTTTCGGCGACACCGAAAGCGGCCATGCCGGTCCAGTCACCCGATCTGCGCGGGGGATTGATCTGGATCAGTTGCATCTGACCGAGCAAAAGGTAACCTCAAGCCATGATCCGCCGTCGTCACCGTAGCTGGTTCCAGCGCACCGCCCTCCTCGCGATGGCGGCATTGCTCTGGTCTCAGCTCGCGCTGGCCAGCCATGGCGGCTGCCTGGATCTTCCGGGCACACCCGCCGCCGCAGTCGCGGCCGGCGCGGATACCCCCCACGACCACGGCCACGGCTGCGACGCGGAGCTTCCCTCGGCGGACAGGGCGGTGTGTGCCGCGCACTGCAGCGAGGGGGGTATTTCGGCCGACAGTGGGCGCATCCCACCGGTCCCGCCGCTGTTTGTCGGAGCGTGGGTCTCCTGGTTCGTCGTGGCCGAGGTCGCCGATGCCGGCCCAGGGGTCACGCCCAGCTGGGTGGAATCGCCCCCCAGGGCCGCCTGGCACCGGCCCACCGCCCATCCCGCGGCTCTCCTGCTGATCTGATGCCCGAACGCTGACCCGCCCGCACAACTGTGCGGCGCGGTCCTGTGCGTTCGCGCCGTGCTGCGTCACGGCATGTGTTCCTGCCCTCGTCCGAGCGACCTGCGTCGCGTCGGCCCAAGGACACTGATATGGCATCCCTGTTCGACCCGATGCAGGCCAGGCGCCTGCACCCTTACCCGCTGTTCCGCCGTCGGCCACTGCTCCGGCACCTGCTTGCCTGCGTGTTCGCCGGCGGCTTGTGGACGCTGGCGCTGCCCGCGACCGCCACCGAACCCATCCCGGGGCACAGCCTCGAGTCGATCCGCACCTGGGTTCTGGAACACAACCCCGAGCTGCGGGCCATGGACTTCGAAACCCAGGCCGCCGAAGCGAGGATCCTTCCCGCAGGTGCCCTGCCCGATCCGATGGCCTCGGTTGGATTCCGCGGCCTCGATCCGGACAAGCCCTGGCGCACCGCCGGTGCCGAGCGCGAGGTGAACTACGCGCTGCGCCAGCGCTTCCCGCTCTGGGGCAAGCGCGGCCTGGCGCGGACCTCGGCCAGCCAGGATGCGATCGCGGCCGGACTCGACCGCATCGCCACGGCGCGCGACCTGCTGTCCGATGCCGAGGCGGCCTACGCACGCTACTGGCACGCCGACCAGGCCGTGGCCGTGCTCGATCGCCGCATCGCCCTGCTCCGCCAGGTCGAAGAAATGGCCGGCGTGCGCTACGCGCTGGGCCGCGCCGCGCTGCAGGATGCCATCCGCGCCCAGGTTGAGCAGACCAGCCTGCAGCGCGAGCGGATCGAACGCATCGCGACCAAGCAGGAGGCAGCCGCCATGTTGAACGCGGTGCTGGGACGCCGTTCCGATGCACCGCTGGCGACTCCCGATGAGGCGCCGCGCCTCGTCGTCCACAGCGCCTCGCTCACCGAGGCACTGGATGACCCCGATGCGCATCCCGCGGTGCGCTCGCAGCAGGCCCGCGCCGAGGCGGCGCGCACGAACGTGGTGCTGCAGCGTCGCAACCGTTTTCCCGACATCACCCTGGGCGTGGGTGCGATGCAGTTCGGCAA
>JAEWNY010000083.1 GCA_023461075.1 Pseudomonadota bacterium | reverse complement strand
CTGTTGCTGCTGCTGTTGCTGCTGTTGCTGCTGCTGTTGCTGCTGTTGCTGCTGCTGCTGTTGCCGTTGTTGTTGCTGCCGCTGTCCACCCTGCGGCGGTTGACGCTTGCGCGCCGCATCTACCGCCTTGCGGTTTTCGATCGCATCAATGAATTCCGGGTCCAACTGCAGGGCTTGGTCGTAGGCCGCGATGGCCTCGTCATAGCGGCCGGCCTTGGCCAGCGCGTT
The DNA here is from genome assembly GCA_023461075.1 of Pseudomonadota bacterium. Classification (GTDB taxonomy): domain Bacteria; phylum Pseudomonadota; class Gammaproteobacteria; order Xanthomonadales; family Xanthomonadaceae; genus Solilutibacter. Next base: position 35,955 of record JAEWNY010000083.1, on the reverse strand, counting down.
GCCCTCGTTGTAGCGGGCCTCGACACCGGGCACCTGCGCGTAAGCCTCGGCTGCGGCGGCGTAATTTCCGGCGCGATAGGCGCGATCACCTTCGCGCAGGACGCGATGCTGCTGTTGGTCGGCGCGCAGCCACCAGCCGCCCTGCTGCGGCGGGGTTTGCGCAAGCCCCGGACGCGGCATCATCAAACCGAGACCCATCACAGCCACCACCGCGGCCACACCCGCCTGGCGCCGAAATGCCCACAAGCCGAGCAGCATCAGGATCGGCAGCAGCCAGTAGCCTTCGTCCTGCCAGGCCAGGCCATGCTGGCCACGCACCGCTCCGGCATCGTCCGCCGCCGTCGCATCAAGCACACCCAATGCACGCAAGTCGGCATCATCGGCGGTCAGGACGACAGCCACGCCGCCACCGGCCGCCGCCAACTCCTGCAGCGAACCCGCATCCAGCCGCACGCGATGCAGCTGGCCATCGCGGCCGCGCGCCTCGCCGCCTTGGGCGGTACCCAGGCCTATCGCCGACACCCGGTAACCGGCAGCTGCGGCCTTGCGCGCGGCGGTGACTGCCTCGCCATCCACGCCGCCACTCAACAGGACGATGTCGCCCCTGCCCGCGCCGCCCTGTTGCATCAGGCGTTGCGCGTATTCGATGGCCCGCGCCGGCCGGCGACCGTCGACCGGCATGATCTCCGGCGCCAGCGCATCGACGAACAATTCCACATTGGCGGTGTCGTCGGTCAACGGCGTCACCGCGAACGCATCCTCGGCATAGGCGACGACGCCGATCTGACCATCGGGCCTCAGCTTGAGCAGTTGCCGCAGCTTGGCGCGTGCCTGCAACAGTCGCGAAGGCGGGATGTCGGTGGCGGCGATCTCACTCGACAGGTCGATCGCGACCACCAGCGCACGTCCGTTCTGCCACGCTGGTTGCGGCAGTTGTCGCCAAGCCGGGCCCGCCAATGCCAGCGTCGCCAACAGCACACCCAAGAGCAAAACCCAGGTGTTGCGCGCCTTGCCGCCACTGTCGCCGCCTTCAAGCACGTGCGCGCGCAAATGCGGGTCGATGTGGCCCGCCCAGACATCCTCGCGCGGCCTGCGCCTGCGCTGCCACCACCACAGCAGGGGCAGCGCGAGGAGCAACCACAGCCACTCCTCGCGGACGAAATGGATCGGCCATGGCATCGGGTCGATGCTCATCGCCGGCTACGCAGCCACGCAAACGCCTGCGCCAGCAATGCGGCCAGGCAGGCGTAGGCGAGCCAGCGCCCATATTGTTCGATGCGCGGACGCACCGCGCGCCCCTCGCGCTTTACCGGTTCCAGCCGGTCGATCTCCGCATAGATGCCGGCCAGCGATTGGGTGTCGCGGGCGCGGAAGAACTGGCCGCCGGTGGCGGCAGCGACCTCGCGCAGGGTCTCCTCGTCGATGCCGCTCGACATGCCCGGGACCGGGATGCGCATGCCGAACACCGACATTTCCGCGCCCTCGCCACCGAAGGCGATGGCATGGATGCGTACCTGCTCGGCCTGCGCGAGCTCGGCGGCCTTTTGCGGGGTCAGGGTGCCGGCGGTGTTTTCGCCATCGGTGAGCAGGATCAGCACGCGATGCTCCGCCGGTTGCGTACGCAGGCGCTTGACCGCAAGGCCGATCGCATCGCCGATCGCGGTTTCTCGCCCGGCCATGCCGACCTCGGCATCGCGCAATTGCTTGCGCACGCTCTCGCGATCAAGCGTCAGCGGCGCCACCGCATAGGCACGCTGGCCGAACATGATGAGGCCGACGCGATCGCTCGCGCGGCGGTCAAGGAAGTCGGCCAACACGGCCTTGGCGGCGGTCAGGCGGTCGACGTTCCGACCACCCAGTTCCATGTCGGCTTCTTCCATGCTGCCGGACAGATCGACTGCCAGCATCAGGTCACGACCACTTTGGGGCGGCGCCTGTACCGGGCCAAGCACCTGCGGCCGCGCCGCCGCCACGCACAACAGCACCCACGCGATGAACAGCAGCCACGGGAATCCGCGCGCCTCGATCGCGCCACCGATGCCGGGCACCGCGTGCAGGCGCGCATCGGCATCGGGCAGGCGCAGCGCCGGCGCGCCGGCATCGCGCGCAGGCGGCAGCCACCATCGGGCCAATAGTGGCAGTGGGACGGCAGCGAGCATCCATGGCCAGGCGAAGTGCTCCAGCAAGGATTGCCAGAACCCGGCACTCATCGCACGCCCATCCAGTCGAGGAAGCGCGCACGCGCCGCGGCTTCCAGTGCATCCACATCAAGTGGATCGATGTCACGGCGATACGCGCCTTCAAGCATCAGGCGGCCGATGCCGGACTGGAACAGCGGCACCTTCGTGCCGTCGTCCAGCGCGTGTAGCCACGCATCACCATCAAGCACGTCCGCATCCTCGCGATGACGGCGCGCCGCGCGCCTCAGCAACGAGGACATCGCCGCCACCCGCGCCTGCGCATCGCCGGCATCGCGCATCGCCTCGTCGAACATGCGCGCGATCGCCTCGCGGCGCCGCCGGCGCCACCGCAACCACCCCCACGCCACCCTCGCCATGACGATGATCGCGCCGAGCAACAGCCACCAACCCGGCGCGGGCGGCCACATCGGCGGTGCCGGCACACGATGGATGTCGCGCAGGACGATGTCGGGCTCGGGCTGCATCACGCCACCTCGCGGCGGCGCGGGGCCGGCAACCAGGACGCGCTGTCGACGTCGGCGGGCAGTTCGATCGCGCGGATGCCGCGGGCTTCCAGCATCGCCATGGCATCGCGCAATGGAGATTCGAAATCCTTCCGCCATTGCGCACGCTGTGCCTTGCCGGTGAGGTCAAGGCGGATCCGCGCCGCGCTTCCAATGAAGGGCAATCTTGCCTTCGGCGGCTGCTGCTCGAAGGCATCGGTCAGCAGCAACACGATCACTTCGTTGTGGCGTGCCAGAGCGGCCCAGCGCGATACCGCCACCGCCATGGCACTGGCCGGCTCGGCCAGCACCACCAGGCGCGAACCCGGGCGCAGCACGCGGGCCGCGTGATCCAGCGCCAACGGCAAACCGGCGTCCTCCGTGGGCGGCTCCGCATACCAGCGCCGCAACGCTTCGAGCACGCGCATCGCAGCCTTCATGCCGCCGGCCGGGGCGATCGGCGCCTCGCGCTGACTGCCGCGCAACGCGGCGATGCGATCGCCATCGCGCAACGCCGCCCAGGCGGCGACGGCGCCTGCACGCGCGGCCTGCACCGATTTGAAACGCACCCGGGTGCCGAAATAGAGGGCCGGCGCGGTGTCGGCGACGATCAGGGTGAGCCGGTCGCGTTCGGCCTGGAACAACTTGGTATGCGTGCGCCCACTGCGCGCGCTGAGTCGCCAATCGATGTGGCGCGCGTCATCGCCGGCCACGTACTCGCGCGATTCCGCGTATTCCATGCCACGGCTGCGCAGCGGCGACAGCGCGATGCCACTGCTGCCGTGCCGTCCACGCCGCGCCGGTTGTCGTCCCTGCACCGCTTGGCGCAAGGCGATGAGCGCCGGCAAGGTCGGCGCGGTGGCGTCTTCGGGTGCTTCGGCCTGCGGCACGACGGCTGTCTCAGGGATGCGGCACGTGGCCAATGATCGCCTGCACCAGGCGCTCGCCATCCCAGCCTTCGGCGCTGGCCTCGAAACTGGGCAACACGCGATGGCGCAAGACGTCCGGCGCGACGGCGCGGATATCGTCCGGGGTCACGAAATCGCGGCCCGCCAGCCAGGCGCGGGCGCGCGCGCAACGTTCCAGCGCGATCGAGCCGCGCGGACTGGCGCCCCAGGCGATGCGTCGCGCCAGCTGCGCGTCGTAACGCGAGGCATCACGCGTGGCCAGCACGATCTCCACCAGATAGCGCTCCAGCGCCGGCGCCATGTGCAGGTCGAGCACGGCGCGGCGCGCGGCTATGACATCGGCCTGCGACATCCGTGCGTGGTCGGGGCGGGAACGGCCCTCGTTGCCGGCGACCGCCTGCTCGCGCGCCAGCCGCAGGATCTCGGTCTCGCTGTCGACATCGGGATAGCCGATCCGCACGTACATGAGGAAGCGGTCGAGTTGCGCCTCGGGTAGCGGGAACGTGCCCTCCTGCTCGATCGGGTTCTGCGTCGCCATCACCAGGAACAGCGGCGGCAGTGGATAGGTATGGCGCCCCACGGTGACCTGACGCTCGGCCATCGCCTCCAGCAGGGCCGATTGAACCTTGGCCGGTGCGCGGTTGATCTCGTCGGCGAGCAATAGCGAATGGAACAACGGCCCCGGCTGGAACTCGAAACGCGATTCCTGCGCCCGCCAGATCTCGGTGCCGGTCAGGTCGGCCGGCAACAGGTCAGGGGTGAACTGGATGCGCGCGAAACCGGCATCGATTCGCGAAGCCAGCGCGCGGATCGCCGTGGTCTTGGCAAGCCCCGGCGCGCCCTCGACCAGCAAATGCCCATCGGCCAACAAGGCGACGAGCAAACGTTCGACCAGCAGCGCTTGGCCGACGATCTCCTTCGACAGCGCCGCCTGCAGGTCGCGGAAGGCCGCGTGGAGGCCACCGCCATCGGGCACTGGCCCACGCGAATCGGGCAGGGGCGGCGGGAAAGCAGGCTCTTGCATGGGCGGGACCTGAATCTGGGATGCGATGCCATATGACCATCATTGGCCGCCGGGGTTCAACCGGCCACTGCTGCTCGTTCAGGCATCAAAAGCAAACGGGGCCCGAAGGCCCCGTCGATGCAGAAGGTGCGCTTGGACAGTCAGTGCACGCGCTGCTGCACGCGCAGGATCTTCGGGGTCATGAAGATCAACAGCTCGACCTTGTCGTTGCTGCGGCTCTTGCGCTTGAACAGGTTGCCGATGACCGGGATGTCTGCCAGGAACGGCACCTTGGCGATCGATTCCTGGTCCTTGAACTCGTAGACGCCACCGATCACCACGGTCTGCCCGTTCTCGATCAGCGCGGCGGTGTCGATCTGGCGCTTGGCGATGATCGGCACCTGGCCGATCGAGGTGTTGAGCCAGCTGTCGAGTTCGTTCTTGCTCACCTTCATGTTGAGGAAGACCCGATCATCGTTGGTGATGGTCGGGGTCACCCGCAGTTCGAGCAACACGTCCTTGAACGCGACCGTCGGGGTGACCACGCCGCCGGTGGAGGCGGTGACGGTGACGTAACCGATCTCGCGACCCTGCTGGATCACCGATTCACGCTGATTGGTGGTCAGGATGCGCGGGTTGGAGATCACTTCGCCGCGCTGCTGTTCCTGCATCGCGGACAATTCGACATCCAACTGGAAGTTGGCACCCAGCAATGTGTAGGCGATCCCCGCCGCGCTGATGCCTGAAACAGGCGTCGCAGGCAGGTTGAACATCAGGCCACTCGGGATCTGGCGACCATCGCCATTGCCGATGCTGGTGGTGTCGGCCACGTTGCCGCTGACGATGTGGCGACCGTTGGTGCGCTGGTAATTGCTGGAGACACCAAAGCGGGCACCGAGGTCACGCGCGAACGATTCGGTCGCGATCACGATGCGCGACTCGATCACCACTTGGTCGACCGGGCGATCGACTTCGTTGATCAGCGCCCGCATCGCCTCGACCTTCTTGGGGATGTCGCTGATCATCAGGGTATTGGTGCGCTCGTCGGCGACCAGGCGGCCGCGCGGCGAAAGGAAACCGTTCTCGCCGGCCCCCTGCTGGTTACCGCCCTGGCCACCGCCGCCGGCGCCACCGATGCCCTTGGCCTCGGTCAGCGCCTTGTAGATCGCGATCGCGCTGTGGTAGTTGATGCGGAAGTATTCGGTCACCATCTCCTGGCGGTTCTCCAGGTTGATGCGGGCGTCTTCCTTGTCCTGCTCGTACTTGGCGATCTCGGCCTGCGGCGCCACCCAGATCACGCTGCCACTGCGGCGTTTGTCGAGGCCCTTGGCCTGCAGGATGATGTCGAGTGCCTGGTCCCAGGGCACGTTGACCAGCCGCAGGGTGACGTTGCCGGCCACGGTATCGGAAGCGACGATGTTGAGCCCCGATTCCTCGGCGATCAGCTGCAGCACGGTGCGCACCGGCACGTCCTGGAAGTTGAAGTTCACCGGACGGCCGCGATAGACCGGGCGGGCGTTATTGGCCGCGACAGCCTGCGCCGTGCCGGCGATGGTCGAAGACAACCCGCCCTGCGCCACTTGCGCCGCGCGCGGCAGGATTTCGACGATGTATTCGCGCCCGCGCTGGTAGGCCATCGACTCGAACGCGCCATTGGTCCCCAGCACGATCTGGTTGCCTTGCGAGTCGATGCGCTGCACCGGCGTGGCGAAGTCGGCGACGTTCAGGCTGCGGGCCTGCGTGGCGGGCACCCGGCTGTTGCCCAGGTTGACCACGACATTGGCACCCTGGTTGCGCAGGTCGGGCGTCGCCCCGTCCCCGCTGAAGCTGATCGTCAACTTGCCGCCACCGCCTTCGCTGCGCTTGAAGTCGATGTTGGTGACGGAAGCCGGTGCCTGGGCCACGGTCTGTTGCGCTGGCGCAAGCTGCGGCGCAGCCTGCACGCCCAGTGCACACATCCCGCAGATCAGGCCGGCAAGCAGCGCGGTGGCCGGGCGACGGTAGGTCGAAGCATGCATGGTGAGGCCCTTCATTATTGATTCTCCAACGTGATCGTTGCCGGACGTTCCAGCCAACCACCGGCGCCGTCGGGCACCAGTTCGATCAATTCGATTCGATCTTCACGGACCGCGACCACGCGGCCGTCACTTTGACCCAGATAGGTACCGGGCCGCACGCGATAGGTCACCTTGTCCGGCCCCATCACCAGCGCGACGATACCGGCACCGCGTCCGAGCGTCCCGACCATGTCCAGCGAGTCCAGCGGGAAGCCCTCCAGCGGCTGGCGGCGCCTGTTCGAGTCGGGACGCAGGCCACCACTGGTGTTCTCCACGGCGTGCACATCGAACGGATCGCGGAATCCACGTCCATCGAACTGGAACGACTCGAACGGCTTGATGACCGGGATCGGGTCAAGCGGCGGCGCCGGGCGTGCACGCACCTGCGCGACCCACTCCACCAGGTTCGGCGCATCGCCGGGCGTGTCGGTCACTTCGCGGGTGCAACCGGCCAGCACCAATGCCGACAGCGCCGCGATCACCACGGAGGGCTTGGTTGCGTTGCTCATTTCTTGGCCTCCGCCGCCTGCTTCTTCGCGGCTTCCGCGGCGGCGTCAAGCGCCTGCTTGTCCTGCGGGTCGTTCTCGTCGAGATAGCGATAGGTCTTGACCGTGCCTTCCATCACCAGGCTGCCGGAATTGTCCTTGGGCGTGAGGGCGATGTTGTGCATGGTCATGATCACTACCCGTGGCAACGAGGCGACGCCGCTCATGAACGCACCGAACTGGTGGTAGTTGCCGACCATGCGGATCTGGATCGGCTGCTCGGCGTAGAACTCCTGGGCCTGCTCCGGCTGCGGCTGGAACAGCTCGTTGCGGATGCCCGAAGCCAGCGCGGTCTGCGATATGTCGACGATCAGGTCGGGCATCTCGGTCTTGCTCGGGAGCTGGCGCAACATTTGCTGCAATTCCTGTTCCATCTGCGCGAGCTGCTGCTTGAGTGGCTCCAGGTTGGCCGCCTGCCCCTGCTTTTCTTCGAAGGTCTTGCGTAGCGTGGCTTCCTGCGCCTCCAGGCCTGCGAGCTCCTCTTTCTTGCCGCGGAACATCAGCAGATAGGCCAGCAGCAGGATCACCAGGACCACGACGCCGGCGGCAACCAGTTGCATGTTGCGCGGCCAGCTGCCGATGTTGTTGATGTCGAGCTTCTTGCGCGCGCTCATTGCTGTGGCTCCTGCTGCGTCGGGGCAGCGCCGTTCTGCGGCACCTGAGCCTGCCCGGGCTGGGGTGGCGTCGCCTGCGGCGCTGTCGGTGATGCCGCGGGAGCAACCGGCGCGATCGCCGCCGGAGCCGGAGCCGGAGCGTCCGGTGCCTGGATCGGGATCGGGTCGGGCGTCAATGGGGCGTTCGGGTCTCGCGGCTCGTTGGGGTTGGCCAGTGTCACCGTCATCGTGAACATATAGGGCAGCAGCGAAGCCACGCTGTTCGCGGGCACCGCATTGTTGACCCCCGCCGCGGCTGCAGGCGCGCCCGCCGCACCCGCTTGCGGTTGCGCGGCCTCGATCACCGTCACCCGCGGATTCTTCATCCAGCCGGCGCTTTCGAGATTGCGCATGTAGCTGGCCACCCGTGCGTTGGACTGCGCCCGGCCTGCCAGGGTCATTTCCTCGCCCTCCTGCTTCAGGCTGGTGAGGATGAGTCCTTCGGGCACCGTGCGCATCATCGCGTCGAACAGGTGGACCGTCTTGTATCGGTCACCCTGCAGCTTCTCGATCACTTCCTTGCGCGCGAGTAGGGCCGAGTGCTTGGCTTCGAGTTCCTCGATGTCCTTGATCTGTGCCTCGACCTTCTTGATCTCGCCATCCAGGAACGCGTTGCGATCCTGCTGGCCGGAGATCTGGCCGTTGTAGTAGCTCCAGATCAACAGCGACGCGAGCACGCCGGCGCCGACCGCACCGCCCATCAGCATGTAGAACTGCTGCTGACGCTGCTTGCGGCGCTCTTCGCGCCACGGGAGTAGGTTGATCCTGACCATCAGTCGAAGCTCCTCAGTGCCAGGCCACAGGCGATCATCAGCGCGGGGGCATCCTGCGCCAGCGCTTGGGCCTGCACGCGCGGGCCGAGCGTCATCTGCGCCAGCGGATTGGCGACGACGGTAGGCACGCCGAGTTGTTCCTCGACTTGCTGGGCGATGCCCGGGATCGACGCGCAGCCGCCCGAGAGCACGATCTGGTCGACGCGGTTGTATTCGCTGCTGGCGTAGTAGAACTGCAGCAGGCGGCTGACCTGCTGGGCGAGGGTCTCGCGGAAGGGCTCGAGCACTTCGTAGTCGTAGCTTTCCGGTAACCCGCCGAGGCGCTTGGCGCGCCCGGCTTCCTCGTAGGTCAGCCCGTAGCGGCGCATGATTTCCTCGGTGAGCTGGCGGCCGCCGAACACCTGTTCGCGTGCATACAGGCTGCGGCCATCGCGGAGGATGTTGAGGGTGGTCATCGATGCGCCGATATCGACCAGCGCCACCAGGCCACCGGCCGGGATGTTGAGCGAAGGCTGCATCAGCTCGAACGCATTCTCGATGGCGAACGCCTCGACATCCATCACCTGCGCCTTGAGTCCGGCGATCTCCAGCGCCGACTGGCGGGCACCGACATCGTCCGCGCGCGCCGCGACCAGCAGCACCTGCTGCATGTCGGCGGCGCCGGGCATCGCGCCCAGGGTGTTGAAGTCGATGTTCACTTCATCGATCGGATACGGGATGTAGTTCGCGGCTTCCAGCTCGACCTGGGCTTCCAGCTCGTCCTCGCTGAGGTCGGCCGGCATCGGGATCAGCTTGGTGATGACCGACGAGCCGGCGACGGCGGCCGCGGCGGTACGGCTCTTGCTGCCCGAGCGCTCGGCCGCGCGGCGGATCGCATCGGCCACCTGGTCGATCTCGACCACGCTCTTCTCGACCACGGCATTGGCCGGCAGCGGCTCCACGGCATAGTGCTCGACCCGGTAGCGGTCGCCGGTTCGCGAAAGCTGCAGCAGCTTGATCGCGGTCGAACTGATGTCGACGCCCAGCAGCGCCGTAGGACTCGTCCTGACGAATTTCACTCGCTTTCTCTCCCCAGAGAACCCGCCCGGCGGGCCGATTCGCCCGCCATTCATAACGGAGTTTTCACACGCACACAATACCCCAAGGCAAATCAATTGCTTCCACGGCATTCCTGCAAACTTTCGAAAGTGCCGATTGGCTCAAGTTTCCTGACCCGCCCCTATACTGGCGGACCGTTTTCCTTCCGGGCGGCCGGAGCCGCTGGTCCATGTCCCGATTCCGTCGCGCGCTCCGCTGGGGCGCTCTTGTCTTCCTTGCCCTGGTCCTGCTGGCCGCCGTCGGTGCCGGCATCGTGTACGCCTCGCTCAATTCCAGGCTGCCGGACGTCCAGACCATTCGCCAGACCTCCCTGCAGCAGCCCCTGTACGTGTATTCCAGGGACGGCAAGCTGATGGGGATGTTCGGCGAGGGCCGGCGCTACCCGGTCGGCATCGACCAGGTCCCGCAGGACGTGAAGGATGCCTTCCTGGCGGCCGAGGACGCCGAGTTCTACACGCATGGCGGCGTCGATTTCAAGGGACTCGCGCGCGCGATCTGGCTGACCCTCACCACCAGTGATCGTCGCGTGCCCGGTGGCTCGACCATCACCATGCAGGTCGCCAAGATGTTCTACCAGGAGGGCCAGAAGCGCGATTACGGCGCCAAGCTCTCGCAGATCCTGCTGGCTCGCAAGATCGAGCAGGAACTGTCGAAGGACGAGATCTTCGAGCTGTACCTCAACAAGAGCTTTTTCGGCAATCGTTCCTACGGCATCGCCGCCGCGGCCGAGTATTACTACGGCAAGAAGCTCAACGAGCTGACCCTGGGCGAAGTCGCGACCCTGGTCGGTACGCCCAAGTTCCCATCGAGCGCGAACCCGATCAGCAACCCGGAGCGCAACCTCGAGCGTCGCAACGCCTACATCCTGCCGCGGATGGTGGAGCTGGGGATGATCTCGCAGGCCGAAGCCACCGAGGCCGCCAACGAGCCGATGCACGCCCGCCCGCACGAGCGTCCGATCGAGATCTATGCGCCGTACGTGGCCGAGATGGTTCGCCAGGAAATGATCAACCGGTATGGCGACAAGGCGCTGACCAGCGGCTTTCATGTCACCACCACCATCGACCCGGCGCTCCAGGCTGCCGCCGATGCCGCCGTGCGCACCGGCCTGCGGGTCTACGATCATCGCCACGGCTGGAACAAGGCCGAGAAGCACTTTGACCTAGGCGAGGGCGAGACCGATGCCCAGATCGCCACCCGTCTGGTGGACACGCCCACGCAGGCGGGTCTCATCCCGGTGGTGATCGTCGCCACCGAGGGCAGCAGCGCGACCGGCGTCAACGCCGCCGGCGAACGCATCACCCTGCCCGCTTCCGCCAGCCAGCCCTGGCCCGGTCGCAGCCCGGCCAGCCTGTACAAGCGCGGTGATGTCGCCCGCATTCGCGCGGGTGACAAGGAAGGCGAGTGGAAGGTCGACCAGATCCCGCGCGCTCAGGCGACCTTGGTGTCGCTGGAACCGGAAACCGGGGCGCTGGTCGCGCTGATCGGCGGCTATAGCTTTGCCGGCAACAAGTTCAACCGCGCCACCCAGGCCCGGCGCCAACCCGGTTCCAGCTTCAAGCCGTTCGTCTACGCGGCGGCGATGGAGCGCGGCTTCAATCCGGCCTCGATCGTGCTGGATGCGCCGGTGGTGTTCCGCCAGGGCAATGGCAAGGTCTGGCGCCCGCAGAACGATGGCGGCCGCTTCGCCGGCCCGATCCGCCTGCGCGAGGCGCTGGTGCAATCGCGCAACCTGGTCTCCGTGCGGCTGCTCGACGGCATCGGCGTGAACTACGCCCGTCGCTACATCAGCCATTTCGGATTCGATGAAAAGGAGATGCCACCCAACCTGTCGATGTCGCTGGGGACCGCCTCGCTGACCCCGCTCTCGGTCGCGCGCGGCTACGCGGTGTTCGCCAACGGCGGCTCGCGGGTCAACGCCTGGTTCATCGACGAGGTCAAGGACGCCACCGGCAAGGTCGTGTTCAAGGAGAACCCGCCCACCGCCTGCCGCGGCTGCGGAGGACTGGCGCCGACCGCCACCGGCACGGCTGAGCCGAAAAAGCCCGAGGTGGTCGATGGCTTCAACCTGGGCGGCGCTGCCCCGGCCAAGCCCGCGCCTATCGCCAAGTCGGGAGACAAGAACGCCCAACCTGTGAAGAAGCTGGCCGAAGGCGCCGTGCTTGCCCCGCGCGCGATCGATGAGCGCGTCGCCTACCAGCTGATGTCGATGATGGCCGATGTGGTCAAGCGCGGCACCGCGACCGATGCCCGCGTGCTCAAGCGCGAGGACATCGGCGGCAAGACCGGCTCGACCAACGACCATCGCGACGCCTGGTTCGCCGGCTACGGCGGCCCTTATGTCACCGTGGTCTGGGTCGGCCGCGACGACTTCAAGTCGCTCGGCGCCCGCGAATACGGCGGCAAGGCCGCGCTGCCGATCTGGATCAGCTACATGCGCAGCGCGCTCAAGGACAAGCCGGTGGTCACGCTGGAGCCGCCGGACGGCATGGTCAAGGTTGGCGTCAGCGCCGGCGGCCAGCTCATCGCCGGCGGCGGCGGCATCACCGAATGGGTGAAGGCCGAGGACCTGGACAAGATGGAGACCTACATCGACTATGGCCCGCAAGAGCAGCAGGCCGAAGCGGTGGACGAAACGCCGGCCGAGTCCTCCTACGACATCTTCTGATTGATGACCGCGACGGTCGTACCGTCGCGGGCCCACGTCACCCTCACGCCGCGATGCGCTACAGTCCCCCGAACTCAGGGGGACGACTGCCATGCACCGCGCCCGCCAGCACGCCGAGACCCGCCTGCGTGAACGCCGCCACCGATTGGCCCACGAGGCCGCCCGCCTGATGGTCGAAGGCGGCATCCGCGACTTCCACCAGGCCAAGCTCAAGGCCGCCGAACGCCTCGGCATCCACGAGGATGCGTCGCTGCCGCGCAACCGCGAGATCGAGGAAGCGCTTCATGAATACCAGCGCCTGTTCGGCCACGCCGATGCCCGGCTCGATGCCTTGCAACAACAGCGCGAAGCCGCCCTGCAAGCACTGGAGTTCTTCGCGCCGTTCCAGCCGCGGCTGGTCGGCGGCGTGTTGGATGGCACGGCGGACGAACATTCGGCGATCCAGCTGCACCTGCACGGCGATGATCCGCAAACCATCGCCACCTTCCTGCACGATGCACGGATCCCCGCCGAATCGCGCATGCGGCGCCTGCGCATCGACCGCGAGCGCGTGCTGGATGTCGACGTCTGGCTGTTCGCGGCGGACGAGCAGAGTTTCGATGTCGCCGTGCTGCCGGAATCGGCGCTTCGACAAGCCCCGCTCTCGCCGGTCACCGAGAAACCGATGGCGCGCGCCTCGGCCGCGCAGTTGCGGATGCTGCTGGCGGAAAACGAGATGCGCCTGCACGAAGGCGATCGCGCGGCGCTGCGCTGAAGCAACATCATCCTCAAAGAAAAAGCCCCGCTATGCGGGGCTTACTCACGTGCGTTACGGAAAGACCTCAGCGCTTACCAATGGCGATGTAGTCGCGGCCGGCATTGCCGGTATAGATCTGGCGCGGGCGGCCGATCTTGTTTTCCGGGTCGTTCTGCTGCTCCAGCCAGTGGCTGATCCAGCCGGCGGTACGCGCGATGGCGAACATCACCGTGAACATCTCGGTCGGGATCTTCAGCGCCTTGTAGATGATGCCGCTGTAGAAATCGACGTTCGGGTAGAGCTTGCGCTGCACGAAGTAGTCGTCCTTCAACGCGGCCTCTTCCAGCTTCATCGCCACGTCCAGCAGCGGATCGTTGATGCCGAGGTCGTTGAGCACCTTGTAGGTCATCTCGCGGATGATCTTGGCGCGCGGGTCGAAGTTCTTGTACACGCGGTGGCCGAAGCCCATCAGGCGGAAGCCGGATTCCTTGTCCTTGGCCTTGTCCACCGCGCTCTGCACGTTGGACGCGCTGCCGATCTCCTCCAGCATCTTCAGCACGGCCTCATTGGCACCGCCATGCGCCGGGCCCCACAGCGCCGCCACGCCGGACGCCACGCAGGCATACGGGTTGGCGCCGGTGGAACCGACCAAGCGCACTGTCGAGGTCGAGGCGTTCTGCTCGTGGTCGGCGTGCAGGATGAACAGCAGGTCCAGCGCCTTGGCCGCGACCGGGTTGAGCTCCAGCGGCTCGCTCGGCACTTCGTACATGTTGTGCAGGAAGCGGGTGACGTATTCCAGCTTGTTCTGCGGGTAGGCCGTGGGCCAGCCGATGCGGTGGCGATAGCAGGCGGCGGCGACCGTGGGCACCTTGGCGATCAGGCGGACGGCGGCCAGGCGGCGCTGTTCCGGATCTTCGTAGTCGAGGTTGTTGTGATAGAAGCTCGCCATCGAGCCGAGCATGCCCATGAGCATCGCCATCGGGTGGGCATCGTGGTGGAAGCCCTCGACGAACTGGCTGAAGCGCTCGTTGAGCATCGAGTGGTGGGTGACTTCGTCCTCGAACTGGGAGAACGCGGTCTTCGACGGCAGCTCGCCGTTCATCAGCAGGTAGGCCACTTCGAGGAAACTCGACTGGTTGGCCAGCTGCTCGATCGGGTAGCCGCGGTACATCAGCACGCCGGCATCGCCATCGATATAGGTGATGGCCGACTTGCAGGACGCGGTGGCGGTGAAGCCGTTGTCGTAGGTGAAGCAGCCGGTTTCCTTCGGCAGCCTGGCGATGTCGATGCAGGGCTGGCCCAGGGTGGGTTGGTGGACCGGCAGGGTCACGGTCTTGTCGCCCGCGGACAGGCTGGCTTCCTTGAGGTCGGACATGGAATTCTCCTCGGGAATCACGGTGTGGCTGCCACCGTCTGCACGCCTTGGCGGGTAACGATGACGATCGGTGTCGCAGCGCAGCATTATCGCATACTGCCCCGGACGGTCGTCACCCGACCTTGGTCGTGGCGCCGGCGACGCAGTGTTGCGCAACGAAAACGGCCGCCCGAAGGCGGCCGTGGTTCGCTAAGCCTGCAGCAGGCCGCGGCGCTTACTTGGCGTAGCGCTTCTTGAACTTGTCGATGCGGCCGGCGGTGTCGACCACGCGGTTCTGGCCGGTGTAGAACGGATGCGACGCGGAGGAGATTTCCACCTTCACCAGCGGGTACTCGTTGCCGTCTTCCCACTTCACGGTGTCCTTGCTGGCAAGGGTCGAGCGGGTCAGGAACTTGAAGTCCGAGGTGACGTCGTGAAAAACGACTTCGCGGTATTGGGGATGGATGTCGGCCTTCATGGCGGCACCGAGGTGATGGATTGAGCCAGCCATTGTAGTGGAACCTGTGTGCGTCTTGCAAGCACCCTCGCCTGTTGGTTCCCCAGTCCGGTTTCAGCCGGCTGCCAGCGCCCGCGCTACCCGTGCCTCGAAAGCCTGTTGGGGGTAGCGCATGAGGATGCGGGCATTGGCCGGGCGCGGATCCCGCCCCTGCCAGTCGACCAGGGTCATGCCGCGCGCCGGGCCTTCCAGCGCCACGGTGACTCGGTGCAGCGAGGTTTCGGCAGCGTCGGGCGCCAGCGCATGGGCCATCGCCAGGGCATCGGCGCTGTGCCAGCGCTCGCCGCGCCGTTCGCCTGCCCAGGCGCGGGTCTTGCGCGATATCGCATCGTAGAACCGGGCACGCGGCGAATCGACGCCGCACCAGGCATCGACATCGGCATGCAGGAAGCCATGCGCCATCGTCGCCTCCCAATCGGCGAGGTCGAAGCGCTCGAACGCCTCGAACACGATATGCACGGCCTCGGGATCGAAATGGGTGTTGAACTCGGCGAAAGGGGTGATGTTGCCGCGGCCGGTGACCGCGCCGCCCATCACCACCAGCCGGTCGATGCGCGAGGGCAGCGAGGGGTCGAGCTTCACCGCCAGCGCGAGGTTGGTCAGCGGCCCCAGCGCGACCAGCAGGAGGCGACCGGCGTGCTCATGCGAGAGGCGAATGATCGCCTGCGCCGCATGCTCGCTTTCGGCCTGGCGCGGGCTCGCCACGTAGCCCGTATCGCCGAAACCATCGGCGCCGTGGACATCGGCCGCATCCGGCGCCGGATGCAGCAGCGGCGTCGGTGCACCGGCAAACACCGGGATGTCGTCGCGACCGGCGACCTCGCAGAGCTTGAGCGCATTGGCGACGGTATGCCGCAAGCCCACGTTGCCGGCGGCGATGGTCAGGCCGACGACTTCGTGGCCCGCATCATCAAGCGCCATCAGGATCGCCAGTGCGTCATCAACGCCTGGATCGGTATCGATCAGCAGGGGGATTCGATCGCTCACGCTTCCTGCTCCAGCCGCTGTTCCGATTCCCGCGTTTGCGCTTCGCCATCAGGCGTCTGGTACCAAGCCTCGTGTGGGGAGAACTCAGCACAGGCGAAGCATTGCGTGTTGCGCCACTGGTAGGCGCAGCCCGGACACACCCCGCGCGTCCAGAACGTATTCCATGAAGTGCCGCAGTCGATGCGCGTGCATTCCCAGCGGTCCTCGGCGGCAGGCTCCCAACTGCAATGGGGGCAACGGATCAGCGGTTCGGCCATGCCCCGATTATTGCAGGGATGCCGGATGGGTCATGCTCACGCGCTGGCGTAGCGCGCCGCGCCCCCGACCCAACGCTCGACGATGCGATCGGCAGTCGCTGGCGCATCGGCCAGCAGCGCTTCGGCCAAGGCCTGCACGCGCGGCAGGAGGTCGGCATCACGCGCAAGGTCGGCGATGCGGAACTCGGCCAACCCGGTCTGCCGAGTGCCCAGCAGTTCACCGGGACCACGCAACTCGAGGTCCTTCTCTGCGATGACGAAACCGTCATTGGTCTGCCGCAACGTGTCCAGCCGCTGCCGGGCGATGTTGCCGAGCGGCGATTGGTAGAGCAGCACGCAACTCGACTGCGCGCTGCCGCGCCCGACCCGCCCACGCAGCTGGTGCAGTTGCGCAAGTCCAAGCCGCTCGGCGTTCTCGATGATCATCAGCGAGGCGTTGGGCACGTCGACGCCGACCTCGATCACCGTGGTGGCGACCAGCAGGTCGATCTCACCCGTCTTGAATCCGAGCATCGCCGCCTGCTTGTCCTTCGGTTTCATCCGCCCGTGCACAAGGCCGATGCGCAGGCCCGGCAACGCGTCGCGCAGCGCGTCGAAAGTGGTCTGGGCGGCCTGCGCCTCGATTCGCGGGCCATCGGATGCCTCATCCTGTTCCTCGATCAGGGTGCAGACCCAGTACGCCTGCCGGCCCTCGGCAATCGCGTTGCGGATGCGCTCGATCAGTTCCGGACGGCGCTCGGCGGAAATCGCCACGGTCTGCACCGGCGTGCGGCCCGGCGGCAGTTCGTCGATCACCGACACATCCAGATCCGCGTAGGCGGCCATCGCCAGCGTGCGCGGGATCGGCGTCGCGGTCATCACCAACTGGTGCGGCATGCGTCCTTTGCCGCCGCCCTTGTCGCGCAGGGCCAGACGCTGATGCACGCCGAAGCGATGCTGCTCGTCGATGATCGCCAGCGCCAGATCGGAGAACGCGACGCCTTCCTGCATCAGCGCATGGGTGCCGATCACCAGTTGCGCACGCCCGGTCGCGACCTCGTCCAGCACCGCTTCGCGCGCCTTGCCGGTGACCTTGCCGGCCAGCCATGCGATGCGAACGCCAAGGGGCTCCAACCATCCACGCAGGTTGTTGGCGTGTTGTTCGGCCAGCAGTTCGGTCGGCGCCATCAACGCCGCCTGGCGCCCGGCATCGATCGCGCGCAAGGCCGCGAGTGCGGCGACCACGGTCTTGCCCGATCCGACATCGCCCTGCACCAGCCGCAGCATCGGCAGGCCGCGCGCGAGGTCACGCTGTACCTCATCGAAAACCCGAGCCTGTGCATCGGTCAGCGCGAACGGCAGCGCGGCCAGCAACGACGCCACGCGCTCGCCCTGCGCCGGCAAGGGCGATGCCTGATGCGATTGCAGGCTGATGCGCTGGCGCCGCAGCGAGAGGTGATGGGCCAGCATTTCCTCCAGCGCCAGACGCCGTTGTGCGGGATGACGGCCTGCCTGCAGCAACGACAGATCAACATCCACCGGCGGGCGGTGAAGCGTCAATACGGCATCGCGCAGGGTCGGCAAGCCGAGCTCCCGCAATACCTCGGCCGGCATCAGCTCCAGAGAGGCCTCGTCGGGTAACGCGCCGAGCGCACGTTCCACCAGCCGTCGCAGCGTCTGCGGACCGATACCCTCGACCTCGGGGTAGGCCGGCGCCAGTGCCTCGTCCAGCGCGGCCTCGGCATCGCCCAACACGCGGTAACTCGGATGCACCATCTCCCAACCAGCTTGGCCCGGCCGCGCACTGCCGTAGGCACGCAGGCGCGCGCCGGTGCGGAACGCATTGGCCTGCTGGCCGCGGAAATGGAAGAAACGCAGGGTGAGCGTCGCGCCGCTGTCGTCGCCGATCGCCACCTTCAGCATCGGCCGGAAACGAAAACCCGTTGAAGTGGCGAGGATGCGGCCTTCGACTTGCGCCGGCTCACCGGCGCGTAGACCGGCGATGGGCGTCAATCGCGTGCGGTCCTCGTAGCTGCGCGGCAACCAAAGCCACAGGTGACGCAGTTTTTCCAGGCCGCGTGCCGCCAGTTTCGCAACGCTTTGCGGGCCGACTCCGGGCAACACCGAGAGCGGCGTGTCACCGCCCTCGATCGCGGGCGCGGGTCGGGTCTTGCGCGCCACGCTCGCGTGTTACGGCAGCACCAGGATGGCGTCGACTTCGAACGCCACGCCCTTGGGCAGGCCGGACACCTCGATGGTCGAGCGCGCCGGGAACGGTGCGCTGAAGTACTCGCTCATCACCGCGTTGACAGCGGCGAACTGCGAGAGGTCGGTGAGATAAAGCCCAAGGCGCTGGATATCGTCGAAGCTGCCGCCCGCGGCCTCGCACACCGCCTTGAGGTTGTCGAAGGCCCGGCGCGCCTGCGCATCGATGCCCCCCTCGACCACTTCGCCGGTGGCGGGATCGAGCGGGATCGCTCCCGAGAGATATACGGTCTGGCCTGCGCGCACCGCCTGCGAATACGGGCCGATGGCGGCGGGGGCTTTTTCGGTCTGGATCGGCTGGCGGGGCATTCGCATCACTCCGGGAAAGGAAGCGGCCATTCTACGGCGCGATCAGAGCCGCTCCACGCCGTGCACCACCGATAGCCGGCGCACGCGGCGGATCACTTCGTCCATGTGGCCGATGTCGTGCACTTCGATGCCGAAGCGGATCACCGACACGCTGCCGTCGCGCTCCAGGTAATCGACGCTGTCGATGTTGGATACGGCCTCGGCGATCGCCGCCGCCACCTGCGCCAGCACGCCGGGCCGGTTGTCGACTTCCACCTTCAGGCTGCTGGCATAGTCGCCGGACACCTCGCTGTCCCAGCCGACCTCCACCCAGCGCTCCGGCGCGCGCCGGTAGTCGGCCAGGTTCGGGCAACTCATCCTGTGCACCACGATGCCCTTGCCGGCGGTGTGGAAACCCATGATCTCGTCGCCCGGGATCGGCTGGCAGCACTGCGCGAAACTCAGGATGCCGCGCTCGCCGCCGGTGATCAGGAAACGGTCGTGGCCGAGCGCCGCCAGCGCCTCGTGCGGTTGCCCGCGCTGCGCCAGTCCTTCGGATTCCTCGCCGATGAGCTGCTGCGCCACCAGGTGCGGCATTCGGTTGCCCAGCGCGATGTCGGCCAGCAGGTTCTCCAGCCGCGGCATTTTCTGCTCATGCAGGTATTTGTCGAGGCGGCCCTTGGGCAGCCGCTCGATGCCGGACTCGTGCGCCTCCAGCGCCGACTCCAGCATGCGCAGGCCCAGTTGCACCGCGTCCTCGTGGCCGATCTGCTTGAGCTGCTGGCGGATCGCGGTGCGCGCCTTGCCGCTGACCACGAATTCCAGCCACTGCGTCTTCGGCATCGAGGTCCTGGCGGTGACGATCTCCACGCTCTGCCCGCTCGCCAGCTTGGTGCGCAGCGGCGAAAGCTTGCCGTCGATGCGCGCGGTCACCGCCTGGTTGCCGACATCGGTATGCACCGCATAGGCAAAGTCCAGCGCGGTGGCGTTGCGCGGCAACGACAGGATCCGCCCCTTCGGCGTGAACACGTAGACCTCGTCCGGATACAACTCGACCTTGACGTTGTCCAGGAACTCCAGCGATGAACCCGCACCCTGCTGGTTCTCCATCACTTCGGTCAACCAGCTGTTGGCGCGGCTGAGCGGGCTGGAGGATTCTCCACCCTGCTTGTAGGTCCAGTGCGCGGCGATCCCGCGCTCGGCGACCAGATCCATGTCCTCGGTGCGGATCTGCACTTCGATCGGCGCGCCGTACGGCCCGAACAGAACGGTGTGCAGGGACTGGTAGCCATTGGCCTTGGGAATGGCGATGAAGTCACGGAAACGCCCGTCCAGCGGCTTGAATGTTGAATGCACCACGCCGAGCGCGTGGTAGCAGTCCGCAACGGTTTCCACCACCACCCGGAAGCCGAACACGTCCATCACCTGTTCCAGCGACTTCTGCTCCTCGCGCATCTTGCGGTAGATGCTCCACGGCGATTTGACCCGCCCGATCAGCCGGTGCCTGAGGCCTTCCTTCGCCAGCTTCTGCGCCAGTTGCGCCTCGATCTGGATCATCGCCTCGCGCCTGACCAGTGGCTGTTCGCGGATGCGCTTGGACAGCGCCGCGTAGCGCCACGGATGCAGTGCGGTGAACGCCAGGTCCTGCAGCTCGCTCTTGACCATGTTCATGCCGAGGCGCTGGGCGATCGGCGCATAGATCTCCAGCGTCTCACGGGCAATCCGGCGTTTGGCCTCCGGACTCTGCGCGCCCAGCGTGCGCATGTTGTGCAGGCGGTCGGCCAGCTTGATCAGGATGACCCTGAGGTCCCGCGACATCGCCAGCAGCATCTTGCGGAACGACTCGGCGGCGGCCTCCTCGCGGTCGCGGAACTTCAGCTTGTCCAGCTTGGTGACGCCATCGACCAGATCGGCCACGGTCTGGCCGAAGTCATTGGCGATCGCTTCGGCCGTCAATGGCGTGTCCTCGACCGTGTCATGCAGGATCGCCGCGGCGAGCGTCTTGAAATCCATGCCCTGCTCGGCCAGCACCTGCGCGACCGCCACCGGATGGGTGATGTAGGGCTCACCCGACTTGCGGGTCTGCCCGGCGTGGGCGGCGGCCCCGACTTGCCAGGCATGCCCCAGCCGCTCGCGTTCCTCCGGCGTCAGGTAATGGGCCGCGGCCAGCAGCGCATCGACGTAATCGGGCAACGACGCGTCGCGTGACGCGCCGTCTGCATGACCGGCGATGACCGTGCTGGAAGGCATGCCTTGAGCCTAAGCGCTTGCGCCGGGCCTGTGAAGCCCCGCCGTGCAAACAAAAACCCCGCCGGAGCGGGGTTTCTGGGCGGGTTGCGATGCGCCGGGGGCGATCAGTCGTCGCCCTTCATGTCGTCGTCGTTGGCGACCAGCTCGGCGGCGGCCCACTCCAACGCCTCACGCTCCTTGCGCTCCTTCTCGGCCTTTTCGACGGCATCGATGTAGGGCTCGTCGATGACGCGGGCGGCGATCTCGCGCAGGGCCAGCACGGTCGGCTTGTCGTCGTCCTCGCTGTTGTCCAGCTTGGCTTCCACGCCCTTGGCCAACTGGCGCGCGCGTTTGGAGGCCATCATGACCAGCTCGAAACGGTTGTCGACGACTTCCAGGCAATCTTCTACGGTGATGCGTGCCATGTGCTCTCCGCGGCCGCTGCCGCGCGGGTGAATTCAGGACCGGGCATTGTAGGGGACGATGCCGGCCCAGGCAAGCATCACCACCTTAAAATCCTTTTCGTTCAGTCACTTGCGGGCGGTTTCCCACCCTCGCCGGTGAGCAGGGAGGTGAGCAGCCGCGAATAGCGGGCGATCTGCCGGTCGCGGCGCAGCCGGCTGGCGGTGAAGATCGCGCACATCTCGGCGACCGCCTCATCGAAGTCATCATTGACGATCAGGTAGTCGTACTCGCCGAAATGGCTCATCTCGTCCTGCGCCGCGGCCAGGCGCAGCGCGATGGTCTCCTCGCTGTCCTGCGCGCGCTTGTGCATGCGCTCGTCCAGCGCGCCGCGCGAGGGCGGCAGGATGAACACGCTGATCGCGTCCGGCACCTTGGCCCGGACCTGACGCGCACCCTGCCAGTCGATCTCCAGGAGCACGTCCTGCCCGGCGGCAAGCTGCGGCTCGACCGACTGCCGGGCGGTGCCCTTGAGATCGCCATGCACACGCGCGTGCTCGAAGAAATCGCCGGCCTCGACCATCCGCTGGAACTCGTCTTCGTCGACGAAGTGGTAGTGCTCGGCATGGCGTTCGCCCGGCCGCGGCTGGCGCGAGGTGAACGAGACCGACAGGCTGATCGAGGGGTCACGCGCCAACACCTGGTTGACGATGCTGGACTTGCCTGCACCGGAGGGCGCCGAGACGATGTAGAGCGTGCCGCGCATGGGCGTTCCGCGTGCCTAAAGCAAGGATGCTAAACGAAACCGGCGCCGCGCCCTATTCGATGTTCTGCACCTGCTCGCGGATCTGGTCGATCAGCACCTTCAATTCCACCGCCGCATTGCTGGTGCGCGCGTCCACCGATTTGGAGCCGAGGGTGTTGGCCTCGCGGTTGAATTCCTGCAGCAGGAAGTCGAGGCGGCGGCCGACCGGTTCGCGCTGGGCCAGCACCCGACGGGCTTCGGCGATGTGGCTTTCGAGGCGATCGAGCTCCTCGTCGACATCGAGCTTTTGCAGCCAGAGCACCAGTTCCTGCTCCAGCCGGCCCTGATCGAGCTGGCCCGCGACCTCGCCCATTCGTGCCGCCAGCTTGGCTCGCTGGCCTTCGCGGATCACCGGCACCAGGGTCCGCACCTCGGCAGCGATTTTCTCCACCGCGTCGACGCGTTCGGCGATCGCGGCTTTCAGCTTGTTGCCCTCGCGCTCGCGGGCTTTGATGAAGTCGGCCAAGGCGACATCCAGCACCGCCAGCGCATCGCGCTGCAAGGTCTCGGCATCGATGTCGCGCGCCTCGAGCACGCCCGGCAGCTGCAACAGGGTGCCGAGGTCCACACGCAACGCCGGCAGCGCCGCATCGAGTTCCTGCGCGATGGTTGAAAGCCGCTCGACGTAGCCGGCGTTCAATTGCAGCGCATCTCCCGCTTGGCTCCCGGCGATTCGCATCGACACATCGAGTTTGCCGCGCGAGACCTTCGCCGAAATGCGTTCGCGCATGTTCGGCTCCAGCACCCGCAACTCCTCCGGCAGGCGGAAGCCGATTTCCAGGAAGCGATGGTTCACCGCGCGCAGCTCGCAACTGAGGCGGCCGGCTTCGGTCTGTCCTTCGGCGTTGGCGAAGGCGGTCATGCTGCGGATGGACATGCGGTTTCCGGAAGGGAGATGGATGGGCGAATGGTAAACTCGCCCGCCGTTTCGCAAGGAATCGCACGATGCAGCGTCCCAGCGGCCGCCAACCCGACCAGATGCGCGAGGTGCGGATCGAGCGCGGTTTCACCCGCCACGCGGAGGGTTCGGTGCTGGTGTCGTTCGGTGAGACCCGCGTGCTGTGCACCGCCAGCATCGACAACAAGGTGCCGCCGTTCCTGCGCGGCAAGGGCGAGGGCTGGGTCACCGCCGAGTACGGCATGCTGCCGCGTTCCACCCACACGCGTTCCGACCGCGAGGCCGCACGCGGCAAGCAAGGTGGTCGCACGTTGGAGATCCAGCGGTTGATTGGCCGCTCCTTGCGCGCCTGCGTGGATCGCGCGGCGCTCGGCGAGCGCGTGATCACCCTCGACTGCGACGTGTTGCAGGCCGATGGCGGCACCCGCACCGCGGCGATCACCGGCGCCTACGTCGCGCTGGCCGATGCCATCAGCGTCCTGCTGGCGCGGCGCGAGATCAGCCGCAATCCGCTGCACGGCGCGATCGCCGCGATCTCGGTCGGCATCTACCGCGGGGTGCCGGTGCTCGATCTCGACTACGCCGAGGACAGCGACTGCGACACCGACATGAACCTCGTCATGAACGATGGCGGAGGCATCATCGAGATCCAAGGCACCGCCGAGGGCCATGCCTTCCGCCGCGATGAGCTCGACGCCCTTATTTCGCTGGGCGAAACAGGGTGCGCGCAATTGTTCGCCGCGCAACAGGCCGCGCTGGCAACCTGAAGATGCAGCGACTGGTATTGGCCAGCGGCAATCCCGGCAAACTGGCCGAGTTCAACGCGCTGCTGGCCGATGCCGGCTTTCAAGTGCATCCGCAGTCGGAGTTCGCCGTGGAGGACGCCGAGGAAACCGGCCTGTCCTTCATCGAGAATGCGATCCTCAAGGCGCGGCATGCTGCGCGCGCAACCGGGCTGCCTGCGCTGGCGGATGATTCGGGCCTGTGCGTTGACGCGCTCGATGGCGCACCCGGGCTGTATTCGGCGCGGTACGCCGGCACGCATGGCGACCACGCGGCCAATATCGACAAGTTGCTGCAGGAGATGCGCGATGTGCCGGATGAACGACGCGGCGCGCGTTTCGTCTGCGTGTTGGCACTGGTACGACATGCCGACGATCCGCAGCCGATCATCGCGGAAGGGCTGTGGGAAGGCCGCATCCTGCACGCACGTACGGGCGATGGCGGCTTCGGCTACGACCCGGTGTTCTTCTCGCCGTCGCACGGCATGAGCGCGGCTGGACTACCGCGCGAAGTGAAGCATCGCGACAGCCATCGCGGGCAAGCGCTGGTGGTGCTGCGCAGCAGGCTTGAAGGACGCCACTGAGCGAGGGCGGCGTAACGCTCCCCTGCCCCATCGAAATTGCGTGCGCCCGCGCGCCGGAGCAGGAAGCGCAGCCCGCGCGGTGGCCGCGCAGGGGCATCGCCGGCACGGCGGCGGGGCCGCATCCTTATCAACAAGATGATTCAAACGGCGGCGTGCGGAACGCCCGCGACCCGCATCCAGCGTGTCTGTTTTCCGTGGCACGCGAACATCCTGTTCGATGCGCCGGCGCGCGCCATTCTTGGCGCGCTTTGCGCAAGCCCGCCGGAAGCGCATCGCTGATCGCAGATGAAACGCGCGGGCTTCGACCGACTTTCACTGGCAGCACAGGCCTGTTGCGCCTTTAGACTTCCCCGATGACCCTCACCCCGCCGCCGCTATCGCTGTACGTGCACCTGCCTTGGTGCGTGCGCAAATGTCCGTATTGCGATTTCAACTCCCACGCGCAGAAGGGCGAGCTGCCGTTCGACGACTACATCGATGCGCTTGTGCGCGACCTGGAACACGACCTGCCGCTGGCCTGGGGCCGCACCGTCCATTCGGTGTTCTTCGGCGGCGGGACCCCCAGCCTGTTCGCGCCGCGCCACATCGACCGCTTCCTGCAGCAGGCCAGCGCGCGGCTGCGCTTCGCACCGGGCTTGGAAATCACCCTGGAAACCAATCCCGGCACGGTCGAACACGGTCCGTTCGCCGGCTATCGCGCGGCGGGCGTCAATCGCCTGAGCTTCGGCGTGCAGAGTTTCGATGACGGTTGCCTGCAACGCCTGGGCCGCATCCATTCCAGTGGTGATGCCGAGCGCGCGGTGAAGGCGGCGCAGGACGCCGGCTTCGACAACCTCAACCTCGACCTGATGTACGCGCTACCCGGGCAGACCCTGGCGATGGCCGAAGCGGACATCGAACGCGCCATCGCCCTCAAGCCGCAACATCTCAGTCATTACCAACTGACGCTGGAGCCGAACACCCTGTTCGCCGCGCGTCCGCCCGAGGGCCTCCCGGATGAGGACACAGGCTGGGACATGCAGGAGCGCTGCCAGTCCATCATGGCCGATGCCGGCTTCGTCCAGTACGAGGTCAGTGCCTATGCGCAGCCGGGGCGCCAGTGCGCGCACAACCTCAATTACTGGACGTTCGGCGACTACCTCGGGATCGGTGCCGGCGCGCACGGCAAACTCACCCTCGGCAGCGAACAATGCATCCTGCGCCGCTGGAAAGCCAGGCATCCGGCGGCTTGGCTGCGCGATGCGGGCACGCTCGCGGGCATTGGCGGAGACGAGGACATCGGGCCGGATCGGCGGCCGTTCGACTTCATGCTCAACGCGCTGCGGCTGAATTCGGGCTTCGGGCTCGACCTGTTCGAGAAGCGCACCGGGCTGAATCGCGCCGTCATCGCCCCGCAGCTGGCCGAAGCCGCCTCGCGCGATTGGCTGGTGGTCGATGCCGAAGGCCACGTCCACCCCAGCGAACTCGGACGGCGATTCACCAATGATGTCATCGCTCTGTTCCTGAACAATGCCAAGGCGTGACCCGGGTCACCTTTTGGCGGATATGATGCGCGGATGGGGGAACCATCAGATAGCGCACTCTTGAGCTTGCCGGACAGCGGCCTGCCGCCGCGAGTGCGGGAAATCGCGGCCGAACTGCTGCAACTTGCGCGGGCCGATCTTGCCGATCGCACCGTCGTGATGCTTGAGCACCTCGAGAGCCGGATGTTCCGGCAAGCCGAGCGCGCACGCGATTCGACCGAACAGGTACAGCTGATGAAGGGCGTGCAGCGCCTGAAGGTCAACCGGCGCGCGTTCGTCGAGCGGTACTTCCAGCATCTCGAGTCCGTGCTCGCGCAGTTGCGCCGACCCGCCACGCTGCAAGCCGTCACAGCGGCGGCCCCCGGTTCATCCAGCGAATGGACCGTGTCGACCGCGATCAGCGAGGAAGACCATCGCGACGCGCACCGCCGCGACTTGGCCGCGCCGCTGGAATCGGCCGCCAGTCTGCCGCTCTACCTGCTTGGGCAACGATTCGGCGTGCTGGCGGCCTCGCCGCCGGTCGCGGCATCGCATCTGTGCATGGGGCCGCACGTGTTGATCGGGCTTGCTTACCAGACCGCGACCGATCTGTTCGGGGAGAGCATTCCCAAGGATGACCTCCAGTCGATGTTTGCCCAGTACGTGCTGGGGGACTACCCGGGTTTCGTCGAACGGCTGAACCTCATCCTCGACAAAGCGGGCGTGCTTCCGGGGCTGGCCTACATTCCGGTCAAACCGATGCGCGCCTCCCGGACACGCAATCCTGCATCGGCCGGCGCCGAGCCGACCTCGGACCACGATGAGCCGCTGCCTGCGCACGATGGAAGCCGGACCGCGGGGACTGTGCAGGCCGGTGGCGGCGCGCCACACCAGCAGCCGTGGCCGCCCGCGACGAATGCAACCGCCAACACGATGGCGGGCAGTGAATGGCTGGAGCAGCCTGACACCTCGCCGCTGATTCCGCCCGCGCAAACCATCGACTTCCTGCATCTGCAGCAACTGTTGACCGCGCAACGGATCGCCGGCCGCATGCCGATGCGGCCATCGCCGCCGCCCGGCGCCGAACTCGGCAGCCTCGACATCGACCGCCTCCTGCACCAGCTGCAGGGCGAACCGCCGGTCGGCTCCGAGCGCACGCGGTCGATCCATGGCCTTCGGACAGAGCTGCTGCAACGCGCACGCAGCGAACATGGTCCACAGGCCGACCTGCGTCGCGAGGACGCCGACACCTTCGAGATCCTTTCGATCCTGTACGGTGAAGTGGCCCGCGAGGTCCGTGCCGGCTCCTCCGTGCATGGCCTGCTGGAACGCCTGCAGCTGCCGATCCTTCGCCTGGCCCTGCGCGATCGCGCGTTCTTCGAGAAGGAAGCGCATCCGGGCCGGCAGCTGCTCAACACCATCGCCGAAGCCGACGCCACGCGCTACGGACAGGCGGCGGTCGATCCGTTCTTCGAAGCCGCCATGCACAAGGCGGTGGAACGGATGGAAGACGAGTTCCATGGCCAATCGGAAGTCCTTGAGCAGGTCAACCAGGACTTGCAGAAGGAACTGGGGCAACAGGTCAAGCGATCACAGGCCAGCGAGAAGCGCGTGGTGGAGGCTGCCCGCGGCCGGGAACGCATGGCCGTGGCCAAGCAAACGGCGGGGACTGCGCTGCAGGGGATGATCGGCGTCCACAAGCCGCCGCGCGCGATCGAAGTCTTGCTGCACCGCGCGTGGCTGGACGCCATGACCCTGGTCGCGCTGCGTAACGACGAGCAGTCGCCCGCCTGGCGCCAGATGCTCGACACCACCCGGCGCATCATGGAAACGGTGAAGTCACCCGCTGCCGTGGAGTCCACCGAGTTGGCCGCCGAAGTCAGGTCCGCGATGGAGCGCGTGGGCTACCACGAGGC
Source organism: Pseudomonadota bacterium (assembly GCA_023461075.1). Taxonomy (GTDB): domain Bacteria; phylum Pseudomonadota; class Gammaproteobacteria; order Xanthomonadales; family Xanthomonadaceae; genus Solilutibacter. The sequence continues at coordinate 8,066 of JAEWNY010000083.1, read as the reverse complement.
CGAAGCGACGACGCTCGCCCGCCACCTCAGCCGCAGCGCGAGCGCGCCGCGCGAGGACGACGAGCCCTCCGCCACCGAGATTTCTGCACGGATCAAGGCCCATGCGCGGCTCGGCGACGAGGACAAGGCGGATCGCCGGGACAAGCTCGAACGCGCCAAGCTGCCGCCGCGCAACGCGCAGGAAGAGGAGTGCTACCGCCACCTGCGCACGTTGCCGTTCGGCTGCTGGATCGATTTCATCCAGAACCAGCAAGGGGAAGCCGAGCGCCGTCGCCTGTCCTGGTACAGCACCATCACCGACAAGGCCCTGTTCGTGAACCGCCGCGGCCAGCGGGTGGCCGAAATGCACATGGATGCCTTGGCGCGCTTGATGGCGCAGGGACAGCTCGTGGTGGTCCAGCGAGAAAAGATGCGCCTGATCGACCGCGCGTTCCGCGCCACCACCGACCTGCTGCGCAACACCTTGCTCGGGGCCGGACCAGCCTCGGGGGTGCGCACGGCATGAACGGGTCCGAGTTCCGCAACGACGCTCGCCGCGAATTACGCGGCCGGTTCGAGATCACCGACAGCATGACCGGGCTGCGGATCGGGCGTCTGGTCGACCTCTCCGCCACCGGCCTGCAGGTCGCCAGTGACGCGCCGCTTACGCTGGATGCGCTGTATCAATGGCACTTCTCGCTGCCGCTTCCAACGGGCGGTGTCCCTCTGGAGATCGAGTGCGGCGTGCAGGTCGTCTGGGTGGACAGTCCCGGGACGGGCGAGCACACCGCCGGTGCGCGCTTCATCCAGCTTTCGCGCGCCCTGCGCGAAGAGATCCGCGCCTGGAGCGAGGGCTTGCAGGCATCCGGGCAACACTGAGATCCGCCGCGTCCACGGACAGCGCACGGTCTTTGCTTCAAAATGCGGGTTTTCCTTCCGGGAATACCCATGCCAGCCGTCGACATCGCCGCCCTGTACACCGACCACCTGCAGGGATTGCAGCAAAATGCCGATGTGGCGCTGGAGCGCGGCGGCTTCGAGCGCCTGCTGATCCCGAGCGGCACCCTGCACTACCAGGCGTTCGATGACCGCGACTACCCGTACGCGGTGAACCCCCACTTCAAGCATTGGCTGCCCCTCACCAGCGCACCCGGCAGCTGGATCGTGCATGCGCCGGGCAAGCGCCCACAGCTGATCTACCTGCAGCCGCGCGACTACTGGCACGTGGTGCCGAGCGACCCTGCGGGCCCGTGGGTCGAGCACTTCGACATCACCATCGTCCGCACGCCGGAAGAAGCCGCCCGGCACCTGCCGCCGATCTCCACCCGCATGGCGATCCTGGGCGAGCCGCAGAGCGCGATCGGCCATCTGGTGCCGAACAATCCCGACAAGGTGCTCGCCTATCTGGATTACCAGCGCGCGTTCAAGACGGCGTACGAGATCGAGATGATGCGCGAAGCCAGCCGCCGCGGCGTGCGCGCGCACCGCGCCGCCGAGCGCGCCTTCCGTGCCGGCCTGTCCGAATTCGGCATCCACATGGCCTATTGCCAGGCCGCCGGCCAGGATGCCAACGACCTGCCCTACGGCAACATTGTCGCGCTGAACGAACATGGCGCCGTCCTGCATTACACCGACCGCGACCGCCTGGCTCCGCGCCCTTCGCGCAGCCTGCTCATCGATGCCGGTGCCAGCCACGCAGGCTACGCTTGCGACATCACCCGCACCTATTCGGCGCAGGACGACGAGTTCAAGGCGTTGATCGACGCGGTCGATGCCGCCCAGCAGGCGATGTGTGACCAGGTCCGCGCCGGCACCGATTACCGCAGGATCCACCTTGATGCCCACCTCGCGCTCGCCGGCATCCTGAAGGATTTCGGACTCATCAACGTATCGCCCGAGAATGCGGTCGAAAGCGGCATCAGCAGCGCGTTCTTCCCGCACGGCATCGGCCATGGCATCGGTCTGCAGGTGCACGATGTCGCCGGATTTGCCGAGAACGATTCAGGTGGCATGATCGACAAGCCCGAAGGCCATCCGTACCTGCGCCTCACCCGCACGCTGGCGCCAGGCATGGTGGTCACCATCGAGCCCGGCATCTACTTCATCGACATGCTGCTGGAAAAACTGCGCGATGATGGACATCGCAACAGCGTGGACTGGGAAAAAGTCGAGTCCTTCAAACCCTATGGCGGCATCCGCATCGAGGACGATGTGGTCTGCACCGCGGATGCGCCGATCAACCTCACCCGCGAAGCCTGGAAGGAGGCCCCATGAATCATTCCCATTTACTGCTGGCCGCCGCCGTCACGGCGCTCACACTGTCCGGCTGCAAGCCGCAACCCACGCCAGCCGTCGCCGGCGCATCCAACTGCATGCAGTACGCGCCCGGCATGGTCACGCTGACGGGCGTTGCATCCACCCGCATGCTCAGCGCGCCCGGCAAGGACAGCCGCAACGCGCTGTTGCTGACACTGGATACGCCGATCTGCATCGCCACCAATGCCGCACGCGCAGCGGAATACCCGGCGGCCGAAGGTGTCGACGTGATCGAACTGGTGCCGCAGAGCGACCATGCCGATGCGTATTCGCTGGCTGGCCAGCGCGTCACCGTCCACGGCGGCCTGGTGCCGATGTCGGGCGACGGCGTCGCCGCACCGGTCGGCCTGGTGATGCGCACGATCAAGCCCGCGCAGTAAGGCGGCGTGGGCAGCGGGGGCGCAAATGGCCTGGGTCATGGCCGGCGGCGTTCGGCTTTCTCGCGTTCCCGCTGTGCGCGGACTCGCGGCTGGTATTCGGCGGCACCCGGCTCGGGGCGTGCGCTGATGTCGCCGCGTCCCGCTCAACGGGCCATGAAGGCCTCCATGGCGTCGGCATCGCGCACAAGCGCATCGGTCAACACGCGATGCCCAGCCTTGGTGATGACCACGTCATCCTCGGTGCGGATGCCGATGCCGCGCCACTTCGCATCGACGCTCTTGTCGTCGGTCGATACGTAAAGCCCCGGCTCGATGGTGAACACCATGCCCGGCTCGAGCAGGCGCGGCTCGTCATCCACCCGATAGTCACCGACGTCGTGCACGTCCAGGCCCAGCCAATGCCCGGTCTTGTGCCGGTAGAAGCGTTGGTAGGTGCCTTCGGCGATGTGCTTCTTCGCCTTGCCCTTGAGCAGGCCCAGTGACAACAGCCCCTCGGTCAGGGTCTCGACGGCGGCATCGTGGATCGCCGACCACGGATTGCCGGGCAGTGCCACCGCCAGCGCTGCGGCCTGCGCCTGTCCCACCAGGTCGTGCAGGGCACGCTGCGGTGCGCTGAAGCCGCCATCGACGGGGAAGGTGCGGGTGATGTCGGACGCGTAGCCACGGTACTCGGCGCCGGCATCGATCAACACCAGATCGCCGGCGCGCGCCTTGGCCGAGTTTGCGCGGTAATGCAACACGCAGGCATTGGCACCGGCCCCGACGATGCTTTCGTAGGCCGGCACCGCATCGTGCATGCGGAAGACGCGTTCGACTTCGGCCTGCAGTTCGTACTCGTGGATGCCCGGACGCGCCGCGCGCATTGCCGCCTGGTGCGCCGCGACCGCGATGTCCGCCGATCGCTGCATCAATGCCAACTCGTCGGCGGACTTGAACAGGCGCATCTCGTCGAGCAAGTGGCCCAGTTCCAGGAATTCATGCGGCGGTTGCGCGCCACGGCGCACCTGGGCGCGCACGCGGTTGACCCAGCCGATCAGCTTGAGATCGAACTCGGTGTCGTGGCCAAAGTGGTAATAGACCCGGGAACGACCTTCGAGCAGGCCAGGCAGGATCTCGTCGATGTCATCGATCGCCCACGCATCGTCCATCCCCAACAAGTCCGCTGCGCCCTCGGGGCCGCTGCGCGGGCCATCCCATCCTTCGCGTTCAAGGTCGCGCTCGCGGCAGAACAGCAGCGCCTCGCCGTGCGCGCGTCCGGGCACCAGCACCAGTACCGACTCGGGCTCGGCGAATCCGGTCAGGTACCAGAAATCGGAATCCTGCCGATACGGAAAATGGGTATCGCGGCTGCGGATGCGCTCCGGTGCTGCGGGCAGGATCAGGATCGCGTCCTCGCCCACCATCCGCATCAATTGCTTGCGCCGCTTGCCGCAGGCCTTGGCCGAGAGCGCCTTGTCGATCACCGGCATCGTGGTGCGAGGCTCAGTGCAGTCGCTTGCGATGGCGCGGTGCCAGCGCGCAGTCACCATGCAGAAGCAGCGCGGCAACGCGCACGAACTCCTCGATCTCGGCGAAGGCGGCTTCGTCTTCCTCGTCGCCATCGGATTCGGCCTCGGCCATCGCCAGCCGCGCCAGATCCTCGAGCGCTTCGCCGCCCTCCTCGGTCAGTGGCGGATTCGCGCCAGCCGCCAGCCCGAATGCACCCAGGAACGCGCGGCACCAATCGAACAATGCGTTGCCGCGCACATCCACCGGCGCATCATCATCCGGCAACAGCAGGTGGAAGTTCAGTTCGCGGTCCTCCATCGAGGCGACCGTCGCATCGCGCAGGTCGTCAAGCGTGGCATCCGTCGGTGGCGCCAGGTCATCATCGGCCAGGACCCGGCCCAGCCACGCCCCCTCGACATTGCCGCCACCGGCTAGCCAGCCGACCAGCGCACCGTGCAATTCGGCGGGACTGACCGCCAGTTGCAACGGCGTGAGTGCGGATTGGGTCTGCTGCCAATCGGGCAAGTCGGGGGTGGCCTGCAAGGCATGATCCTCGGGGTTGAGACCACCAGTGTATCGCGCGGCCCCGTCGGCGAAACGGCGTGCTTGACCCGATCGCCGCCCCCTGACAAGGTGCGCGCATGGACGAGAATGACCCCATCGAGCGCCTGCAGGCCCTGGTCGATCGCATCGAAGCGATGAGCGATCGTCAGCAACGGCTGGGAGAGGAGAACCGCAGCCTGCGCCAACAGCAGGAGCAGCTGATCCACGATCGCGCGCAACTGGTCAGTCGCAACGAGGAGGCACGCTCGCGGGTCGAGGCGATGATCCACCGGCTCAAGGCGCTGGAGCAGCACACGTGAGCTCGCCGGAAGCTAAGTCCGAACCGGTCAACGTCCGTATCCTCGATCGCGATTACACTGTCGGCGTCAGCGACGACGAACGAGCGAGCCTGATCTCGGCTGCGCGTTTGCTTGACGAACGCATGCGCGAAGTCCGCGGCAACAATCGTATGGTGGCGACCGAACGCATCGCGGTGCTTGCGGCGCTCAACCTGGCGCACGAATTGGAAAACCTGCGCGAGGAAAACCGCAAACGCGACCATGCGCTGGCCGGTGCGCTTGATGCACTGGAGCGCCGCCTGTCGCGCTTGCCGCAGGACTGAGCCGGGCATCCCGGCATTCACCTTGCGTACTTATTTCGGCGCTATACTTTTTCCGTGTCCTCTGCCTTGAGCGACAGCGCGCAAAACATTCGCCTTGTCCCTTAAGAACGACACCGGGTCTGCAACGAATCCCGGCGTGCATGTCCGCCCTGATGCGGAAAGCCCGAAGGTTTCCGAGCATTCCCACTTGAACCCGCAGGTTCAAGGTCGTTTCGCTCGCATCGCCACGGCGGAGGATGCCATCTTCGAAACCCGCGCCCATGCGCGGGTTTCTTTTTGCGGCAACCCGTGTCGATGTGCACCATCAAGGCAGCGTCTGGCGATGTCGTCTCGTTACAATCGCCGCATGCCCGATGTCATCGCACCCAGCCGACTCGATCTGCGTCGCCGCCGTCGCGACATCCTGCCGCGCGCACGCATGGCCGCTGCCGAAGCGGTGGCCGAGCACCTGCTCACGCTCGCCGATGCGCCCAGGCAAGGTTACGTGGCCGGTTACTGGGCGATGGACGGCGAGCTGCCGCTGCATGCCTGGCAGGTTCGGCTGCCGCCGGCCTGCATCTACTGCCTGCCGGTGCTGGACGATACCGATGGCACGCTGAAGTTCGCGCCGTGGAAGCCCGGCGATACCCTCGCCAGCAATCGCTACGGCATCCCCGAGCCGGATCTCGCCCCGACCTCGCTTCTCGACGCGAATGAGATGGCGATGATCGCGATGCCGCTCACCGGCTTTGACGCCGGTTGCCGGCGCATCGGCATGGGCGGCGGCTGGTACGATCGCAGCCTTGCCTTTCGCGCCACGCGAGCCGCGCCGCCGTTGCTGGTCGGCATCGCCTTCGACGTGCAGGAAATCCCTTTGGTTTCCGCTCAACCTTGGGACATCGCCTGCGACGCCATCGTCACCGAATCACGCACCCTGCTCCGCACGCCGACATGACCGCCCGCAAGAAATACTGGCTGATGAAGTCCGAGCCCAACGACTTCTCCATCGATGACCTCAAGCGGGTCAAGACCGAGCCATGGACCGGCGTGCGCAACTACCAGGCGCGCAATTTCATGCGCCAAATGAAACCCGGCGACGGCGTGCTTTTCTACCACTCCAACTGCGAGGTGCCGGGCATCTACGGCGTCGGCGAGGTGGCGAGTCCTCCCTATCCGGACAAGACCCAGTTCGACAGGAAGTCCAAGTACTTCGATGAAAAGGCCACGCCCGAGCAACCACGCTGGGACTTGGTCGATGTCGGCTACGTCCGGCACACCCAGCGCCCGATCCCGCTCGCCGATATCCGCGAACACCGTGACGATCTCGGCGAGGAATTCGCGCTGACCCGTACCGGATCGCGGCTGTCGGTGCTGCCGGTCACCTCCGCGCAGTGGAAGCTGTTGCTGTCCCTCGAATAACCCACAGGACCCCGCCGATGTCTGAAAGCAAGCGCCTTGCCGCCGAAAAGGCGATGGATTACGTGGAAGACGGCATGGTCGTCGGCGTCGGCACCGGTTCGACCGTGGCCTACTTCATCGATGCACTCGGTCGCGATCCATCGCGCATCAAGGGCGCGGTATCCAGCTCGGAACAAAGCACCGAGCGGCTGAAGGCACACGGCATCGAAGTCCTCGACCTCAACAGCACCGGCGAACTGGCGTTGTATGTCGATGGTGCCGACGAATGCGATCCACACAAATGCCTGATCAAGGGCGGCGGCGCGGCGCTGACCCGCGAGAAGATCATCGCCGAGGCAAGCCGGACCTTCGTCTGCATCATCGACCCGTCCAAGCAGGTCGATGTGCTCGGCCGCTTTCCACTCCCGGTCGAGGTGATACCGATGGCGCGCAGCCTGGTCGCGCGCCGGATCGCAGCGCTCAGCGGCGGGCAGCCGGTGTTCCGCATGAATGCACAGGAAAAAGCCGTCATCACCGACAACGGCAATGTCATCCTCGACATCCACCACCTGCGGATCGACGATCCGGTCGCGCTGGAGCAAGCGATCAACCAGATTCCCGGCGTGGTCAGTGCCGGGCTGTTCGCATGTCGGCCTGCCGACGTGGTGATTGTCGGTGGCGAGCCGCCGACCGTCCTGTAGCGAACTTGGATCCGCCGGGATACAGCCACTCTTCACACCTTCCCCTATCCGGAGCGCGCGTCCGCCGCACACGCGCGCAGTGCTCTTAGTCGATTTGAGCATTCGACGCCGCTGGCGCGCTGCCCCGCGCACAAAGAAAAACGCCCCGGTCGTCTGACCGGGGCGTCTGGATAAAATCTGGCGATGACCTACTCTCACATGCTGAATGCACACTACCATCGGCGCAGCTGCGTTTCACTTCCGAGTTCGGGATGGGATCGGGTGGTTCCACAGCGCTAATGTCGCCAGAAAGCTGGGAAGTGTCGCGGTCATGCAGGGCATGTCGCGTCCAACTTTCATAGGGACGGAACGTAGCGAGTGCCTGGCGAAGAACACGTATCGACGTGCGTCTCGGTCAAGGCCACTTGAGGTTATATGATCAAGCCTCACGGCTCATTAGTACTGGTTAGCTCAACACATTGCTGTGCTTACACACCCAGCCTATCAACCACCTAGTCTTGATGGTGCCTTCAGGGGGCTTGTGCCCCGGGAAATCTCATCTTGAGGCGCGCTTCCCGCTTAGATGCTTTCAGCGGTTATCGCTTCCGAACATAGCTACCCGGCAATGCCACTGGCGTGACAACCGGAACACCAGAGGTTCGTCCACTCCGGTCCTCTCGT
>JAEWNY010000082.1 GCA_023461075.1 Pseudomonadota bacterium | reverse complement strand
GCCGTTCGAGCCGGTGCGCAGCCTGCGCGCCGAATCCAGCACCATCGATGGCCGCGAAGCGCGCTGGTATCGCACCCAGATCGCCACCCGGCCGACCCTGCAGGCGCGCGAAGCCTCGGTGGAACTTTCCGGCGGCGGCATCGCCTACTTCAACGTGCAGTCGGATTCCGAGGCGGGCTTGCAGGCCGCGTATACGCAGATCGCAGGGCTGGGTTTCTGATCGCCGCTACCGCTGGCTTCAATCGCGCCGGGTGATCCGCCACGCGCGATGGATGCGCGGATTGCGCTCGAAATCCGGCGGAATGGTCGATGCGCTGATGTCCTCCACGCGCGCGAACTCGCCCAACGCCGCCTCGTCCAGCTTGAACCGGCGGAAGTTGTTGGAAAAATACAGCACGCCAGCCGGCGCCAGACGCGCCAGCGCCGCGCGCAGCAGGCGCACATGGTCGCGCTGAACGTCGAAGTCGCCCGCGCGTTTGGAGTTGGAGAAGGTCGGGGGGTCGCAGAAGATGATGTCGAACTCGGCGCGTTCGGACTCCAGCCATTCCAGCGCATCGGCTTGGGCGATGCGATGGCGGGTGCCGCCGAGTGCGTTCTCGCGCAGGTTGTCGGCCAGCCACTCGAGGTAGGTCGATGACAGGTCGATGCTGGTGGTCTGCGCCGCGCCACCCATCGCCGCCTGAACGCTGGCCACGCCGGTGTAGCAGAACAGGTTGAGGAAGCGCTTGCCGCGGGCTTCCTTCGCCATGCGCGCGCGCAGCGGCCGATGGTCGAGGAACAGGCCGGTGTCGAGGTAGTCGAACAGGTTGACACGCAGCCGCGCCGCGCCTTCGCGCACGGTCAGGAATTCGCCGGTTCGCGCGAAGCGCCCGTACTTGCTGCCGCCCTTGCCGGTGGCGCGGGTCTTGACCGCGACGCGCTCCTTCGGCACCTCGAAGACGCGCCGCGCTGCGGCCAGCAAATCATCCAGGCGTCGTTGCGCCAAAGCTTCCGGGATCGACGCCGGGGCCGCGTACTCCTGCACATGCAGCCAGGTTTCGCCGCTGTCGGCATCGGTGTAGACATCGATGGCCGCGGCGTATTCCGGCAAGTCGGCGTCGTAGGCGCGGAAGCAATCGACGCCCTCGTTCTTCCGCCATGACTTCAGGCGGCGCAGGTTCTTCTCGATGCGGTTGGCGACCATCTGCGCGCCATCCGAGAGCGGACGTGGCGCGATGTCTTCGCGTTGCGGCTTCAGGAGCGGATCGATGACCAACAGGCTGCATTCGATCGTGCCGTTGAAGATCGGGTAGCGCTTGCGCGCGAACAAGCCGGTCGCGCGTGCCAACTCCTCATCACCGCATAACAGGCTCGCGGACCACGCGGGCAACACCGCCTTCAACGCATCGCCCAATTGCCGGTACAACGCCGCATCTGCGGCCAGCCGCGCATCGTAGGGCGGATTGCATACGACGAGCCCGGCATCGACCGCCGGCGCGGTGAGATGGACGATGTCGCGTACGTCGAATGCGATGGCTTCGGAAACGCCCGCGGCTTGCGCGTTACGGCGCGCGGCCTCGATCGCGCGCGGGTCGATGTCGCGACCGAAGAACACCGGTCGCAGCGCCGCAAGACCCGCCTTCGCCCGCCTCTCGGCTTCGGTATGCAACGCATGCCAACCTTCGCGATCGAAGCCCTTCCAAGCGCTCGGCAATGCGAGGCCATGACGCTGCAGGCCGGGCGCGACATCGGCGGCCATCAATGCGCCTTCGATCAACAGCGTGCCGCTGCCGCACATCGGGTCGAGCAACGCAGCGCCGTCGCGGTAACGCGCCGGCCAACCGCCGCGCGCCAGCACCGCGGCGGCGACATTTTCCTTCAACGGTGCTTCGCCCTGCGCCACTCGCCAGCCGCGTCGGTGCATCGGGCCGCCGGAAAGATCGACCGAGACGATCGCGCGACCCTTGCGCACCACCAGATTGAGCCGCAGGTCCGGCGCTTCGGCATCCACGGAAGGGCGCGCACCGCTCGCCTCGCGCATCGCATCGACCACCGCGTCCTTGAGCCGCTGCGCAGCGAACCGGGCGTGGGTGATGCCCTCGCCGGAGACGTGTGCATCGACCGCAAGCGTCATCTCCGCGTCGAGCTGGGCCGGCCAATCGATGGTGCGGGCACCGGCGTACAACGCGGCTTCATCGGCACAATCGAATTCGGCGAGCGGCCACAGCACGCGGCTGGCGAAGCGCGACCACAGCACCGCGCGCTGTGCGTCCAGCAAGCTGCCTTCGACATTCACCCCGGCGATGGTCGCGCTGGCTTTCTCGCAACCGAGCGCCTGCAGCTCGTCGGCGAGCAGGTATTCCAGTCCCTTGCCGCAGCTGGCGAAGAATTTCATCGTGCCTCAGAGCCCCGCGAGCAGTTCGGCGAAGGCGAGCTTGGACGATTCGACGTGATCGGCCAGCCGATGCGAATCGTCGACCAGCAGCATGCGATCGCGGCGCGCCTGCGCCCACATCACCACCTCATCGGCGGGAATCAACTCGTCGCGCCAGCCGTGGATGATCGAGGTCGGCACCGCCGCGGCCTCGAACGGATGCGCGCGGCCCATGCGGATCGGCGGCGCCAACAGGAACAAACCAACCACCGGCACCTGCAGCGAGACCAAGCCGGAAATGTAGGCACCGAGGCTGGAACCGGCCAGGACCAGCGGGCCGCGCTTGGCGGCGTCCTGCGCCAGCCAGAGCAGGCGCTCGAGGCGCGCGGGCACGTCACCCAAGTCGCTGACTTCCCGGCGCGCATCCAGATCGGTGTAGTCCGGGCGTTCGTGGCTCCAACCGAGCGCGTCCGCGGCCTCGGCGAGCGCGGTGACCTTGGTGGCATCGGGGCCGCTTTCGAAGCCGTGGGAGAGTATGCAGTGGCCTTTCATCGACGCATTTTACCGCCCGCTTCGGTCGATCGCGCCTGCTAGTACGTGCCTGTTAGCATCGCCTGTTAGCATCTGCGCCATGCGCGACTCCGGCCCCGACATCGATATCCACGATCGCCCCCTGCCCTACGTCGACAACCTGGGCGCCCGCGCGATGGGCGATGTCGATCTCGTCATCATGCATTGCACGGAATTGCCGACGCTCGCCGATGCGCGCGAATACGGCGAGCGTATCCTCTACCCGCAATCGGGCAGCGGCAACAGCGGGCATTTCTACATCGACCGCGATGGCCGGATCGAGCGCTGGGTGCCGGAGGACCGCATCGCCCACCACGTGCGCGGAATGAACACGCACAGCATCGGCATCGAGCTGGTCAACACCGGCCGTTACCCCGAGTGGTTCGATTCACGCCGGCAGGCAATGGACGAGTCGTACACGCTGCGCCAGGTCGATGCGCTGCTCGCGCTCTTGCAAGACCTGCAGGCGCGACTCCCCGCGCTCGTCCGCATCGCCGGCCACGAAGACCTGGATGTGGAGGAAGTGGCCGCCGACGATGATCCGGCGGTCATGATCCGGCGCAAGCTGGACCCCGGCCCGAAGTTCCCGTGGGCGCGTGTACTCGCCGGCTGCCGGCTGGAACGCCTCGTTCCCTGAAGCCTCATTCAATCCAGCCGACATCGGCCCGCCTACAATGGTCGGCCCTCGATCGCGCTTCGCCACGCATGACTTCACCCGTCTCCGAACTCGTCGACCTGCTCGCGCTGGAGCGGCTCGAGAACAATCTTTTCCGTGGCCAGAGCCGCGACATCGGCACCAAGTACGTGTTCGGCGGCCAGGTGCTGGGACAGGCGTTGTCGGCGGCGCAAGCGACCATCGACAACGGCCACTACCCGCGCGATGCGCATTCGCTGCACGCCTACTTCCTGCGCGCGGGCGACATCGAGGCGCCGATCGTCTACAACGTCGACCGCA
>JAEWNY010000081.1 GCA_023461075.1 Pseudomonadota bacterium | reverse complement strand
ATCGCGATCGTGAAGTAAACGATGCCCAGCGGCAGCATCAAGATGAAATAGATGAAGGTGCTCCAGCTGCGCGGATCGGTGAACATCGCGCCGATGCGCTTGAGCAGTGGCAACTCGCGATCCACGTACAGCGGCCGGCGCGGCATGCGTTCGCCAAGCATCACTTCCACGAGGCGTCCCTCGACCAGCGACAACACTCGGGTGGCGCCGAAGAACAGGATCACGAACGGCAGGCCGATGATCAGGATCGACAGGCCCAACGAGAGACTCAAGCCGGTCACCACCCAGGTGAAGTAGAAGATGCCGGTGGCCAGCGCCAGCAGCATGTAGAACAGCGCGCCATAGGTGCGCGGGTCGCCGAACACGCCGAACACACGCTGCCAGACCGAAGGCGCGCCGGTGTTGCGCAGCGGCGATGCGATGCGCGGCGTGCGCAGCGCGGTCTCCACTTTCGCCTCGGTGTCTCGGTAAATGTCCGCCACTTCGTCCGGCGCGCCATAGCTGCCGGCGACATCGGCAATCACCTCGGCCTCGCTCTTGCCCGGGTTGGCGGCCAGTTCGGCGCGCAGGTATTCCTCGGCATCGTAAAGCGCGTCTTGGATCATCGCCGGATCGGCCCCCTCCAGCGAGCGGCGCAGTTGCGCCAGGTAGGCGGGGATGGTGCTCGGCAGTGCGATGTTCATTCGGATGTCCCCTTGAGTAGATGATCGACGGAGTCACGGGTGGCGAGCCAGGCCTGGCTCCACCGGGCCAGTGCCTCGCGCCCAGCCGGCGTGGTGCGGTAATAGCGGCGCGGCGGGCCGCTGCTGGAGGGCTCGACGAAGCTCTCCAGCAGTCCGGCCGCTTCCAGGTTGCGCAGAACCGGGTACAAGGCGCTCTGCTTGCCGGCAAGCACGCCATCGCCGACCTGCTCCAGCGTCTTGGCGATCTGGTAGCCGTACAGCGGCTCCGGCGCGGCGGCGACTACCGCCAGCAGGGCCAGCGAGACCGTCCCGGCCGAGATTTCCTTCTGGAATTTGCGCAGCAGCAGCTCCTTGTCCATGAGGGCACACTATTATCAATTTCGATATAGCGAATGTGCCACTAGTCACCCGCGGTTGGGCGGCCGCGACCTCGCCATGGATTTCACGACGCCACGCGCAGGCTGGACGCCCCGTCTGGAGCACGTCAATGACCCGCGGCGACAAATCGGCCTATACCGACAAACAGAAACGCCAGGCCGCGCACATCGAAGAAAGCGAACGGAAAGCCGGACGCAGCCGCGAGGACGCCGAGCGCATCGCCTGGGCGACGGTCAACAAGCAGGACGGTGGCGGCAAGCAATCGGGATCGGGTCGCAAGCGCGCGGCGGGCAAGGCGGCCGGCACATCCGCTTGAAGCTGCACGTCGCGCAGCCCGCGGCTATGCTCCAGACACCCCTCATGCGCCGGAGTCCGTGATGCCGCGTCTTTCCCTGCTCGCTTTTTCGATGACGATGATATTGGCGAGTGGCTCGATCGCCGCGCAATCGGCCGCACCGGCCAAGGCCAAGTACCGCAGCGCCAAGGACATCCTCGATGCGAGCCCGACCAGCGACTGGCGCACGCTGGACCCGGCCGACACGCTGTACATGGACCTGCCAAAGGGCCGCGTGGTGATCGAACTCGCACCCGGCTTCGCGCCCGCGCACGTGGCCAACATCAAGACGATGGCGCGTGGCGGCTTCTGGGATGGCACCAGCATCTATCGCGCGCAGGACAACTTCGTGGTGCAGTTCGGCGATGCCGATGCCGACGATGCCGCCAAGGCCAGGCCACATCCCGCCGGCACCAAAGAGAAGCTGCCCGCGGAGTTCACCCGCGCGGCCAAGGGCGCGCCGTTCTCGCGCATCCCCGATGTCGATGGCTGGGCACCCGAGGTCGGCTTCAGCGACGGCTTCCCCGCCGCGCGTGATCCGAAGAAAGACCGAATGTGGATCCCGCATTGCTATGGCGTGGTCGGTGCCGGTCGCAACAACGCGCCGGACAGCAGCATCGGTGCCGAGCTCTACGTGGTCATCGGCCAGGCTCCGCGCGCACTCGACCACCAGCTCAGTATCGTCGGCCGCGTGGTCAAGGGGATGGAGCTGCTGAGCGCGACGCCGCGCGGTCCCGAACCGATGGGCTTCTATACCGACGCGGCGCAACGCACGCCGATCACCCGCATCGCACTGGCCAGCGAACTGCCGGCGTCCGAACGCGTCCCGCTGGAAATCCTGCGCACCGACAGCGCCACCTTCCGCGATGCCACCGAGGCGCGGCGCAATCGCAAGGACGATTTCTACACGGAGCCGGCCGGCCACATCGACCTGTGCAACATCCCGATCCCGGTGCGCGCCAAGAAATGATCGACGCCGGCGCCGATGAACGCTTCGCTCACATCCACCGGCCTCGTCGCTGCTAGCCTAGCCCCACCTTCCCCCGAGGCTCCCCAATGCCCCTGCTCAAAGTCCGCATCACCGGCAGCGATGACGACGTTCGCGCCATCACCAACCTGCTGCAGAGCATCGACGGCATCGAGCATGTCGAGGAAATCGCCGACCTGATGCCGCACATGGACGATGCCGACTCCAGCTCGGCGGGCCTGTCCGACGTCGGCGGCCCGGAGATGCACGAGATCGAGGTGGACGCACCGAATGAATCGACCGCGCGACGCGTACGGCAGGCGCTGGAGGAGTTGGCCTTCGACCTCGATGCGATGGTCGAGTTCGAGGAAGACGAGGGCTGAAACCCGCGTGCAGCCGGCTCAGTCCGGCTTCTTCGCGATGAATTCGCCGACCACCTCGCGTCCGTCGGCGAGCATGAACACCACCGCGACGCGGCCGCCCGGTTTGAGCGGGCGCACCGGGTCCATCAGCATCAGGTGCAGGCCGCCCGGCTTGAGCACGGCCGCGTCCTTCGGCGCGATGCGCAACTCTTTCAGCTGGCGCATCCGCATCACCCCCTCGACATTGCGTGTCTCGTGCAATTCCACGCTGCCGTAGCTGGTGCTTTTTGCGCCAGTGATGGTGATCGGGGTCGCGCAGCGGTTGTCGATGCGGGCGAAGCCGCCGTGCATCGGCATGCCACCCGGCAGCAACCGGATCCAGCCCTGCTCGATGCGCGGTTGGCAATCGGCAGGGCCGCGTGCATCGGCGCAGGCCGAAGCAAACACGGTGACGGACAGGGCGAAGGCGGAGAGGAGTTTCTTCATGGGCCTATGATTCGGCAAGCATCACCAGCGGAGCGGCCATGATAACGACCCACGACCACGGCGCGCTGCGCACGATCCGACTGGCGCGCCCGCCGGTGAACGCGCTCGATCCGACGCTGTGCGCGGCCCTGATCGAAGCCGTCGAAAGCGCGGTCGCCGACGGCTGCGAAGGCTTGGTGCTGGCCGGCGGACAGAAGGTGTTTTCGGCGGGCCTGGACGTGCCGTTCCTGATGTCGCTGGGCGACGACA
>JAEWNY010000080.1 GCA_023461075.1 Pseudomonadota bacterium | reverse complement strand
ACCACCGAAACGCTCCGCGCCCACCTTCGTCAGCGCTGCGGTCAGCGTGGTCTTGCCGTGGTCAACGTGACCGATCGTGCCCACGTTCACGTGGGGCTTGGTGCGCTCGAACTTGCCCTTTGCCATGTCTGTCTACCTCTGGATGAATGTGTGTGGGGGATGCGGGATGCAAGGCGCATCCCGCGGGCCGTCAGCCCTTCTTCATCGCCTGCTCGGCGATGTTGGCCGGCGCCTCGGCGTAGTGGTCGAACTCCATCGTGAAGGTGGCGCGCCCCTGCGACATCGAACGCAGCGTGGTGGCGTAGCCGAACATCTCGCCCAGCGGAATCTGCGCATTGATGATCTTGCCCGACGGGCTGTCGTCCTGGCCCTGCAGGATGCCGCGACGACGCGACACGTCGCCCATCACGTCACCGAGGTAATCCTCGGGCGTGACGATCTCGACCTTCATGATCGGCTCGAGCAGGACCGGGCTGGCCTTCTGGAAACCGTCCTTGAAGCCCATGGAGCCCGCGATCTTGAACGCCATTTCCGAGGAGTCGACTTCGTGGTACGAGCCGTCGACCAGCTTCACCTTGACGTCGACGATCGGGTAGCCGGCGAGGATGCCGTTCTGGATCGCCTCCTGGATGCCCTTGTCGACCGCCGGGATGTACTCCTTCGGCACCACGCCACCGACGATCGCGTTCTCGAACACGTAACCGGCGCCCTTCTCGTTCGGCTCGATCTCGAGCCAGACGTGGCCGAACTGGCCCTTGCCGCCCGACTGGCGGACGAACTTGCCTTCGGACTTGACCGCCTTGCGGATCGTCTCGCGATAGGCGACCTGCGGCTTGCCGACGTTGGCCTCGACGTTGAACTCGCGCTTCATGCGATCCACGATGATGTCCAGGTGCAGCTCGCCCATGCCGGCGATGATGGTCTGGCCGGATTCCTCATCGGTACGCACGCGGAAGGACGGATCCTCCTGCGCCAGGCGACCCAGGGCAATACCCATCTTCTCCTGGTCCGACTTGGTCTTCGGCTCGACCGCCATCGAGATCACCGGCTCCGGGAAGGTCATGCGCTCGAGCACGATCGGGTTGTCCTGCGCGCACAGGGTGTCACCGGTGGTGACGTCCTTCAGGCCCACGGCCGCGGCGATGTCACCGGCCAGCACTTCCTTGATCTCGTCGCGGTTGTTGGAGTGCATCTGCAGCAGTCGGCCGATGCGCTCCTTCTTGCCCTTGACCGAGTTCAGCACCTGGTCGCCGGCGTTCAGCGTGCCCGAGTAGACGCGGAAGAAGGTCAGCGAACCCACGAACGGGTCGGTCATGATCTTGAACGCCAATGCCGAGAACGGCGCCTTGTCGTCCGACTTGCGGGTCATTTCCTGGGTTTCGTCATCGACGTCCACGCCCTTCACGTCCGGCACGTCGACCGGCGAAGGCAGCAGCTGGATGACGCCGTCGAGCATCGCCTGCACGCCCTTGTTCTTGAACGCCGAGCCGCAGAACATCGGGACGATCTCGGTCTTCAGCGTGCGGTCGCGCAGCGCCTTGACGATCTCCTCCTCGGTCAGCTCGTCGCCGCCCAGATACTTGTCCATCAGCTCTTCGCTGGCCTCGGCCGCGGCCTCGACCATGAAGGCGCGCGCATCTTCGGCGACCGACTGCAGCTCGGCCGGGATGTCGCGGTACTCGAATTGGGTGCCCTGCGAAGCGGTATCCCAATGGATCGCCTTCATCTTCAGCAGGTCGACCACGCCCTCGAAGCCGTCCTCGGCACCGACCGGCACCTGCATCGGCACCGGCACCGCGCCCAGGCGCGACTTCAGCTGGTCACGGACCTTGAAGAAGTTGGCGCCCGTGCGGTCCATCTTGTTGACGAAGGCGATTCGCGGCACGTGGTACTTGTTGGCCTGGCGCCACACGGTCTCCGACTGCGGCTGCACGCCACCGACGGCGCACAGCACGAACACCGCGCCATCGAGCACGCGCAAGGAACGCTCGACTTCGATGGTGAAGTCGACGTGGCCGGGGGTGTCGATGATGTTGAAGCGGTGTTCCGGCAGGGACTTGTCCATGCCCTTCCAGAACGCGGTGGTGGCCGCCGACTGGATGGTGATGCCGCGCTCCTGCTCCTGCTCCATCCAGTCCATGGTGGCGGCGCCATCGTGCACTTCACCGATCTTGTGGCTCTTGCCGGTGTAGAACAGGATGCGCTCGGACGTGGTGGTCTTGCCGGCATCGATGTGGGCCATGATGCCGAAGTTGCGGTAACGCTCGATGGGAGTGGTACGGGCCACGGTCGTCTCTCTTTGTGTGCTTGGATCGCCCGCGAAAAGCAGGCGTTCAGATGGCCGGACGCCGCCTCGGCGGCGGCATCCGGATGAATTCGCGGGAAACGCTGTGGAGCCGGGTTTTCCGCGATGCAGGCGACCCGGTTTGCCGGCGTCGCCCGCGATGGACCCTTGAATGGGGTCCGGATGACGCGATTACCAGCGGAAGTGCGCGAACGCCTTGTTCGCTTCCGCCATGCGGTGGGTTTCCTCGCGCTTCTTGATCGCGCCACCGCGGTTCTCTGCGGCATCGATCAGCTCGCCGGCCAGCTTGCGCGGCATCGAGTTCTCGCCGCGCTTGCGGGCGGATTCGATCAGCCAGCGCATCGCCAGCGCCATGCGGCGCGAAGCGCGCACTTCGACCGGCACCTGGTAGGTGGCGCCACCGACTCGGCGGGACTTCACCTCGACCGACGGGGACACGTTGCCAAGCGCCTTCTCGACCAGCTCCAGCGCGTTGTCGTTCTTCTCGCCGATGACATCCATCGCGCCGTAGACGATCTTCTCGGCGACCGACTTCTTGCCGCTCAGCATGACCATGTTGATGAAACGGGCGATGGTCTCGCTTCCGTGCTTGGGATCGGGCAGCACCGAACGCTGCGGGGTATTGCCTTTACGGGACATAGCGGTATCTCAGGTTCTTGCGGATGCGGCGCTCAGGCGACCACCGCGAAGGAAAGGATGCGGATCAGGCCTTCGGGCGCTTGGCGCCGTACTTGGAGCGGCGCTGGCGACGCTTGGCGACACCGGCGGCGTCGAGCGAACCGCGCACGGTGTGGTAGCGCACGCCCGGCAGATCCTTGACACGACCGCCGCGGATCAGCACCACGCTGTGCTCCTGCAGGTTGTGGCCTTCACCGCCGATGTAGGAGATGACCTCGTAGCCATTGGTCAGGCGCACCTTGGCCACCTTGCGCATCGCCGAGTTCGGTTTCTTCGGGGTGGTGGTGTAGACGCGGGTGCACACGCCGCGACGCTGCGGGCTGTTCTGCAGAGCCGGCGACTGGCTCTTGTAGGTTTCCGGGCTCCGCGGCTTGCGGACCAGCTGATTGATGGTTGCCATGCGATTGTGGTTCTCTGGTGGCCCGAGGGCCTTGGGTTGGACTCCGCCGCATCGATCAAGGATTCGGCGCAGACAAAAAAACTAGCCCGCGGACGACATTTCCGTCGCCGCAAGCTGCTGTCGCGCGTGGGCAACGGCCTTGGGCCGATCCACCACGCATCCCCGCGCATCCATGTGCCGAACACGAAGGACATCCTGTCCTTCCTTTCGGGTTCTGGGTGAGCCCAACCGATGGCCGGGTCACCGAATTGGCGATTCTAGGGCATCCACGCCCGTCCGGCAAGCCTCTGCCGGACAGGCGTGGCTGCGAGGCGGATCAATCCGCCTCGGCCTGGTCGTTGCCGGCGTCGATGCCGTCGGCTTCGATCATCACCATTTCCACCGGCACTTCGACCGGCGCATCCGGCTGGACCGTTTCCGCGGACAGCAGAGCCATGTCGGCCTCGGTCAGGCCCGCCGTATTGCGACGGCGCTGGCTGTGGTAGGCCAAACCGGTACCGGCCGGGATCAGTCGACCGACGATCACGTTCTCCTTGAGGCCACGCAGGCTGTCGCGGGTGCCGCGGACGGCCGCCTCGGTCAGCACGCGGGTGGTTTCCTGGAAGGAAGCCGCCGAAATGAACGACTCGGTCGCCAGCGACGCCTTGGTGATGCCCAGCAGCACCGGCTGGAACTTCGCCGGCAGCTCGTTGCGGGAATCGGCCTTGGCGTTGTCCTCGATCACGCGCTGGCGCTCGGCCTGCTCGCCGGCCAGGTAGCGGGTGTCGCCGGCATCGGAGATCTCGACCTTGCGCAGCATCTGGCGAACGATCACCTCGATGTGCTTGTCGTTGATCTTCACGCCCTGCAGCCGGTACACGTCCTGGATTTCCTTGGTCAGGTACGCGGCCAGTTCCTCGACGCCCTTCAGGCGCAGGATGTCCTGCGGGTTCGGCTCGCCATCCACCACGGTCTCGCCCTTCTCGACGTGCTCGCCTTCGAACACGATGACCTGGCGGTACTTCGGGATCAGCTCTTCGTGGTCGACGCCATCCGGCCCCTTGATGATCAGCCGCTGCTTGCCCTTGGTGTCCTTGCCGAACGAAACGACGCCGGAGATCTCGGCGAGGATCGCCGGGTCCTTCGGCTTGCGCGCCTCGAACAGGTCGGCCACGCGCGGCAGACCACCGGTGATGTCGCGGGTCTTGGACGCTTCCTGCGGGATCTTGGCGACCACGTCACCCACGCCGACGGCCGCGCCATCCTGCAGGTTGACGATCGAACGCGGCGGCAGCAGGTACTGCGCCGGCAGGTCGGTGCCCGGGATGTTGAGGTCCTTGCCGTTCTTGTCGACGATGCGCACCAGCGGGCGCAGGTCCTTGCCCTGGGTGCCGCGACGCTTCGGATCGGTGATCTCGCGCGAGGCGAGGCCGGTCAGCTCATCGGTCTTCTCGATCACCGTGACGCCATCGATGAAGTCGTAGAAGCGCACGAAACCGGCAACTTCCGAGACGATCGGATGGTTGTGCGGATCCCAGTTGGCGATGGTCTGACCCGCCTTGATCGCGGCACTGTCCTTGACGTTGATGGTCGCGCCGTAGGGCAACTTGTAGCGCTCGCGCTCGCGGCCATGGTCGTCCAACACCGACAGTTCACCCGAACGCGACACCGCCACCACGCCACCGGAGGCATGCGCCACGGTCTTCATGTTGTTGAACTTGACCGAACCGGTGGTCTTGACCGTGATGTTGTCGATCGCCGCCGCACGCGAGGCCGCACCACCGATGTGGAAGGTACGCATCGTCAGCTGGGTGCCCGGTTCACCGATCGACTGCGCGGCGACCACGCCGACCGCCTCGCCCATGTTCACCAGGTGGCCACGGCCAAGGTCACGGCCGTAGCACTGCGCGCACACGCCGAACGGCGCATCGCAGGTGATGGTCGAACGCACCTGGAGGCTCTGCACGCCGGCATCCTCGAGCTTCTGCACCCAAGCCTCGTCGAGCAGGGTGTTGCGCACGACGATCGGTTCCTCGTCGTTGCCCGGCAGGAACACGTCCTCGGCCACCACGCGGCCCAGCACGCGGTCGCGCAACGGCTCGACCACGTCGCCGCCTTCGACGATCGGGGTCATGGTGAGGCCTTCGGTGGTGCCGCAGTCGTCCTGGGTGATCACCACGTCCTGCGCCACGTCGACCAGTCGACGGGTCAGGTAGCCGGAGTTCGCCGTCTTCAACGCGGTGTCCGCCAGGCCCTTGCGGGCGCCGTGGGTCGAGATGAAGTACTGCAGGACGTTCAGGCCTTCGCGGAAGTTCGCGGTGATCGGCGTCTCGATGATCGAGCCGTCCGGCTTGGCCATCAGGCCGCGCATGCCGGCCAGCTGGCGGATCTGCGCCTGCGAACCACGCGCACCGGAGTCGGCCATGATGTAGA
>JAEWNY010000079.1 GCA_023461075.1 Pseudomonadota bacterium | reverse complement strand
CCTCGCGCGCCTTGGACCACAGCGGCCAGCTGCGCCAAGCTGCCAGCAGCACGATGCCCGCCGTCATCGACAACGCCAGCGCCGACCACAGGCTGCCGCTGCGCGCGAACGACGACAGCGGCCAGGCCATGAGGATGCCGGCCAGCACCAAACCAGCCAGCCATGCGCCGAGCAAGGCGACCAGCGCGGGACGCATCGGCGTCCGGCTCACCGCCAGGCCCGCCAACACCGCGCCGGCCAGCACGCCCAGCGGTGCCAACCCCCCGAGCAGGGGAGCGGCCAACACCGCCAGCAGCGCCGGTACGCCCAGCCAGCGGCGCGAGAACTCAGGCATCGGTGCCCCAGTCCTCGGTCATCGGATCGCCGGCCAGCGAGGGCGGGAATTGCAGGTGGAAGCCGCGCGCAGCCAGGTTTTCCATCACCTCGATCGGGTTCTCGCGCGCCAGCTTGCGATCGGGCGAGAGTTCGACCTCGAGCACGAAGCCCAGCGGGCCCAGTTGCGTGCGCAGCGGTTCGGGCAGCCGCGCGAAATCATCGCGGGCGGCGAGGAAGACATACGTGTCGGCGCGCTTCTGGCTCTTGTAGACGTGGGCGAGCATGGTGGGACCGATGCGGACTCCCCGGAATTGTGCGCGAAATGTGCGCGACTGCCCACCTTTGAGGCGGCTGGCGCGGTTCAATCGTGCTCGTGGTAACCGGCGTCGGCGGCCACCTTGCCGCGGAACACCGAGTACGACCACCACGTGTAGCCCAGGATCGCCGGCAGCAGGAAAATCAGCCCGACCATCACGAACCCCTGCGATTTCGGCGGAGAGGCGGCTTCCCACAGGGTGAGCGAGGGCGGCACCAGGTTGGGCCACATCCCCAGTACCAGGCCGGCGAAGCCGAGCGCGAACAAGGCCAGCGTGAGCAGGAACGGGCGCGCATCGCGCCCTTCGTCCAGCGCGGCATTCCACAGCCACAAACCGACCAGCAGCGCGAGCACCGGCACCGGCGAGAGCCAGAGGAAATTGCGGCCTTCGAACCAACGTGCCATCACCCCGCTCTCCAGGAACGGCAGCCACGCGCTGACCAGGCCCATGAACACCAGCACCACCAGCACCAGCGGCCGCGCCATCATCCGCGCGGTCTTCTGCAGCGGACCTTCGGTCTTGAGGATGAGCCAGCCTGCGCCCAACAGGGCATAGCCGAACATCACCGCCGCGCCGGTCAGCATCGAGAACGGGCTGAACCAGCCGAACGCGCCGCCGATGTACTTGCCTGCCTGCATCGGCATGCCTTCGACCAGCGCACCTAGGATGACGCCCTGCGCGAACGCCGCGAACAGCGAGCCCAGCGCGAAGGCCACGCCCCAGAACCGCTTGCTGCGCCGTGCCTTGAAGCGGAACTCGAACGCCACTCCGCGGAACACCAGCGCGATCAGCATCAGCAGCACCGGCAGGTACAGCGCCGAAAGCACCAGCGCGTAGGCCTTGGGGAAGGCCGCCATCAGGCCGGCGCCGCCCAGCACCAGCCAGGTCTCGTTGCCGTCCCAGATCGGCGCGGCGGTGTTCATCATGTGGTCGAGCTGGGCCTCGTCCTCGGCGAACGGGGCGAGGATGCCGAGCCCGAGCACGAAACCATCGAGCAGCACGTACATCAGCACGCCAAAGCCGATTACCGCGAACCACGCCACCGGCAGCCAGTATTCGAGGCTCATGCGTCCGCTCCTTCGCCTTCGTCGGGCAGCGACATCGGACGTTTGGCGGTCTTATCGCCGCCGTCGCTGTCGGGCGCGGGTTCGGCTGGCTGCGGCCCTTTCTTCACCAGCCTCGTGATGTACCAGATGCCGGTGCCGAACACGCCGAGGTATACGACGACGAATACGATCAGCGATGCCAGCACGCTGCCGGCATCGACCGCGCTGACCGCATCGGCGGTGCGCAGCAGGCCGTACACCACGTACGGCTGGCGACCGATCTCGACCACGTACCAGCCGGCGACCAGCGCGACAAAGCCGCTCAGCGTCATCCAGCGCCAGCCATGCAGCAGCCAGCGCGCGCCGTACAACCGCCCGCGCCGGAGCGCGAACGCCGACAGCCACGCCAGCGCCAACATCAACATGCCCAAGCCCACCATGAGGCGGAAGCCGAAGAACACCGGCGCCACCGGCGGACGCTCTTCGCGCGGCACGGCGGTCAGCGGCTGGATCTCGCCGTCCCAGCTATGGGTGAGGATCAGGCTGCCGAGGCGCGGAATGGCCACCTCGAAATCATTGCGCTCGGCCTGGGCATCCGGCAGCGCGAACAGCACCAGCGGCACGCCCTCGCCTTTCTCGCCCGCGTGCCAGTGCGCTTCCATCGCCGCCAGCTTGACCGGCTGGTGCTCGCGCACGTTGAGCCCGTGCAGGTCGCCGACGAAGATCTGCACCGGCAGCGTGATCGCGGCGAAGAGCGTCGCCATCTTCAACATCGTCCGGCCGTGCACGTCGTCGCGCGCGCGCAGCAACCGCGCCGCGCCAACCCCGCCGATCACCAGACAAGTGGTGATGAACGCCGCCAGCACCATGTGCGCCAGCCGATACGGGAACGAGGGATTGAACACGATCGCCATCCAGCTCTCGGGCTGGAACACGCCATTGGCGTCGATGCTGTAGCCGGCGGGCGTGTGCATCCAGCTGTTGGCCGAGATGATCCAGAAAGTCGAGATCAGGGTGCCCAGCGCGACCATGCAGGTGGCGACGAAATGCAGCTTCTCCGGCACGCGTTTCATGCCGAACAGCATCACGCCGAGGAAGGTGGCCTCCAGGAAGAACGCAGTCAGCACTTCGTAGGAAAGCAACGGGCCGAGGATGTTGCCGGCGCGCTCGGACAGCACCGACCAGTTGGTGCCGAACTGGAAGCTCATGACGATGCCGGAAACCACGCCCATCCCGAACGAGACCGCGAAGATCTTCAGCCAGAACACGTAGAGCTCGCGCCAGACCGGCTTGCGACTGCGCAACCAGTTGAACTCGCAGAAGGCGAGCCAGCTCGCCAGCCCGATGGTGAAAGCCGGGAACAGGATGTGGCAGGTGATGACGAAACCGAACTGGATCCGCGAGAGCAACAGCACGTCCAACGCGTCTCTCCGCGTCGCGGCGAGGGTGCGCGGCGCATGAACATTCTGCGCGCGGCGATGTCGCATCGCAAAGCCGCATGGTGTGTTCTGCGCTAGCCTTGGCGTTTTCGCTACGACCCGCCCGCATGAACCTGCCGCGCCGCACGCTTGCCACACTCTGTCTTTCGCTGCTTGCCGGCAGCGCCCTCGCCCAACCCGCACAACCCTTGACGATGCGCCAGATCATGGCCGACCCGGACTGGATCGGGCCCGGCGTTGAATCGGCGTGGTGGCATTGGGATGGCCGCAGCATCGACTTCAACCTCAAGCGCGAGGGAGAGAACATCCGCGACACCTTCCGCGTCGGCATCGACGGCATCGCCGCGCCGATCCGCATCGACGGCGCCGAACGCGCGCAACTCGACGGCGAATACGCGGCCTACAGCCGCGATGGCCGGCGCAGCGCCTTCGTGCGCAACGGCGACATCTTCATCCGCGACCTCGGCAATGGCGCATTGACCCAACTCACCCGCAGCAATGCGCGCGAATCACGCCCGCAATGGTCGGACGATGGCGCCCTGGTCTGGCGTCAGGGCAACGACTGGTATCGCTGGGATGGCCGCATCGCCATGCAGGCCGCCTCGCCGCAGGCCGCCGATGCGCCCGGCAAGCCGCCGAAGGCCGACGACCTGCGCGATCGCCAATTGCGCCTGATCGAAACCCTCAAGAACGAAGCCGACCGCCGCGATGCGGCGCGCAGGCAGGAAGATGCGTGGCGCGCCGAAGACCCGACCCGCGCACCGGCCCCGCTCTACCTCGGCAAGGACGTGGCGATCGAGGACAGCGCGCTCTCGCCCGATGGCCGCTGGCTGCTGGTGGTCACCACCACCAAGGGCGCGGAGGCCGGCAAGAGCGGGCAGATGCCCAAGTACGTGACCGAATCCGGCTACGAGGAGTTCGAGGAAGTGCGCACCCGGGTCGGTCGTGGCGAGCCGCTGCCGCACAAGCTGTGGCTGGTCGATATCGCCTCGGGCACACCGCGCGAGTTGAAGTTCGACACGCTGCCCGGCATCGCCGACGATCCGCTGGCGGCGATGCGCAAGGCTGCAGGCAAGGACGCGCTGAAGGGCAACCGCCCGGTGCGCGTCGAAACCGATGGCGATGGCAGCGGTCCGACCATCCACTGGAGTGGCGATTCGAAGAACGTCGCCCTGCTGGTGCGCGCGATCGACAACAAGGATCGCTGGATCGCCAGCGTCGACCTTGCCGGCGGCAAACTCGAGTCGCGCCATCGCCTGACCAACCCCGCATGGATCGGCTGGGCCTTCAACGAGTTCGGCTGGCTGCCGGACAACCGCACGCTCTGGTACCTGTCTGAGGAAAGCGGCTACTCGCACCTCTACACAGTCGAAGGTGGCAACCGCCGGCAACTGACGCAGGGCAAGTGGGAAGCCTCGCAGGTGGAAGTCGCGCGCGATGGCCGCAGCTTCCATTTCCGCTGCAATCGCGCCTGGCCAGGCGATTACGAAGTCTGCAACGTACCGGTCGCGGGCGGTCCCGTGCGCGAGGTGACCGCGCTCGATGGCGTGCAGTCGTTCGCGCAATCGCCGGATGGCTCCAAGCTGGCGCTGCGCTGGTCCGACAGCTATGTACCTGCGCAAGTGGCGGTGATCGGCCGCGATGGCGAAGGGCTGAAGAAGCTCACCGATACCCGCACGCAGGCGTTCAAGGCGATCGACTGGGTGCAGCCCGAATACGTCGAGGTGCCCTCGAAGCACGGCGCCGGCACCATCTGGGGCAAGTACTACGGACCGAAGCAGATGGAGCCGGGCAAGCGCTACCCGATCGTGATGTTCGTGCACGGCGCCGGTTACCTGCAGAACGTGCACACGGGTTATCCCCAGTACTTCCGCGAGCAGATGTTCCACAACCTGCTGGTGCAGCAGGGCTACATCGTGCTCGACCTGGATTACCGCGCATCGGCCGGCTACGGCCGCGATTGGCGCACCGCGATCTACCGCTGGATGGGCAAGCCCGAGTTGGAAGACTATCTCGACGGGCTGGACTGGCTGGTCGCCAACAAGCAGGGCAACCGCGACCGCGCGGGCATCTACGGCGGCAGCTACGGCGGCTTCATGACCTTCGTCGCGCTGTTCAAGCAGCCCGGCGTGTTCAAGGCGGGGGCCGCGTTGCGCCCGGTGACCGACTGGTCGCAATACAACCACGAATACACCAGCAACATCCTCAACACGCCCGAACTCGACCCCGAGGCCTACAAGCGCTCTTCGCCGCTTGAATACGCCGAAGGCTTGCAGGATCACCTGCTGATCGCGCACGGCATGATCGACGACAACGTGTTCTTCAAGGATTCGGTGATGCTGACGCAGCGCCTGATCGAACTGCGCAAGGACAAGTGGGAGCTTGCTTCCTACCCGCTGGAACGCCACGGCTTCAGGCACCCTTCCAGCTGGTACGACCAATATCGGCGCATCCACGAACTGTTCGAGCGCGCGCTGAAATGACCGAAACGACATCGACGGCCGGGGGCTGGCGCCCTCGGCTGTCCGCCAATGCCATCGCGATGCTGGCCGCGGGCTGGATGACCTGCTGTGCAACCAGCGCCTGTGGAGCCTGATCCACGCCAGTCCGGCGGAATCCCTTGCGCAAGGCCTGCTGTTCAAGGTGGTGATGGGCGGCGTGGTGTTCGCGATGGCGCTCGCGCTCATCCTGCCGTTCTCGTTCAAGGGCGCGTTCAAGCCGTGGCTGGCGCTGCTGCTGGTGATCGCCGCCTCGGCCAACGTGCTGACCGTGGACTTCGGCGCGGTCGCCGATCGCCATGCCATCGCCAGCGTGTTCGAGACCGATCGCCGCGAAGCCGGCGAGATGATGTCGGCCTGGGTGTTGGCGCGGATCTTCGCGCTCGGCGTGTTGCCCGCCTTGCTCGTGTTCTGGACGCGGATCGAATGGAAACCGTTCTGGCGCGAGCTGTTGTCGCGCTGGAAGCCGGTTCTTGCCGTTCTCGCGCCGTTCGCCATCGCCATCCTCGGCTTCGGCCAGCAGGCAATCCCGTTCGCGCGCAACCATCCCGAAGCGCGCTACCTCACCCTGCCGTTCTCGGCGGTCGCCGGCGTGCTCGGTTACATCCAGCATTCGATCGAAGGCAACCGGCCGCACGTGCAGATCGGTTTGGATGCGCGCCACGCCCCTGACCCGGACGACGTTCCACGCCTGCTGGTGCTGGTGGTCGGCGAATCCGCGCGCGCCGAAAGCTTCTCGCTGGCCGGCTATCCACGCGACACCAACCCGGAACTGTCGAAGCTGCCGATCGCTTTTTTCGGCGATGTCGCCAGTTGCGGGACCAATACCGCGACATCCCTGCCCTGCATGTTCTCCGACCTCGGCCGTGCCGACTACGACCAGAAGGTGGCCAACAAGCGCGACAACGCCATCGACCTGCTCGCCCGCGCCGGCTGGAAGATCGAGTGGATCGACAACAACGCCAGCAGCAAGAAGGTCGCCGCCCGGATCGGCGAGGAGGGCGTGATGAACCGCCGTGATCTGCGCTGGTGCCTGGCGGACGGCTGCCAGGACGGCATGCTGGTGGAGATGGTGCGCGAGCGGATCGGCAAGGTCAGCGCCGACAGCGTCATCGTGCTGCACTCGCTGGGCAGCCACGGGCCGGCGTACTACGCACGCTACCCGTCGGAGTCCGCGCGTTTCAAACCCGAATGCCGCAGCACCGACCTGCAGTCGTGCAGCCGCGAGGCGATCGTCAACACCTACGACAACACCATCGCCTATACCGACCACGTGCTGGGGCAATTGATCCGCATGCTGCAGGCGGACGCGCGCGTCGATGGCGCGCTGTTGTACATCTCCGACCACGGGGAATCCACCGGCGAGCATGGTCTCTACTTGCATGGCGCGCCCTATGCGATCGCGCCGGGGCAACAGACCCGGGTGCCGATGCTGATGTGGGATTCCGACCTGTACGCGCGCGATACCGGCATCGACATGGCCTGCCTGCGCGCCAAGGGCAGCGGCGAGTACTCGCACGACAATTTCTTCGACACGTTGCTGGGTTTCGCCGGAGTCGAAAGTGCCGCGGAGCGGCCCGCGCTCGACATCACCCGCAGCTGCCGCCGTTGAAGCCACGCCTGCACCGGGCAACGGCGATAATGGCGGGATGAGCGATGCCAAAGCCCCCGATTTCGATGCCGTCCGCGCCTATCTGACCGGCTTGCAGGACCGCATCTGCACCGCCATCGAACAGGTCGATGGTGGTGCGCGGTTCATCGAGGACGCCTGGTCACGCGAGGGCGTTGGCGCGCTGCTTGGCGGTGGTGGCCGCACCCGGATCCTTCGCGATGGCGCGGTGTTCGAGCAGGCCGGCATCGGGTTCTCCGA
>JAEWNY010000078.1 GCA_023461075.1 Pseudomonadota bacterium | reverse complement strand
CGCGCCCGAACTCACCAGCCCCGACAAGCTGCTGTATCCAGGCGAACGCATCAGCAAGCGCGAGCTGGCCGATTACTACGCGGCGGTCATGGACTGGCTGCTGCCGGAGATCCGCGATCGGCCGCTTTCGCTGCTGCGCTGTCCGGGCGGCATCGCCGCGCAGTGCTTCTTCCAGAAGCATGCGACGCCGGGGCTGGAGTTGGTGTCGCTGGTGCCGATCGAGGAATCCGACGGCGGCCGCGAGGACTATCTGGTCGCCACCGATGCCGCCAGCGTCATGGAACTGGTGCAGTTCAATACGCTGGAGTTCCATCCATGGGGTACGCATGTCGATGACTTGGCGCATTGCGATCGGCTGGTGTTCGATCTGGATCCGGACGATGCGGTGGCTTGGAGCGAAGTGGTCGCCGCAGCGCGCCAGTTGCGCGGGTTCCTGCGACAGGCCGGGTTGGAATCGTTCGTGCGCACCAGCGGCGGCAAGGGCCTTCACCTGGTGGTGCCGTTGTCGCCGCCAGCGCCGTGGGAGCGCGCACGCGCGTTCGCGCAGGCCGTGGCCGAGGCCGCGCGCGATGCCGAACCGCTGCGCTATGTCGCGACGATGAGCAAGCAGAAGCGCAAGGGCCGCATCTTCATCGACTGGCTGCGCAATGGCCGCGGCGCGACCAGCATCGCCAGTTTCTCGGCGCGGGCGCGGGCCGGCGCGCCGGTGGCGATGCCGCTGCGTTGGGAGGAACTGGGCAAGGTGGCGAGCGGCCACGCCTTCGACATCCGCAATGCGCAAGCACGATTGAAGCGACTGAAATCCCATCCCTGGGCCGGTATCGACGACATCCAACAGATCCTGCCGAGTTAATCGCGCGGAGAACGGCCTGCACGGCGCGATGACACGGTCGGGTGCAGGCTGGAGCGCCCGACCACGAGAGCTGAGCCATGGCACGCCCGATCTGGACCGGAAACCTGAGCTTCGGCCTGCTCAACGTGCCGGTGTCGCTGATGTCCGGCACCCGCAGCAACGACCTGTCGTTCCGCATGCTGGACGCGCGCGACAAGAAGCCGATCCGTTTCGAGCGCGTCAATGCGGACACCGGCGAGGAAGTGCCGTGGAAGGACATCGTCAAGGCCTTCGAGTACGACAAGGGCAGCTATGTCGTCATCGAGAAGGAAGACATCGCCTCGGCCGCGCCGGAATCGCACGAGTCGGTGGAGATCGAGGCGTTCGTGGACGAGGACGCGATCGACATCCGCTATTTCGAGAAGCCCTATGTGCTGGTGCCGGGCAAGAAGGCCGAGAAAGGCTATGTGCTGCTGCGCGAGACCCTGGTGAAGTCGAAGAAGATCGGCGTGGCGCGGGTGGTCATCCGCACCCGTGAATACCTGTCGGCGGTGATGCCGCTGGGCGATGCGCTGGTGCTGGTGATGATGCGTTACCCGCAGGAACTGGTGGATCCGGCCGACTACAAGCTGCCCGAGGGCAAGAGTGGCGACTATCGCGTCACCGCCAAGGAGATCGCGATGGCGACCCAGCTGGTGGAATCGATGGCGACCGATTGGAAGCCGGACGACTACCACGACGAGTTCCGCGCGCGCCTGTCGGAGATCATCAGCAAGCGGATCAAGCAGAAGAGCAAGACCACCACCGTGATGGACGAAGCGGACGAGCCGCAGGAAGGCGCGGCAACCAATGTGGTGGATTTCGTGGCGCTGCTGCAGAAGAGTCTGGGCAAGAAGGGCGAGGGCGCTGTCAAGGCATCGGCCAAAGCCGCCGCGAAGAAAGCGCCGGCCAAGCCCACCAAGAAGGCGCCGGCCAAGCCGCGCAAGGCCGGTTGAGCCACGTGCAGGACGGGTGAGCCGGCCACATTCCTCATTCGGCTAGGCTTGTCGTAACTTCCGGATCGGCAGGCAGGCATGGATCGGCGACATTTCATCGGCAGCAGCGCGCTGGCGGCACTGGGCCTGACCTTTGCCGGCAGCGGGATCGCACGTGCCGCACCGCGCATGCGGCAACTGCTGCCGGTGCCGCTCAATCCGGGCGACACAGTCGGTCTGGTCAGCCCATCGGGTGCGACCGACGACAGCCTCAGCATCCAGCTTGCGCGCGAGGCGATGGAGGCGCTTGGGCTCAGGGTCAAAGTCGGTGTCCATGCGTTGTCGCGTAACGGCCACCTGGCCGGGACCGATGCCGAACGCGCCGGTGACCTCAATGCGATGTTCGCCGACCGCGAGGTCAAGGGCATCATCTGCGTGCGCGGCGGGTCAGGTGCCGCGCGGTTGCTGCCCTTGCTCGACTACGAGCGCATCCGTCGCAATCCCAAGGTATTGCTGGGCTACTCCGACATCTCCGCGCTGCATTGCGCGCTGCAGGCGAAGACCGGCCTGGTCACCTTCCACGGCCCGATCGGGTCCGGCAGCTGGAACCGCTTCAACGCAGAGCAATTCCGCCAGCTGTTCTTCGAGCGGCAATTGATGGAATACCGCAACAAGCAGGAGGCCGGCGACGAGCTGGTGCCGCGCCGCAACCGCACCATGACGATCAATCCGGGCAAGGCGCGCGGTGCGCTGGTGGGCGGCAACCTGGCCGTGCTGAGCGCGTTGGCCGGCTCGTCCTACCTGCCTGCGTTCGACGGCAAGATCCTGTTTCTGGAGGATGTTTCCGAAGCGCCGTACCGCATCGACCGCATGATGAGCACGCTCAAACTGATGGGGGCGTTGGACCGGATCGCCGGCTTCGTCTGGGGCGAGTGCAGCGACTGCAATCCGGGCGGCGGTTACGGCTCGCTGACCATCGAGCAGATCCTCGATCATTACCTCAAGCCGCTGAAGATCCCGGCTTATCGCGGAGCGATGATCGGCCACATCCGAGAACAGTTCATCCTGCCGGTCGGCGGTGAGGTGGAACTGGATGCCGATGCCGGTACGTTGCGGATGTTGCAGCCGGTTTTTGCTGAGGAATGATCGCAGCATTGCCGGTTCGCACGCTGGACGTCGCGCCGGCGATTCACTCGCGACCGGCAGACGATGTTGGCCGCCTCGGGCTCCGGTTCGCGGCCTAATCGCGATTTCGCATTCCTGTTGCCGCTGGGTGCCAATCGCAGTCCTGCTGCGATCACCCGTGAAGTGACGCTGGCAGACCTGCACGCTAACATCGAGGCATGAAGCCTCTCGATCCGGCCGAGCTGGAATTCCGCAAGCGACGTGGCTTGCATCGCAGTGAACCCGAACGCAGTCCAGAGCGCTGGGTCTTGGTCGGTCTCGCCATCGCAATCTGCATCCTGTTGGCGATCTGGTACGTGACTACCCGCGGTGATGCTGCTGAATCCGAGGGCATGCTGGCACGGCCGGACGCTGGAGGTTTCGTGAGCAACGCGGCGTCCGACGATCGCGTCATCCATCAACCTGAGTCCACGCACCCTGCCGCCGATATTGTCGTTGACGCGCGCCGTTGGCTCTCGAAATGCCGGGCCGCATCAGGTGTCGACACGTTCCGCACCGAAGGTTGCGTGGATGGGGAGCAGGAACTGGCGCGCACGCACTTCGTCCCTGACGTGGCGAGCCAAGCCCCGATGGTCGCATCCGCGACGGATTCAAGTCGCTATCCTGGTTTGTCGGGCCAGGTCGCGGTAATCGCCAACACCCATCAGGATGCCAGCGAGCGATCGCGATGTGACATGGCCAAGGCGTATCGAAAGGCCGAACGCGTTCGACTGGGCATGAACGTCACCTACGAAGGCATCCAACGCCTGGACGAGATGGTTCATCAAGCCTGCAAATGACCCGGTATCGACCCTCGATCATCCTCACCGAGTTCGCCCGACGGCGCCTGTTCCCGCGTGAGCCGCGCCGCAACACCATCCAGGACATCAGTGGCGAAGCATTCGAGCGCCATCTCAATGAGCACGCGCCTGTGCAGGTGCTGGATGGCTATGCGCCGTTCTGCAAGCTGCACGTGCATCGCAACTGGACCTCGACCCGTGCCCTGTGCGTGCCGATCACCGATGGCAACCGCCATCTGCTGCGCAGCGACTACGAAGCGCGAAACGATGCCGAGTTGCCGGTGCTGGTGCGTTGGTTCGAGGGCCTGGAGCCGCCGGTCGCGCGGTATCTGATCCCGATCCTCTACAGCCGCGAGCAGCTGGCGAAGGAAGGCTCGCCGATCGATGCCGACTGGGGCGTGGTCGGTTGCATGTACACGATGGAGCCTGCCGAGACGCCGATGGCGCCAATCACCATGCTGCGCAATGCGCTGGGTGTGGAGGAGGGCGGCTCGGGCGTACCGATCGATCGCGCGGCCTACGCACGCAGCGTCGCGTTCTGGCGCACGCATGCGAATTGGCGCGGCTAGGCTCGGGCGATGGCGGTGAAACTGCTCTCCGGTGGCAATCCGCAGATCCCCAAAGGCGAGGGCGATGCGCCCGTGCAGGCTTACATCGCTGCGATGCCGGGCTGGAAGCGGCCGATCGGCGAGCGCATCGACGCGCTGGTGGAGGCGGCGGTTCCGGGCGTGCGCAAGGCGGTTAAGTGGAATTCCCCGTTCTATGGCGCACCGGGGATCAATGGCTGGTTCCTGAGCTTCCATTGTTTCGAGCGTTACGTGAAGCTCACTTTCTTCCGCGGAGAATCATTGAGGCCGATGCCGCCGCTCGCATCCAGGCATCCGGCCGTGCGTTACCTGCACGTCGGGCCGAATGCGCCCCTGGACGAGAAGCAGTTCATTGGCTGGATCAGGCGGGCGAGCGAGCTGCCCGGCGAGAACCTCTAGGAGCACGAGCATGGCGACGAGCGCGAAAAAGGCATCCATCCCAGCCCGAAAGAAGTCCGCATCGGCGGCATCCAAGGCGGCGACCACCGGCAAGGGAACGAAGGCAGGCCAGGACTGGCGCGACGAGATGCTTGATGAAGTGCGTGCGCTCATCGCCAGCGCTGCACCCGATGCAGTGGAAGAGCGCAAATGGCGCAAACCGTCCAATCCCGATGGCGTGCCGACCTGGTCACAGGACGGCGTGCTATGCACCGGTGAGCGCTACAAGGACAAGGTGAAGTTGACCTTCGCCAAGGGCGCGAAGCTTGCTGATCCCAAGGGCCTGTTCAATGCGAGCCTAGATGGCAATGCGCGACGCGCGATCGACATGTTCGAAGGCGATCGGATCGACAAGACGGCGTTCAAGTCGCTGATCCGCGCGGCAGTGAAGGCGAGTACCGACAAGTAGGAGGAGGGCAGTCCATGAGCCAACCTATCGAACACATCGGTACGCCCGGCAAGCCGTGGGGCGATGCTGAAAAGGCAGAGTGGCGAGCACGCCAAGTACGCCAACGCAGTCACGCTGACGAAGTGATGGCGAAGATCGCCGCCTTGGCCGATCGCTTCGATGCCGAGCACTATGGCGAACTGGACTACGGCACGGACTTCAGCTATCCGCTGGTCGCCTTGCGTAGCCGTGAATGGAACGAAACACTGCCGACGATGCTCGTCACCGGCGGCGTGCACGGCTACGAAACCAGCGGCGTGCAGGGCGCGTTGCAGTTCCTCGAAGAGGCGGCCAACGACTATGCCGGGCGCGTCAACCTGATCGTCGTGCCCTGCGTCAGCCCTTGGGGCTACGAGCACATCCAGCGCTGGAATGCCGATGCGCTGGATCCGAACCGCAATTTCATCGGCAACAGTCCGGCGCAGGAGCCGGCGACGCTGATGGCGTTCATCGCCCCGTACCGCGATCGCATCGCCATGCACATCGACCTGCACGAGACGACCGACAGCGACGAGAGCGAGTTCCGGCCGATGCTGGCCGCGCGCGATGGCAAGGCCTTCGTGCCCGGCACGATCCCCGACGGCTTCTACCTGGTGGACGACAGCGGCCGGCCGCAGCCGGAATTCCAGCGCGCGATCATCGATCGGGTCGCGCAGGTGACCCACATCGCGCCCGCCGATCCGGATGGCACGATCATCGGCTCGCCGGTGGTCGCGCCCGGCGTCATCGAGTACGACTGCAAGGGCTTGGGCCTGTGCGCGGGAATGACCGATGCGCGCTTCGTCACCACCACCGAGGTCTATCCGGACAGCCCGCGCGCGACGCCGGAACAATGCAATAGTGCGCAGGTCGCCGCAGTGCGAGCGGCCATCGACCACGTGCTGCAGCACGCGGATTCCTGAGGAACGAGGCGACGGCCGCCACGCGGAAGGCCGTGATCCAGAGCGCCGGGTTTGCGAGTCAGTATTTGTACGACTGGCCGCCGTCGATGGTGATCACCGCGCCGTTGACGAAGCCGGCATCGCCGGAGAGCAGGAAGCAGGCGAGGGCCGCCACTTCCTCCGGCTTGCCGAAGCGTTTCATGGGGTTGACGCTGACGAACTCCTTGCCGACCGCTTCCCAATCATCGCCGCCCATCTGCCGCAGCGAGTTCTCCACCATCGGCGTCATGATCGCACCTGGGGCGATGGCATTGATCTGTATGCCGTATTGGCCGTACTCGACCGCCGAATTGCGGGTCAGGCCGACCACGCCATGCTTGGACGCCGCATAACCGGACTGGTCGCCGACGCCGCGGATGCCACCGACCGAAGCGGTGTTGACGATGCTGCCATGGCCCTGCTCGCGCATGATCCTGAGCACCTTGGCCATGCCGAAAAACACGCCGTCCAGGTTGATGCCGACAACCTTGTTGAACTCCCTGCTGCCGAAATCCTCGGTCGGGTTCTGCTTGCCCTCGATGCCGGCATTGTTGAAGAAACCGTCGATGCGCCCGAATTTCTTCATCGCGGCATCGACGAATTTGCCGACTTCCGCTTCCTTCGAGACATCGGCGACGACGGTCACCACCTCTGCCTTCGGTGCGGCCTTCGAGGTTTCGGCCGCCACTTCATCCAGCGCGTCCTGCTTCAGGTCGACCAGCACCAGCGCGGCGCCCTCGCGGGCGAGGCGCAGTGCGGTCTCCTTGCCAAGGCCCGAAGCCGCGCCGGTGACGATGACTGCCTTGCCCTTGAAGCGATCCTTGAAGAACGTGGGCGTGGTGGCGGCCTTGGACTTGGGTGATGGCTTGGTTTTGGCGTTCATCGGATCGATCCTTGGGGGGAATGCCTCGATTCTCCCGTACGGGCCGTTAAACGCTGGTGTCCAGCAGGTCGGCGCACGCGTCGATGCGTACGCGGCTACATCACCGCCAGCTGCGCATTGGTGAACTGGCCGGGGTATTCATCGCGGATTTCCAGCTTGCGTTCGATCGACTGGATGATCATCGAGGCGAAGTTGACACCGGCCATCTCGCTGCAGGTGTGCAGGTTGCCGGGGCTGAAGACGTTCACCTCCAGGATGGTGTCGCCGATGATGTCGATGCCGACCAGGAACATGCCATCGGCCTGCAGCTTGGGGCGGATCAGCTCTGCCAGGCGCAGCTCGCGTTCGGTGATCTTGGCCGGCTTGGCGGTGCCGCCGGCGTGGATATTGCTGCGCACGTCGTCCTCGGCGCCGACCCGACGCATCGCCGCGTACTTGCCTTCGTGCTGCAGCGGCCAGCCGTTCATCAGGAACAGGCGGATGTCGCCCTTGTCGGCCTCCGGAACCACCGCCTGCGCGATCATGTAGCCGTCGCGCTGGATCGCCTCGGTCATCTGGTTGAGGTTGCCGGACGACTTGGAATTGACCACGAATACGCCCTGGCCGCCGGAGCCCTGCAGCGGCTTCAACACGATATTGCCGCCATGCTTCTTGGCGAACGCCTTGACATCGGAAGTGAAGCGGGTGATCAGGGTGTCGGCGCGCACTTCGCGCGGGAACGACTGGAAATACAGCTTGTTGATGGCGAGCGAAAGCGTATCCGGATCGTTCAGCACCAGCACGCCGGCTTCGGCCGCACGTCGACCGAACTGGATGCCGACGTTCTCCGCCCACGGCCGTTCGCCGGCATCGTTGGAGGGATCGTTGCGCAGCATCAGCACGTCGATGTCCTCCATCGAAATCAATTTGGTCTTGCGCCCGGCGGTCTTGAGGGCCTTGAAGAAGTCGTCGCGGCTGCGGCTCGCGTTCTTGCCCTTGCCCTTCGCCGCAGGGATGATCCGCGCGTGAATTTGCAGGGTGTCGTCCGGGCTCAGCACGAAATCGCCGGGGGTGAGGTAGCAGACATCATGGCCGCGGCTGGAAGCCTCGTGCGCGAGGACGGTGGTGGTGTAACGCGGGTACTCGCTGTCGATGGAATTGACGAAGAAGGCGATCATCATGGCGCTGGGGCTCCGAGCAGGTCGAGGAAGTGGGCGCCCTCGCGCAGGCAGGTGATGCGGGCCTGGGCGTCTGGGCGATCGAGGAATTCGGGGGTGGCGACCGGTTTTCCGAGCATTCCGCGCGTGCGCAATTCTTCAACGATGGGCACGTGGTGCTCGGCGATCTTGCCGTACCAGAAGGGATCGAGCGGCAGCCCGTCCGACACGCGGCGCACGACCTGCTGGAACCCACGCAGGTAGATCGCGTCCTTGGTCAGGCCGCCGGAACGGAAGATCCGCGCGACGATGTTGAAGGCGCCCTGGCTCGAGAAGCCGTGGTCTCGATGCAACAGGTGATGGCATTCGATGAAATCCGCGCCGCCCAGCATCGCATCGACCACCAGGACCCGCGCGGCGAGCAGACGCAGGCGTGCCGGGGTCAGGCCGCCGACGATGAACTCGGCGAATACGCCCAAGCCTTCCTGGATGCCCTCGTAGTCGGCGAGGCCGGCTCCGAAAATGCCCAACCCCTGCTGGCTGCCGTTGATGAAGGTCAGGACGTGGACGCCGATTTCGTGCTGCAGCAGCGGATCGACGCGCGCTTTCGGCACGCTGGTGGCGGTGGAGATCAGCAGCGATTCGCCACTGACCATCAGGCCCGGCCCGGTGTCCTCGCGCAGGCAGGCTTGTGCGGCGGCGAACGCCGGTGCCTTGGCGCGGTACTGGCCAAGCACCTGGTTCGCGGCCTCCTGCATCTGCCGTGCATCGAAACGGCAATCGCCGCCACCCGGACTGGCCTTGACGTTGTCCAGGATCGCCCTGGCCTGCGCCAGCAGTTCGGCTTCGACGCCGCCGTATTGCAGCAACGAGACGTACTTGAACTGCGGCGTGTTGCGCCGCTGCAGCATCATTAACTGCTGGTCCAGTTCCAGCTGCTTCTCGCGGAAGAGTTTTTCCAGCACAGGGTCTTCGACCGCGCGCAGGTTGATCCGATACAGCCGGCGCTTGGTCGCGTCCGGGTTGATCGGCAGCGGGCGGTAGCGGAAATGCGGGGTTTCCTTGCGACCTTTTTCCTCGAAGCGTTGGTAGGCTTCGACCGAATTGATCGGCGAAACACCGAGCAGGAAATCGAACGAACGACTGATGCGCGACAAGGCATCGTCGGCCTTGGTCGCCGCTTCCACGTAGCGGCTGCGGCCCAGCGAACGGTGGTGCGGCCGCCCGCCCGGCACGCCGTCACCATCGCCATCGGGCGTGCTGTGCTCGACGAAGACCGCGATCGCCTGCAGCACGGCATCGAAGATCGCGCTCTCAAGCTCGTGGTAGATCAGCGGATAGATCTGCCGGTTCTCGCCACCGGGGATGCGGTGCACCTGGGGAATACCCAAGGTCAGTTGGGAGATGTCGGTGTTGGCGGCGAGCGCCTCGATCCAGTCGGCGGCGGGCACGCACTGCGCCATGCAGGGCTTGGCCGTGCGCAGGTCGATCTCGATATCGCCGAGCGCGGCCTTGAGGCAATCGGCCGCAGCCTGTGCGGCCGGATCGCTGCTTGCCCCGATCCGGAATGCGAACGGCTCCAGCTGCGGACTCTCTGCATGCACGCTGGCATCGCGTGGCAGGTCGCGCAGGCTGACCAGCAGGAAGCGCGGATAGTCGTCGGCGAGCTCGGCCATCAGCGAGGCGGTCATCGTCTGCGCGGAGGCGTCCGCTTCTTTGCCGCCGGCGGTCGGCCAGATGACGCTGGCGGCACTGATCGATGCAATGCGACGGGCCAGGCTGAAGGGCGAATCCTCGTGGCGGCACAGCACCAGGAAAGGCAGCGGACGGTCGATGTGCACGCGGCCGCCGCCGTCGAGACGCTCGCGGTAGGCATTGTCGCCGCCGATGTCCGGCGCCGGCGGCTGCTGCGCCGGATGCGGTGCGGTCGCACTCATCGCGCATCCTGCAGCAGGCTACGGCATGCATCGGCGCTGGCGCGGATGAACGCGCGCATCGCCGCCAGTTCCGCCGGGTAGGGTTCGCCGGACCACTCGTCCATGTAGAACTTCTTGAATTCCAGCGCGATCGCGCAGCCGCGGCCGGGATAGCGCTGGTGCACGAAGCGGGCCAGCTCGCCCTTGCCCTGGAAGGCGATGTTCTCGCGCACGTCCAGATGCCGCCCGTTGAAATCGAACCCGCGCATCCGCTCCATCAGCGGTTCGAGCAGGAAGGCCCAGTCATCGCGCGGCATCGAGAAAGTCCCGATATTGATGTCGGGTGCACCGGCCTGTGGCATCGGGTCGGCATCGGTTCCGTCCCGGCGGTGGTTGTAACTGTGCACATCGAGTACGACGAAGCGCGGATGCCGGGCGGCCACTTCATCCAGCAATCCACCGAGCATCCGGTAAAAGCCGCGGTGATAGTCGCGCAGCGATTCCAGCAGGGCGTCATCGGGTGCCTGTTGCCATACCTGCAACCCCCAACTCTGTTCCGGCGTCAGGTAGACCGCTTCGTCCAGCGCGCGGTTGAGGTCGATGCCGAAGCGCGAGCGGTGCGGGATGACGTGCGTCGGCACATCCAGGATCGCCTGCCCGGTGTGCGGGTCTTCTTCGCGCAGGCGCTCGTCGTCGGGCAGGGCTATCGCCGCCAGCGCGGCGGCTTGCAGGTCGTGGCCATCGTGGATGGCGGTGGCGACGATCGGATCATCGCTGAACTGAAGGGTCCACCAGGCAGACGCGGGTGCGCGAACATGTTCCATCCGCGACACTTTGTCCACGCCGGCGTCGGCATGGCGTGTACGTGGCGATCGCGTTCAGCGTGCCGGCTGTCCGCGCCGCCGCAGTGGGCGTTCGCTAGGGCGCCTTCAATCCCGCCAGCATCGCATCGACATGGCCTTCGGGCTCAGGCGCGGAATGCACGGCGAGGATGCGGCCATCGCGCGCGACGACGAACGAGGTGCGGTTCGACCATTCGGGCTTTTTCTCCAGCACCACGCCGTACTCGGCAGCGATCCTGGCCCCCGGATCGGCCGCGACCGGGAACCTGCCGGCGCAGCGCTCGTTGTCGGCGGAGAATTTCTGCAGCTGGTCGGCGTTGCCGGCGGTGACCCCGATCACGCTGGCGCCGGCGGCGGTGAAACGCTCGATCGCCTGCGAGAACAGATGCGCCTCGATGTTGCAGCCGGGCGTATACGCGGCCGGGAAGAAATACACCACCACGGGGCCCTTGGCGCGTGCGTCGGCCAGGTTGAACCCGAGCGGCTTGCCGGCCTGCCAGGCCTGCGCGCTGAAATCCGGTGCCTGCGCGCCGACCGCCAGCGCGGTGCTGGCCGTGGCCGGAGAAGCGGGCGCCGCGTGCGCTGGTCTGGAAGGCGCGGGCGCCGCGGGTGCCGCGGAGGCCGCATCGGTGGAAGGTGCGCGATTGCACGCCGCCATCACCAGCAGCGTGGCGGCCGCAAGGACCGTGCGGATCAGCGGATGGGGTTGCATCATCGACATGGCGTCACCCTGCAGGCATGGGGCTCCAGCTTAGCGCGATGCAACCGAGCGGATGCCTCAACCCTTGAGCTTCACCTTCTTCACCTTTTCGGTGTAGCTCTTCTTCGGATCGATGCCGAGCAGCGTCTTGACCCCGGCCAGCAGGCTGCTGTCGTTGAGCCAGATTTCCGCGACATCCGGGTCGAAGCGCAGCAGGCGCAGCTTGGGGTCGGTTTGGCCGTCCTCGTACCAGGCCGCGACGAAGGGATTCCACAGGCGGTCGATGACCTCGGGATCATTGTCCATGCTGAGCCGGCCACCGCAGGTCGCGAAGAGATCGTGGTCCTTGGCGGTGAGCATCACCAGCGCATCGACGGTGCGGCCGCTCTCGAGCATTTCGGCCAGGTCGTTCTCGCGGGCGGTGAAGAACCATAACGGGCCGCGCTGGTCCTCGGCCATCGCGGTCATCGGGCGCGGATAGACGCCTTCGGCGCCCAGCATCACGGTGCGATCGGAATCGAGCGATTTCCAGAAGCGCTCGGCAAGTTCGGTCTTGGTGGCCATCGGAAATTCCGCATTCGGGGGATGCGTTGTTTTATCGACCGCACGGTGACGGCGGTGTGTCGATGTCGTGTCGATCGACATCGCTCTGCTTTTGGCTAGCTGAACCGACATGACTCCCGGCCCATGCGACGACTCGCCGCATCCGTTACGGTGGGGCGTCCGGAGCGCCCGACTGCGATCCGCCCGCCCGAATTCGAACCGAGGAGCCGACCCCGATGACCAAGACCCTGCTTTCCACCGCCATGGCGGCCGTACTCATGGCGGGCGCCAGCCCGGAGCTGTCCGCGCACGAAGCATGCCGCGACCAGGCCTGTCTCGAGCAGGAGCTGCTCGAGCGCGTGCAGTCTTCCGATCAGGCGTCGGCCACCAGCGCCAGCGTGGCCGCGCCGCGCTTCGGCAGCTGGGGCATCGACCTCGATGGCATGGACCGCAGCGTGAAACCGGGCGACGACTTCTTCGCATACGTCAACGGCAGTTGGGCCAAGAACACGCCGATCCCGGCTGACCGCTCCAACTTCGGCGTGTTCCATGGCCTGCGTGATCTTTCCGAAGCGCGCGTGCGCCAGCAGGTCGAAGGCTACGCGCTCGGCAACCCGGCAAGCGATGGCGACTCGGCGAAGATCGCCGCGGTCTATCGCGGGTTCATGGACGAGGCGGCGGTCGAGAAGCTCGGCGCCGCACCGCTCAAGCCGCAGATCGATGCCATCGCGCAACTGCGCGACAAGGCCGCGATGGCCGCGTGGATGGGCAATGCCCACGGCGGCATGGGCGCGACGTTCTTCGGCCTGGGCGTCTCCGACGATCAGCGCGACCCGGATCGCTACACCTTGTACATGAGCCAGTCCGGCCTGGGGCTTGGCGATCGCCAGATGTATCTGGACGAGAAGTTCGCGCCGCAACGCGAGCGCTACCAGCAGTACGTCGCGCAGATGCTGGGCATGGTCGGCTGGAAGGAGCCGGCGAAGGCGGCTGCCGATGTCCGGGCGATGGAGAAGCGCATCGCCGAGGCGCATTGGAGCCGCGCAGATAGCCGTGATCGCGACAAGACCTACAACCCGATCGAGGTCGCGAAACTCGCCGGCTTCGCGCCCGGTTTCGACTGGGCGGGTTTCCTCAAGGCCGCCGGCCTCGGCCAGGCCGAGCGCGTGGTGATGCGGCAGAACACCGCGATGCCGAAGCTCGCCGGGATCTTCAACGACACGCCCCTCGACACCCTCAAGGCCTGGGCCGCGTTCCAGACGGCGGACGAGGCCGCACCGTTGTTGTCGAAGGATTTCGTCAACGCGCACTTCGAGTTCCGCAACAAGTTCATGTCCGGCCAACCGGAGCAGCGCGAGCGCTGGAAGCGCGGCGTGGAGCTGGCCGAAGGCACGATGGGCGAGGCGATCGGCCGCGATTACGTCGAACGCTACTTCACCGCCGATGCCAAGGCCAAGATGGACGATCTGGTCGCCAACGTGAAGGCGGCGATGGGCGCGCGGCTTGCGCAGCTGGAATGGATGGGCCCGGACACCAAGCGTGAGGCCGCGACCAAACTGGCCAACTTCGGGCTGAAGATCGGCTATCCGGAAAAGTGGCGCGACTACAGCGGTCTTGAGATCCGCAACGGCGACGTGTTCGGCAACGCACTGCGTTCGTTGCGGTTCGAATGGGACTACCGCCGCTCGCGCCTGGGCAAGCCGGTCGACAAGCTGGAGTGGGGGATGACCCCGCAAACCGTGAACGCCTATTACAACTCGGTCAAGAACGAGATCGTGTTCCCGGCGGCGATCCTGCAACCGCCGTTCTTCGATCCTTCCGCCGACCCGGCAGTCAATTACGGTTCGATCGGCGGCGTCATCGGCCACGAGATCATCCACGGCTTCGACGATCAGGGCCGCAAGTCCGACGGCGAGGGCGTGCTGCGCGACTGGTGGAGCAAGGAGGATGCGACCAAGTTCGAGGCGCAGGCCGCGCGCCTGGGCGCGCAGTACGAGAGCTATGTGTTCCCGCAGTTGCCGGGCATGCACATCAACGGAAAGGTGGCGATGGGCGAGAACATCGGCGACCTCGGCGGCCTCACCATCGCGCTGGAGGCCTACCGGCGTTCGCTGGACGGCAAGCCGGCGCCGGTGATCGACGGCTTCAGCGGCGAGCAGCGCCTGTTCATGGGGTGGGCGCAGGTCTGGCGCACGCTCTGGCGGGATGACGCGCTGCGCCAGCAGCTGGTCAACGGCCCGCATTCGCCGGGGCAGATCCGCGCGTTCGCGCCGTTGCGCAACATCGATGCCTGGTACGAAGCCTTCGGCGTCAAGCCGGGCGACAAGCTCTACGTCAAGCCCGAGGAGCGCGTGCGGATCTGGTGAGCCTGCTGGGTCGCGCCCGTTCCGCGTGCCAAGAAAGGGCTGCCATGTGCGGCCCTTTTTCTTTGTTCCGGCGCGGATTGATTCACGCCGATGTTCAACGGGCCCGCGCTTCACAGGCGCGATAACGCTTCTCCACCCGCGTCGCGAACCATTCGGTGGTGAGCTTGCGGGTGATTTTCGGGCTTTCCAGCGCGATCTGCGGCAGCTGCGCGCGCGGCAACTTGCGATCGGCGCGGCGTTCGGCCAGTGCGTAAAGCTTCTT
Source organism: Pseudomonadota bacterium (assembly GCA_023461075.1). Lineage (GTDB taxonomy): Bacteria > Pseudomonadota > Gammaproteobacteria > Xanthomonadales > Xanthomonadaceae > Solilutibacter. The sequence continues at coordinate 4,554 of JAEWNY010000078.1, read as the reverse complement.
GTAGAGCCGGCTGTATTCGAACTCGTCACGCTGGCTGCGGGACAGATCGGCGCGGATTTCCTCGGCACTCATCCCGAGGTCCGCCCAAAGCGTGCGTAGTGCGGTCTCGGTGGCGCCGACCTTGTCGGCATCGCCATGCAGCAGGAGATCACCATCGCGAACCAACTCGACACCCGAAGCCGCGCTCACCGCGGCTTGGAACGCGGCATTGCGGCTGGCGTAATGGCCGGCATTGAAGTCGGCGAAGCGATAGAGATGGCGCGGATAGCTGTTGGGATACTTGAGCAGGTGGGCGATGCCGAAATACAGGCCGCCGCGGCGGCTGAACACCTCGTGCCGCATCGAGGCGCTGGCGTTGTAGGGGTAGGGACGTTCGCTCGACTGCCGCTCGGCGTAATCGATGCTCACCTGCATCGGCCCGCCGGTCCGCACCGGGTTGGCGCGTGCCAGCAGGCCGCGTCCCAGCCTCGGCGCACGCGCGATGATCTGCTCGTACAGATCACTCAATTCGCGCTCGCTGCGGACGCGCTCGAGCTTGTCGCCGTAAGCCTCGCCATCCGGCGCCTTCATCAGCAATGCGCCGGCGATGGCGATCTTGGGCACGCCGTATTGGCCGGCGCGTCGCTCGATCTCGCCGCGGGCGATGCGCCCGAGCCCGGGCACCGGCGGATCGGCCTGGTAACCGGATTCCTGTTCGATCACCGCCAGCGTCGCGCACAGGTTGGCGGTGGTCGGCGGCAATTGCAGCGACTGGAAGGCGGACTGGATGTCGGCTGCCCAGCCGCTGCGATCCTGCAGCGTCATCGGCAGCAACCGCTGCAACTGCGCGCGTACTTCGGCCGGTGTGGGTTGGTGCGGGCGCGGTGCCTGCGGGGTGCAGGCAGCGCCCATGATCGCAAGCGCGAGGACGCCAGCGGTCCGCATCACGATCCCGGAGCGGGGGATGGAACAACGATCGGGCGACATGCGGGCGGGGTGAGGGGAGTACGTGCCGAGGATAGCGATGCGCCGCGCCTGATGCTTGCCGGCGCATGAACCTGATGCTGCGACAGCCGGCGATCTGGCGATGTCGCCCGGCGTTTCACCTGCGACAAACCTTCCGGCAGGAAGATGGCCCTTCCCCACCTCAGGAAATCGAAGATGGAAACGACCTTGACCCAGGACGAAAAGATGCTGCTGACCCACTTGCCTTCGGCGATCGGCGGGGCGATGGCGGTGGCCGGCCGCAGTGGTCTGTTCGGGACCGGCAAGGAGATGTTCGCGACCTCGCAGGCCCTGTTGGCCGGGGCCAAGGATTACCCGGACAATGCGCTGATCCGCGACATCGTGCCGGACGTGGCCGGTGATCGGTCCGCGGAGATGGAAGACATGCGTGCGACGCGCGACTGGAGCATGGCGCGGATGAAGGGCCGCCAGGTCGATTCGGCGGAGAAGATGATCGCCGCCGTGGTCCAGGATTGCCGCGAAGCCGCCGGCGTGCTGGCCCGTCTCGATGCGAACGAAGCCGCCGAATACAAGGCCTGGGCGATGCAGATCGCCGACAAGGTGGCGCAGGCCTCCACCGAAGGCGGCTTCCTCGGCATCGGCGGGACTCGTTTGTCGGATTCCGAAAGCAGACTGCTCGAGGAGATCCGCGGCGCGTTGAACGCCTGAGCCGTGCCTCAGCGTCCCGGCGCGATCGCCGGGACGTTCGCGAACGGCATCGATGCCGCACACGGTGAGCCGTTGCGGCACGGGCGCTGCACGCATGGGACAATGACCACCGACCCAAGCGTCCTCAGCCCATGCGCCTCAACAAGTTCATTGCCGACACTGGCCATTGCTCGCGCCGCGAAGCCGATCGCCTGATCGCGGCCGGCAAGGTCAGCGTCAACGGCGAGCGGGCCCGGATCGGCGCGGAAGTGGCCGAAGGCGACAGCGTGCTGGTCGATGGCCAGAAACTGGCGGCGCGTGCCGCGTCGGCGGGCAAGCGCCGGCATGTCTACATCGCCCTGAACAAGCCGGTCGGCATTACCTGCACCACCGAAGAATCGGTAGCGGGCAACATCGTGGGCTTCGTCGGCCATCAGCAGCGGATCTTCCCGGTCGGTCGCCTCGACAAGGACTCGGAAGGGCTGATCCTGTTGACCAGCAACGGCGACATCGTCAACGAGATCCTGCGCGCCGAAAACAAGCTGGAGAAGGAATACCTGGTCGCGACCAACCACAAGGTCAGCGACGAGTTCCTGCGCGAGATGGCGCGCGGCGGCGTGCCGGTGCACGGCCAGCGCACCCTGCCGTGCAAGACCGGGAAGCTCGGTCCGTTCGGCTTCCGCATCGTGCTGGTGCAGGGCCTGAACCGGCAGATCCGCCTGATGGCGGCGCACTTCGGTTACCGGGTCAAGCAGCTGGTGCGCGTGCGCATCGGCAACGTCAAGCTGGGACATCTGAAGGCCGGGCAATGGCGCAACCTGAGCGATGCCGAGTTGCGCGGGCTGCTGCCGCAGCGCAGCGACTGGTAAGCGCTCGCCGGGCGCAGCATGGGGCGCTGCATGGAGGAGGTTGCTGCATCGCCGCGCGCGCCTGCGGGCTGGACTGCCTATCCTGCAGGTTGGGACGCGACGAGGCGTGCGATGTCGGCTGAAGACGATGCGGGGCAGGCCAGGGCATTCGTGGTGCCCTGCGCCAGGCTGGGGATGGATGCGCCGTGGCGCTGGTTGCGCGAGGGTTGGGCCGATGTCCGTCGCGCGCCGGCGCTGACCGGGCTGTTCGGGGGCGTCATCGTCATCGTCAGCGTGTTGATCGCGCTGCTGGCGTGGAAGCTGGGCCGCTTCGCGCTGCTGGCGACGCTGCTGTCCGGCTTCGTCTTCATCGCGCCGTTGATCTGCGTGGGGCTTTACTGCGTCAGTCGAGAACTTGAACGTGGCAACAGGCCCCGGCTTGCGGACTCCTTCGTGCTCGCCAGGCGGGTGATCGGGCAGGCCGCCGTGTTCGCACTCGTGCAGGGCGTGATCATCCTGCTGTGGTCGCGCGCAGGGATGGTGATCACCGCGCTGTCGCCGACGATCGAAGGCGACCGGCTCGCCCTGCTCGAATATCTCGCGATCGGTTCAGCGGCAGGTGGCATCTTCGCGGCACTGACCTTCGCGGTGGCGGTGGTGTCGCTGCCGTTGATCGCCGACCGCGACGTCGACATGGTCACCGCCGGCATCTCCAGCGTGAACGCGGTGCTGCGCAACAAGGGCCCGATGGCGTTGTGGGCGGTGGTCATCGTGGTGCTGACCGCGCTGGGCTTCGCCACCGCGTTCATCGGCCTCGGGATCGTCATGCCCTGGATGGCCTATGCCAGCTGGCACGCCTACCGCGAGACGCTCGATGCGCAGGGGTGGCCGGCGCTGCCATAGAAAGGTTGCGGGCGCGGGGACTCGTCAGTCGGGTGCAAGCAGACGGCGCACGACGTCCGGCAATTGCCGCAACGCATCCTTGAGTACGTGGCCATCGGATGCGGCGATGGCTTCCTGCAGGTCCGGCTCGACCATCTGCGCGCCCCCTGTGCAGAACAGGAACGGCACCGACGGCATCCGCGTCCGGATCCAGTCGAAGGCTTCGGCTCCGTTGTAGCCGGGCAGGCGCGAATCACAAAGCACCAGCGCCCAGTCGGATTGCTCAAGCGCGGCGTCAAGCTCGTGGCGCAGTTCGACCCGGTGCATCGAGTGTGCGATGCCGGCATCGTCGAGCTCCATGGCGATCAACTCGGCGTCATCCGCACTGTCCTCGATCAGCAGGATGCGTGGGATGGACATGGCCCGATGCGCGCCCGATGCCGATCAATCGTGCTGCGGGTGCTGGTTGAACACCGCCCAGAACTTGCCGAGCGTCTTGACTGCCTCGAAGAACTGGTTGATGTCCACCGGTTTGACCACGTAGGCATTGACGCCCAGGTTCCAGCTGCGCGCCAGGTCGCTTTCCTCGCGGGAAGAGGACAGGATCACTACCGGGATATGCTTCAAGTCTTCGTTGTCGCGGATCCGTTGCAGGACTTCCAGCCCATCCAGCCGCGGCATCTTGATGTCCAGCAGCAGGACCGCCGGGTTGCCGGGCTCGCGGTCGGAGTAGGCACCCTGGCGCAGCAGGTATTCCATCGCCTCGACGCCGTCCTCGACATGGACGATGGCATTGGCGAGGTTGGCCTCGCGCAGCGCGTCGATCGCCATTTCGGCGTCGGCCAGGCTGTCTTCGGCAAGCAGGATCGGCAGGATGTCCTTCATCGTCGGGTTCCGTGTTGGGTCGTGGGCTTGGATCAGGCCGGGTTGGGATTATCCAGCATGGCGGGAAGGGTGAAGCGGAACGTGCTGCCCTTGTCGGGCGCGGATTCGGCGGCGATCTGGCCGCCGTGGCGCATCAGCACGCGTTGCACGCTGGCCAGGCCAATGCCGGTGCCGGGGAAATCGCTGGCCTTGTGCATGCGCTGGAACACGCCGAACAGCTTGCCTGCGTACTGCATGTCGAAGCCCACGCCGTTGTCGGTCACCGAGAACTCGTGGCGACCGTCGTCGAGGCGCTGGTAGCCCACTT
>JAEWNY010000077.1 GCA_023461075.1 Pseudomonadota bacterium | reverse complement strand
AACGCCGCATCGCGCCGGACGCGCCGCCCAACCTCGACTTCGCGCACATCGCCGAGCGCTTGGGCGTCCCGGTGATCGGTCGCCACGATGCATTGGGCGATGCGACGACGGTGGCGATGTGCTGGCTGGTGCTGCGGCAGTCGGGCTGGCGGCGCTCGCCGCGCGACAGCTAGTCGCTTCGCAAGCCCGACAGCCAACGATTGGCGAGCGCCGCCGCATCCACGCGCAGGTCCGGCACCGCCGTGGCCTCCCACAGATTGCCCAGCCGCAGGCTGCCGATCGCGGCGATGCTCGGTTGCGCGATGCCGCTCGCATCCAGCAACGCGCCGTCTGCACGGGTGTCGAAGCCGAGGTCATGCGGCCCTGGCCGGGCATGGCCATCGCGCAGCAGGCTGGCCAGCAAGGGATCTGTGAACCGCGAGGCGCGGGTCTCGATGCCGGTCGCATTGACCAGCCAGTGCGCGCGCAAGACCTCGCTGCCACCGCCGCGGGGCTCCAGTGAAACGCAGATGCCGTCGCCAGCAGCGACCGCTCGTGTCACCCTTGCGGCAAGGATGTCGAAACCTCCGGCTTCCCGCCTCGCAGCGAGCTGCACATCAACCTGCGGGGCGATGCGATGGCGATGGATGTCCCAATGACGCACGCCATGGCGCAGGAAGCGTCGTTGCTCCTCCGGCGCCAACGTCTGCCACAGTTCGCGCACATGGTGGCGCAGCGTGTCCATCAGGTCCTGCCAGCCATGGCCGGCGTCCATCGCTTCCCGCGCGATCTCGCGCAAGACTCGCACGCGGCGGTGCAGGCGCATTGCTTCAAGTCCGTGCACGTCGAGATGAAGCTTCCGCTTCTCACGCCGATGCGCAAGCGGCGCCAACCCATGTCGCGACAACGCGGTGATGCGGCCCTGGTGTCCCCGCGCTTCAAGCGCCAGCACCACATCGACCATGCTGAGCCCGCTGCCGATGATCGCGACGTCGTCAGCGACACCGATCCGCGCAAGCGCCGTGCCATCCCACGCCTGCAGCACGCACCCGTCGCCATCGATGTTGAACGGCAAGCGTCGCGGATGATTGCCGGTCGCCAGCACCGCGCGGCTCGCCTTGACCGTTCCGCCATCCGCAAGCGTGATCACGACGGCATCGTCCGTCGGCACCGCCGCTGTCGCGGTCTCGGCCACGTGCGTGAACGAGGCGGGCGATGCTGCCACGGCCTCGCGGAGTCGCGTGGCCAGATAGTCCGCGTAATCGCGTCGCGGCCGGAACGCAGCCGCATCGACATCACCTTCGCGCATCCGCAGGAATTCCACGAAGTCGGCCGGCGCATCGCCATAGGCACTCATGCCGCTTGCAGGCACGTTGAGGACGTGCGCGGGATCACCGCTGCCGTAAGCGACGCCGCGCCCCGGCGTGCCGGGCTCGATCAGGGCGATGCGCGTGCCGGCGGACGCAGCGCGCAGGAGCTGCAGCGCGACCAGCGCGCCGGCAGCGCCACCCCCGATGATGGCGAAGTCGAAACGATCCGATTCGCCTGAAGATGAATGCGTATGCTCATGCATCCGCGCATGCTACCCGCATCGCGTCAAGCGCAAAGAAAAACCCGCCTTGCGGCGGGTTTTCGCGGTACCGACGAAGCGAAGGCTTACTTGATCTTGCCTTCCTTGTAGATCACGTGCTTGCGGGCGACGGGATCATATTTCTTCATCTCCATCTTGCCCGGGGTGTTCTTCTTGTTCTTGTCGGTGGTGTAGAAGTGACCCGTTCCTTCCGAGGAAATCAGGCGGATCTTGTCGCGCTTGGAGGGCATGGTCGGGACTCCTTAGATCTTTTCGCCACGGGCGCGCAAGTCGGCGAGCACGGCGTCGATGCCGTTCTTGTCGATGGTGCGCAGGGCCTTGGTGGAAACGCGCAGCTTCACCCAACGGTTCTCGGAAGCGACCCAGAAACGGCGTTCGTGGAGATTGGGCATGAAACGGCGGCGGGTCTTGTTCATCGCGTGCGAGACGTTGTTACCCGTCACGGTACGCTTGCCGGTCACTTGGCATTGGCGGGACATGTGCACCTCTCTTGTGTCCGTGGTGCCGTCCATGGCCCGGACGGCGGCGGCCCCGGCGACCTTGCGGCCACCGCGCGATGCGGGCTATGGATCCTGCGGGCCGGGATCGCGCTGCCGGCTCGGCCCGCCTCAAGGCGGACGCAGGGAGCCGGGCATGATGCGCGAAAATCGGCGCGATTGCAAGCAGGGATCCGGAAGCGGATGGCGGACCGGGACAAGCTGCGGTCAGGAAGACCCGAAACACCAGGCGCGAGGTACCCCTGAGCGCTGGAGCCCGGCAGGACCCTCGCGCGACGCATCGCTTCCATCCCGCGTCAACCGCGTTTCTTCTCCCGTGCGATGAACGCGCGGATCTCCTCCTCCAGCACCGGCAATGGCACCGAGCCCTGCGCCAGCACGGCGTCGTGGAAGGCGCGCACGTCGAACTTCCCGCCCAGCTCGCGCTCGGCCTCGCGGCGCAGCCGCATGATCGCGATCTCGCCCAGCTTGTAGCTCAGCGCCTGACCCGGCCAGGAGATATAGCGATCGACTTCAGTGGTGACCTCGTGCTCGGACAAGGCGGTGTTGTCGCGCAGGTAGGCCAGCGCCTGATCGCGCGTCCAGCCCTTGTGGTGGACGCCGGTATCGATCACCAGCCGCGCCGCGCGCCACATGCCGTAGGTCAACCGGCCGAAATCCTCGTAGGGCGTCTGATAGATGCCCATCTCCTTGCCCAGCCATTCCGAGTAAAGACCCCAGCCCTCGCCATAGGCGCTGATGTACTGCTTGCGGAAGCCGGGCATCTCGCCCATCTCCATCACCAGAGAACCCTGCAGCGAGTGGCCGGGTGAGGATTCATGCAACGTCAATGCTGGCAGGTTGTAGAGCGGGCGCGATGGCAAGTCGTAGGTGTTGAGCCAGTAGGCGCTGGCGCCGCCGCGGCCGGCGGTCCAGAACGGCGCGATGTCCGGCGGCACCTCGATGATGGCGAAACGGTTGCGCGGCAGCTTGCCGATGATCTTTCCGACTGCGGCATCGACCCGCTTGCTGATCCAGGCCGCACGATCGAGCAGGTCCTGCGGCTTGTCGACGTAGAACTGCTTGTCGCTGCGCAGGAAGGCGAGGAAATCCTGGAAGCGCGTCTCCTGCGAGCGTCCCCTGAAGCCGACCTCGTCGATGATCGCGTCCATCTCGGCGCGGATCGTTGCGACTTCCTTCAGGCCGATCTGGTGGATCTCTTCCGGGGAAAGATCCAGCGTGGTGTAGGCGCGGATCTGCTGGCGATACCAGGCCTCGCCATCGGGCATCGCCTCGGCGGCGAGCGTGATGCGCGCCTTGGGCATGTATTGGTCGCGGAAGAAGGTGAGCAGTCTTGCGTAGGCCGGAATCACCGATTGGTTTATCGCGCGTTTGGCTTCCTCACGCAGCGCCTGTTGTTCCGCTGCGGGGATCGAAACCGGCATCCTGCGGAACGGACCGTACAGCGCCGCCTTCTCCGCATCCTTCAACTCGGCCACTTGCGCGATCGACGCATCGCGGCCATCGAGTGTCGCCCGCGGCACGCTGAAGCCACGCGCCAGCCCTGCGCGCATGTTGGCGATGTGCTGGTCGAAGTAACGCGGTACATCGTTCAACATCGCGATGTAGGCACGATAATCGGCCACGTTGCGCAAACCCTGCTGGCCACGGAAGCCGAGCCCCGACCAGAACGAGGAATCGGCGTTGAACGGCATCTCGAAATCGCGGAAACGCACGCCGGCAGCGAGGTTCTCAATTTGCGGCCGGTACACGCGATAGTGGATGCGGTTCTCGGCATTGAGCTGGCCCGGATCGATGCCATCGAGTTGGCGCAACGCGCCTTCCCACCTCTTCAGTCGCTCGGCTTGGGCCGCGGGCGATACGTCGGGCAGCTTGAGGCTGGGTGCGTCGTCCTCGTCATCGGTGTCGCCGCTGTTGGCCTGTCGCCACGCCCATTCGCGGGTATAGATGCCGCGGAATTTCCGATCGGTCGCGCTTTCCGCGGCCTGCGACTCGGAACTCGATGGCTTGCCGTCTGCGGCCAACGCGCTGATCGGCGCGAGGGACGATGCCAGCACCATCGACAAGGTGAGAATTGCGGGTTTCAGCGGCAACGACATCGACATCATCCGGACTCGGCGTGGAGCAACGATGCTAACGCCTGCGGCGCAGGATCAGTGCGAAGCGCGATCCCGGCGCCAGCCGCGATGCTGGATGTCGAGCCACAGGCTGTAGCTGGCGGTGAAGGTCGGGAACAGGTTCTGCAGGATGCCGACCGAGTCGTTCTTGCCGAAGATGAAGTAGCTGAGCGTCATCAGGCTGCCGACGATGCTCATGTACCAGAACACGCGCGGGATCACCGGCTTCTTCGCCCGCTTGCTGGCGACGAACTGCACCAGCCAGCGCCCCCCGAACATCAATGCGCCGACCCAGCCGATGATCTTCCACGGCGACATGTGGATGCCGGTCCATTCCAGCCAGCTGATCGGCGTGTCCATGAAGCCGGGCGCGTCCTGCACGGCCTGCACGGCCTGCAACGCGATGCTGGCGACGAGCGACATCAGACTTCCTCGGTTCGGGTGCGGCGATTGCGCGCAATCAGCCAGGCCACACCGCGCAGGTCGCGGATGCCGACCAGCGCCCGGTCAAGGTTGTTGTACTTGGACACGCCGCTGCCGCGATGGCGGTGGTTGACCGGCACGCTGACCGTGTTCCAGCCGGCGCGCTGCATCAGCGCGGGCAGGTAGCGATGCATGTGGTCGAAATAAGGCAGGTCCAGGAAAGCCTCGCGCTCGAACAGCTTGATGCCGCAACCGGTGTCGGGGGTTTCGTCGCGCAGCATGCGCGAGCGGATCGCGTTGGCCCACTTCGACGCCCAGCGCTTGCTGCCCGAATCCTGCCGCGACACCCGCCAGCCGGCGAACATCCGGGTGTCGGGCGATGCGTGGTCACGTTCGGCCAGCAGCCTGGGGATGTCGGCCGGATCGTTCTGGCCGTCGCCATCGAGCGTGGCGATCCATGGGGCGCGCGCAGCCTTGATGCCGGTGCGGATCGCCGTGCTCTGGCCGCTGTTGCTCAAGTGGCGGATGACGCGCAGCTCCGGTGTGTTCGCCTTCAATTCAGTCAGCCGCGCGAGCGTGCCGTCCTTGGACAGGTCATCGACATAGACGATCTCGAACGGAATGACATCGCGCAGGGCCGCGATGATCTCGCCAATGAGCGGCGCGACATTGCCTTCCTCGTTGTGGACCGGCACCACCACCGACAGCTGCGGCGCTTCGCTCACGCGCGTCCTCCGAAGTATTCGCGGCACCATTCGACCACCGGCGGCAGGCCGAGTTCGATCGGCGTCATCGGATCGAAACCGAACGCCTCGCGCGCACGCGCCGTGTCGGCCATGGTCTCGACCATGTCGCCTGGCTGCATCGGTTGGTAGATTCTCTCCGCCTTGCGACCGGCGACCTGCTCGATCACTTCGATGAAGCGTTGCAGTTCCACCGGCGTGTGGTTGCCGAGGTTGTAGACACGATGCGGCGCTGCAGGGTCTGCCGCTGCATCCAGCGCACCCAGGACGCCCGTCACGATATCGCTGATGTGGGTGAAATCGCGACGCATCCGGCCCTGGTTGAACACCTCGATCGGCCTTCCGGTCAGCACCGCGCGCGAGAACAGCAGCGGCGCCATGTCGGGGCGACCCCACGGGCCATACACGGTGAAGAAACGCAGGCCGGTCGCGCGCAGGCCGTACAGATGCGTGTAGCTGTGTGCCATCAATTCGTTGGCGGCCTTGGTCGCGGCGTAGAACGAGCGTGGCTGGTCGATGCGCTGGTCCTCGGAGAATGGCGGCGTGGCCGAGTCGCCATAGACCGAGGAAGAACTCGCATACACCAGATGTTTGATGCCGCGGTGCCGGCAGAGTTCCAGTACATGGCCGAAGCCGACCAGGTTCGACCGCACGTAGGCCTGCGGATTCTGCAGCGAATAGCGCACGCCGGCCTGCGCGGCCAGATGGATGACGCGGGCCGGCCGCACTTCGTCGAACAGCGCGGCCAACGCATCGCCATCGGCGATATCGAGTACCCGGATGTCTGCATCTGGGCATAACGCCGCCACGCGATCGCGCTTGAGTTGCGGATCGTAGTAGTCGTTGAAGTTGTCGAGGCCGATCACCGCATCGCCACGCGCGGCCAATGCCTGCACGACGTGCGCGCCGATGAAGCCTGCGGCGCCGGTGACGAGGATGGGTGCGCCACTCATGTCGCGATCATCGCCGCGGAGTCTTGCACAGGGATTCCCGCGGAAGGGTTCACGCCGGCTTGCGCAGGCGATCCAACACGCCGTCGAGCGCTTCGAGTGAGCCGTAGTGGATCACCAGCTTGCCCCTACCACCGCGACCGTGCTGAACGGCGACCTTGCTGGCCAACAGCTCGGACAGTTCGTTCTCGAGCGCTGCAATATCGGCGGAGGTACTCGTCTTGCCATTGCCGCGCTTCTTCGGATCGGCAGCGATTTTTCCAGCCGCCAGTTGTTGCACGCGATGCTCGACCTCTCGCACGCTCCACCCCTCAGCCGCGGCCTGTCTTGCCAGCGCGATCGCGGCCTGTGGCGCCAATGAAAGCAAGGCGCGCGCATGGCCCATCTCGATCGCGCGGGTCTGCACCAGCGCGCCGATGTCTTCGGGCAATTCCAGCAGGCGCAGCAGGTTGGACACCGCAGCGCGCGAACGGCCGACCGCTTCGGCCGCCTGCGCATGGGTCAGGGCGAATTCGTCGATCAGGCGCTGCAGCGCATGCGCCTCTTCCAACGGGTTGAGGTCCTCGCGCTGGATGTTCTCGATCAGCGCCATCGCGACCACGGTGCGGTCGTCGAGCTGGCGCACCACGGCGGGAATCTCGATCAGGCCGGCCAGTTGCGTTGCGCGCCAGCGGCGTTCGCCGGCGACGATCTCGTACTTGTCCTTGCCGGGGGAGCCGGTAGAGAGCGGACGCACCACCACCGGCTGCACCACGCCCTGCGCCTTGATCGACTCGGCGAGCTCGGCCAGCTTGTCGTCGTCGATGGTCTTGCGCGGCTGGTACTTGCCCGGCTGCAGGGCCTTGACAGGCAAGCGCTTCAGCACGTCGCCAGGCTGCGCTTCCAGCGGCGGTGTCGATGCGGCGGCGGATGGACCGAGCAGGGCTTCCAGCCCGCGACCCAAGCCACGCTTCTTCGCGGCCGACTTCCCTGTGTTCTTGCCCGTGGTCATGCCGCTTCCTCCCGTGCCTGCTTTTTGCTTGCCACTTCGCGCTCACGCTGGCGGCGCATCACTTCACCGGCGAGGCCCAGGTAGGCCACGCCCCCGCGCGAGGCGCGGTCGTAGCCGACGATGCTCTGGCCGTGGCTCGGCGCCTCGGCGACCCGCACGTTGCGCGGGATGATCGTCCGGAACACCTGATCGCCGAAATGCTGCTGCAACTCGGCCGACACCGCATTGGCCAGGTTGTTGCGCACGTCGAACATGGTGCGCAACACACCCTCTATCTCGAGTGAAGGGTTGAGCTTCTGCTTGAGCGCCTCGATGGTCTGCAGCAGCGCGGTCAGCCCTTCCAGCGCGTAGTACTCGCACTGCATCGGCACCAGCACCGAGTCGGCGGCGGTCAGCGCGTTCAGCGTCAGCAGCGACAGCGCCGGCGGGCAATCGATGATGATGAAATCGTAGTCCGCGCGCAGGCCATCCAGTGCACGCTTGAGCCGCTGTTCGCGCCTGGCTTCGTCCATCAGCGCGATCTCGGCCGCCGTCAGGTCGGTGTTGCCCGGCATCAGGTCGAAGCCTTCCTCGCTGCGCACGATCGCATCGCGCGCAGCGATTTCCTCCAGCAATACATCGCAGGTGGAGTGATCCAATTCGCGCTTGTCGATGCCGCTGCCCATGGTGGCGTTGCCCTGCGAGTCCAGGTCCACCAGCAGCACGCGTTGCGGCGCCGCGGCGAGCGCGGCGGCAAGGTTCACCGACGTGGTGGTCTTGCCGACGCCGCCTTTCTGGTTGGCCACCGCGATGACTCGCGCCATGTCCCGGATTCCGATGAGGGCTCGCCGGCTTGCCCGGCGCAGGACTGCCCATTATGCCCGTGCCGGCCGTGCTTCACCCGATGCGCGAGACCACGGCCAGTTGCCGGGTCGCAGCCAGGCCGGGAACCGCAAGATCGTGCACGGCTTCAAGCCGCCAGCCGGCGGGGAGATCGGCGGCTTCCTCGGCGACGGTGCCGGCCTTCATCGCCAGCAGTTGTCCGCCCGGAGCGAGCAGGTGGCCGCCGACCTCGATGATGCGATCGAGCGTGGCCAGCGCGCGCGCGGTGATCGCAGCGTACGCACCCGGTTCGTCCAGGTTTTCCGCGCGACTCTCGGCTACGCGCGCATTCGCCAAGCCCAGAGTGCGCACCGCCTCGCGGAGGAATCGCGCCTTCTTGCCGTTGGACTCCACCAGGGTCACCGTGCAGCCCGGTCGGGCGATCGCCAGCGGGATGCCCGGCAGGCCCGGCCCGGTGCCGAGGTCGGCCAACGGCGCATCCGGCACGTACGATGCCATCGCCAGCGAATCGAGCAGGTGCTTGGTCACCATCTCGGCGGGGTCGCGGATCGCGGTCAGGTTGTAGGTACCGTTCCAGCGCAGCAGGAGGGCGAGGTAGACGAGTAGCGGCGGCGCCAGTGCTTCGGCATCCAGCCCGAGTTGGGTCAAACCCGCACGCAGTTGCGATTCGACATTGGCGGGCAAGGCGGTCGGGCTGCTCATGCAGGAATTATCGCAGCGCAGCCCATCGTTTCATCGAGCGGATGCCAGGCGATCGCGCCGAGATAGCCCGCGACCGGGCGGAATTCATGCAGGCGCCACGCTGCCGCATCGCCCAGGCGGGGGTCGCATTCGACGATCCGCAAGCCATCATCGCCCTTGCCCTCGCCACCCCCGCCTCCGTCCGCCAGCCGGAAACGGTGCAGGCCGAACGAGATGCCATGCCCGTGCGCCTTCAGCACCGCCTCCTTGGCGCACCACAGGCGCAGGAAGGCGGCTTCGGCTTCGGCATCCGGCAAACCATCCAGCCAGGCCGCCTCATTCGGGTGGAAGAACCGGCCAGCCAGCGCACGCGCGTTCGGACGCGGGCGGATGCGCTCGAGGTCGCAGCCGATGTGCATCGCCTCGCCGCAGGCCACCAACAGGTGTTCGCCGCTGTGGCTCCAGTTCGCGTCGCGATGCGCCATGGTCCCGGCCAGGCGCGGGCGGCCGCGTGTATCGCGCGCCAACGGCAACGCCTGCGCATCGACACCCCATTGCGCGGCCAGCCAGGCGCGTGCCAGCGGCTCGGCGGGCGCGCGTGGCGGCAGGTGCAAAAGGGCATGGCGTGGCGGCATCGCGCAAGCCTAGCGTGCGATGGCCCCGATGCGCCAAGCTAGCCGCTGCGAGACGAGGACGGATGCGTGATTCAGGCGATACAGGCAAACCCGGTGGTGGTGGGCGGCGACGAGGAACTGCTGTTCTGCGGGCCGGCGTCGCTGACGCGCGGCGCGTTCCGGCAACGCGTCGCGGTGCTGGCGGCACGCCTGCCCGAGGCCCGCCACGTCGTCAACCTGTGCGAAGGCCGCGATGACTTCATCCTGGGCTTCTGCGCGGCCCTGCTGCGCGGGCAGGTGACCTTGCTGCCGCCCTCGCGCGCGCCCGACGTGGTCGATGAGGTGGCGATGCGACATCCGGGCAGCTACCGGCTGGGCGATGCCGCGACTGCCTCGACGTGCGACGTGCGGATCGATCAACTTCTGGCCGCGGCGAATGCGGAAGCCGCGCCCGAGCCTTCGACCGACATCCCCGGCGAGCGCCTCGCGATGATCGGCTTCACCTCCGGCTCCACCGGCACGCCCTCGGCGCATGCCAAGACGTGGGGCTCGCTGGTGCATACCAACGGCGCCAACCTGCGCGCGCTGGCCGACCTGTTCGCTGGCGCGGCGGCCTCCATCGTCGCCACCGTGCCGCCGCAGCACATGTTCGGGATGGAGATGTCGGTGCTGCTGCCGCTGCTCGGGCCATTCGCGGTGCATCCGGGGCGTCCGTTCTTCCCCGATGACATCGCCCGCGCGCTCGGCGAATGCGAAGCACCGCGTCTGCTGGTCACCACGCCGGTGCACCTGCGTGCGCTCATCGAGGCCGGCATTGCGCTGCCCCCGCTGGCCGCGATCACCACCGCCACCGCGCCCTTGCCCGCCGAGTTGGCGCGCGCGGCGGAATCGCGCTTCGATTGCGAAGTGCGCGAGCTGTTCGGCGCCACCGAGATCTGCATCATTGCCAGTCGCCGCACCGCGCGCGAGGAGACCTGGCGCCTCTACGACGACACCCGCCTGCATCCAGTCGAAGATGGCACGCGGGTCGAGCGGCCTTCGCTGGCCGAAGCGGTGCAACTGGCCGATCGGGTTCAACTGGTCGATGGCGGGCGCGGCTTCGTGCTGCGCGGACGCCAGGCCGACCTGCTGGAGATCGCCGGCAAGCGCGCTTCGCTCGGCGACCTGACCCACCGGCTGCTCGGCATTTCCGGCGTTCGCGATGCGGCGATGGTGCAGGCCGAGGCCGATGCGATGGGTGTTGCGCGACTGATCGCGATCATCGTGGCCGACGCGGAAACCAGCGACGAGAGCATCCTCGCTGCACTGCGGCAAGGCACCGATCCGGTGTTCCTGCCGCGGCGCATCATCCGCGTGCCCGCGCTGCCCCGCAACGAAACCGGCAAACTGCCGCGCGAGGCGGTCGCGGCCTTGTTGCAGCGCGCCTGACGGCACCACCGGGCCACCCGCCCTGCCTTCCGTCACCTGGCTGAATTGGTTCTCGATCCTTCATTTTTCGTGACATTTCCGTCACGCGTTGGTTTGCACACTGCGACACGCCCCCTGCGACGGGGGAGCAACAACTCCTCTAACACCAGTCGGAGAAACACATGAACTTCATCATCTGGTTGATCGTCGGCGGCATCATCGGTTGGCTTGCCAGCATTATCATGAAGCGCGACGGCCAGCAGGGCATCCTGCTGAACATCATCGTCGGCATCGTCGGCTCGTTCCTGGGCGGTTGGCTGATCGCGCCGCTGCTGGGCTCGGGCACCGCGAACACCGGCGACTTCAGCGTGATGGGCCTGCTCGCCTCGCTGATCGGTGCGGTGATCCTGCTCGCCATCGTGAACCTGTTCACGCGCGGCCGCGCCCGCTGAGCGTATCCCCACGCGATGCGACAAGGCCCGGCGAAAGCCGGGCCTTGTTTTTTGGACACGGCGCGATGGGCGGCCGTGCCTCAGCCCAGCTTGACCCAGGCCGGAGCGTGGTCACTGGGCCGCTCCCAGGTGCGCGGCTCGCGGTCGATGCCGGCATCGGTGACGGTGGGCTTCAATGCTTCCGACACCAAGGTCAGGTCGATGCGCAATCCCAGGTTGCGCCGGAACGCCGCCTGCCGGTAATCCCACCAACTGAACACGCCGGCCTCGTCGTGCTTCAGGCGAAAGGCATCGTGGAAACCGAGCGCCTCCATCCGCTGCAAGGCCTCTCGCTCGGCGGTTGAAGTGAGGATATGCGCGTCGCTCCACACCGCCGGGTCGTGCACATCGCGATCATCCGGCGCGATGTTGAAATCGCCCAGCACCACCATCTTCGGCCAGCGCTCGAGGTCTTCGGCCAGCCAGCCGTGCACGGCGTCGAGCCAGCGCAGCTTGTAATCGTACTTGTCGGTGCCGACCTCCTGCCCGTTGACCACGTAGAGGTTGACGATGCGGATGCCGTCCACCGTCGCCGCGATCACCCGCCGCTGCTCGTCGTCGAAGCCGGGGATGCCGCGCTGCACGTCTTCCAGTTCGCCGCGTCTGGCCAGGAGGGCGACGCCGTTGTAGGTCTTCTGCCCGGCGAAGGCGATCTCGTAGCCGGCCTCGCGCAGCGCGGCTTCGGGGAATTTCGCGTCTTCAAGCTTGGTCTCCTGCAGGCCGACCACGTCCGGCGCGAACGCCTTCAGCCACTGGAGCAGGTGCGGCAGGCGCACGTTGAGCGAGTTGACGTTCCAGCTGGCGATCTTCATGGCGTGAGTGTACGCAAGCGCAGTGGCATGATGCCGCGATGGACCGCGAACATCCCATCGTCGACCTGCGCAGCGATACCGTCACCCGTCCGACCGCTGCCATGCGCGAAATGATGGCGCGCGCCGAAGTCGGTGACGACGTCTACGGCGAGGACCCGACCGTCAACGCATTGCAGCGGCGCGTGGCGGACGACCTCGGTTTCGAAGCCGCGCTGTGGTGCCCGAGCGGCACGCAAGCCAACTTCGTTGCCCTGCTGGCGCACTGCGCACGCGGCGACGAGTACATCGTCGGCATGGAAGCGCATACCTACAAATACGAAGGCGGCGGCGCGGCGGTGTTCGGTTCCATCCAGCCGCAGCCTTTGCCGCAGGCCGACGATGGCACGATGGATCTGGACGCCATCGAACGCGCGATCAAGCCGGTCGATCCGCATTTCGCGCGCACCCGTCTGCTGTGCCTGGAGAACACCTGGATGGGCCGGGCCCTGCCGGCGGATTACCTCGCGGCTGCGCGTGCACTGAGCGATCGCCGCGGGCTGGCCCTGCATCTGGACGGCGCGCGGCTGTACAACGCGGCGGTGGCCTGCCACATCGCGCTGCGCGAGATCGCCCGGCATTTCGACAGCGTGTCGATCTGCCTGTCCAAGGGCCTGGGTGCTCCGGCCGGGTCGGTGCTGGCCGGTTCGACTGCATTGATCGAGCAGGCGCGGCGCTGGCGCAAGGTCGCCGGCGGCGGCATGCGCCAAACCGGGATCCTTGCCGCCGCCGGGCTCTTCGCACTCGATCACCACGTCGCACGACTGGCCGATGACCACGCACGCGCGAAGCGGCTGGCCGATGGCCTGCGCGATGCGCCGGCGATTCGCGTCGATGCCCAGCACACCAACATGGTGTTCATCGAGGTCGCGGCGGATCGGTTGCGCGCGCTCGCCGCCCACCTCGACGCGCACGCCGTGCGTGCCTCGATCGGCTACCTGCCCCAGGTGCGCCTGGTCACCCACCTCGACATCGACGATGCCGGCATCGACCATGCCATCGCCGTCTTCAACGCCTTCAAGTGATTCGCATGGACACGATCCGACCCTACCTCGACCAGACCCCGCGCCTCGGCGAGCGCGTCTACATCGACGAATCCGCGCGCGTCATCGGCGAGGTGGTGCTGGGCGATGATGTCTCGGTCTGGCCGCTCACGGTGATCCGCGGCGACGTCAATTTCGTGCGCATCGGCGACCGTACCAATGTGCAGGACGGCACGGTGATCCATGTCAGCCACGACGGCCCGCACGCCAAACTCGGCGGCTTCGCCACGGTGATCGGTACCGATTGCACCATCGGCCACAAGGCGATCGTGCATGCCTGCCGCATCGAGGATGCCTGTCTCATCGGCATGGGCTCGACCGTGCTCGATGGCGCGGTGGTCCGGAAACACGGTTTCCTCGGCGCGGGATCGCTGCTGACGCCCGGCAAGGTGATGGGCGAAGGCGAGATGTGGCTGGGCAGCCCGGCGAAGTTCGCGCGCAAGCTGTCCGATGCCGAAATCGAGGCGCTGTTCTATTCGGCCGGCCATTACGTCAAGTTGAAGGACGAGTATCTGAGCGGGAAGCCTCGAGCGGAGTGAATCCTGCGCGGCGGGCGCGGGCTGGATGTCATCCTTGGAGCGCGAATCGAAGCAGGACGCACGGACTGAGCGGCGAAGGATCAGATCCAACTGCGCGCCCATCGAACCGGTGAGGCTTCAGGGCAGCGTCGCGGTTTCCAGCGCCGACAGGATCGCCATCGCCTCGTCGCGCGATGCGCCGCACATCGACACGCAGGGCTTGAGCGAAGCGCAGAACGCGGGACGCGACGGATCGCCGAACAGTCTGCATCGTCCATCGTCGTCCAGTTGCACGCAGGCGGCGCCTGCCGGCTTGCCCTGCGCCATGCCCGGGATCGGCGAAGTGATCGAGGGCGCGATGCAGCAGGCCGCGCAACCGCTGCGGCAGTCCATCAGCGTGGCGGGCGCCCGGCCAGCACCGCCAGGCCGAGCAACAGCAGCGCGATGACCTCCAGAAGGGTGAACAGGCCGCCGGCGATGGCGTACTGCAGCCACATCGCCGACGCGCCGTGCGTGCTTGCAGCCTGCACCAGCCAGGCATAAGTCACCGGAACCGCCAGCGTGTTGGCGAGCAGCAAGCCGATCGCCGACAGCGCGAGTGGGCGCGCCTTGCCGAGTTGCTGCGGGCGGCGCTTCAGTACCAAGGCCAACAAGATGGCCAGCACCAGCAGCATCAACACGGTCTTCGGCACGTAGGTCCACAGCAGTTGCAGGTAGGGACTTCCGATCACGACACGCCTCCCTCAACGCCCCGCCGACAGCCGCAACCGTGCGTAAACCGGGTCGGTTCGCGGGCGGACGCCATGCCAGATCTCGAACGCGTCGGCCGCCTGCTCGACCAGCATGCCCAGGCCATCGAACGCCTGCTGGCAACCCACTTGGCGCGCCCATGCCATGAACGCCAACGCGGCGCGCCCGTAATTGAGGTCCACGCACACGGTGGCCGGTCGCGGCTGCAGGTCCGGCAGTGCAGGGAGTTCGCCATCGAGGCCGGCCGAGGTCGCCTGCACGATCAGGTCGAAGTCGCCGAGCGACGCGACTTCGCGCAGGGTGCAGGCGCGGGTGCGTGCTTCGTCCTCCAACCGGTCCAGCAGGTCGTAGGCACGACTGCGGGTGCGGTTGGCGATGACCAATTCGCCGATGCCCGCTTCAAGCAGCGCCGGTGCCACGCCGTGCGCCGCGCCGCCGGCACCGAGCAGCAACACGCGGGCACCGTGCAGTTCGATGCCGCGGCGTTCGCGCAGGTCGCGCACCAGGCCGGTGCCATCGGTGTTGTCGCCTTGCCAGCGGCCATCCTTCAGGGTCACCGTATTGGCAACGCCGGCCTTGCGCGCACGTTGGCTCAGGCTATGGCACCGGGCGGCCGCTTCCGCCTTGTCGGGCACGGTGACGTTGGCGCCCAGCCCGCCCGCCGCCTCGAACCGCTCAAGCGTGGCAGCCAAGCCGGCGCTCGCCGTATCCAGCGCAAGATAGGTCGCCGCGATGTCGCACTGCTTGCCGAACGCGGCATGGATGCGCGGCGAGAGCGAGCGCGAAACCGGATGGCCGAGGATGGCGTAGTGCGGGATGCCCATCGGTGGATGCTACCGCGTCGGATTCAGCCGTCGCGCAACCAGCGCGCGGCATCCAGCGCGAAGTAGGTCAGGATGCCGTCGGCGCCGGCGCGCTTGATCGACAACAACGCTTCCATCGCGGTGGCGCGTTCGTCCAGCCAGCCGTTGATCGCCGCCGCCTTCAGCATCGCGTACTCGCCACTGACCTGGTAGACGAAGGTCGGCACGCCGAATTCGTCTTTCACCCTCCGCACGATGTCGAGGTAGGGCAGTCCGGGCTTCACCATCACCATGTCCGCCCCTTCGCCGATGTCGTGGTCGACCTCGCGCAGCGCTTCGTTGGAATTGGCCGGGTCCATCTGGTAGGTGTACTTGTCGGCCTTGCCGAGTGCGGCAGCGCTGCCCACTGCATCGCGGAACGGGCCGTAGAAGGCGCTGGCGTACTTGGCGCTATAGGCCAGGATGCGGGTGTGGATATGGCCCTCGCTTTCCAGCTCGCCACGGATGGCGGCGATGCGCCCGTCCATCATGTCGCTGGGCGCGACCACGTCCGCGCCGGCGCGCGCGTGCGAGAGCGCCTGTTTCACCAGCGCCTCGACGGTCTCGTCGTTCATCACGTAGCCGCCCTCGTCCAGCAGCCCGTCCTGGCCGTGGCTGGTGTAGGGATCAAGCGCGACATCGGTGATGACGCCCAGTTGCGGGAAACGCGACTTCAACGCACGCACCGCGCGCTGGGCCAGGCCCTCGTCGTCCCATGCAGCGTCGGCGGTCAGCGACTTCGCTTCCGGCGCGGTGACCGGGAACAGCGCGATGGCCGGGATGCCGAGCTCGGACATCTCTTCGCCGACGTTCAGCAGCTCGTCGATCGAGAGTCGCTCGATGCCGGGCATCGAGCCGACCGGCGCGCGGCCATCGAGCTCATGCACGAAGACCGGATAGATCAGGTCGTTGCCGCTCAGGACGGTCTCGCGCATCAGCCGGCGCGAGAACACATCGCGGCGCATCCGCCGCGGGCGCGAGTAGGGATAGCTCATGCCGGCATTTTACGCCCGCACGGGCCTCGCGCTCAGAGCAGGCCGCCGCCGATCGACAGCCGCACCACGCCGACGATGATCGCCACCACGTTGAGCACGAGGCCGGTACGGGCGCGGCCACGGTTCTCGGCGCGGCTGAACAACATGCCGATCGCGCCGATGATCGCGCCGATCGCCGCGAACGGGATCATGAACCAGTTGCCCCAGCCGAGCAGCGGGATGAGCGAAAGCACCATCCACAGCAATGCCACCACGCCCCACAGGATGCTGATCACGCCCACGCTGTTTCTCCAGGTTTCATGTGTTGATGTCGATGTCAGCCATGCACGCCGTCGATCTCGATCGCCAGCTCGCGGCGGCAGATCGCCGCGTGCAGCAGGATCCGCGGCACCCGATCGCCGAAGCGCGCATCGAGAGCCGCGGCGACCGCCGGCAGGTCGTCGGCGTCGCGCACGTAGACCTTGAGCCGCGTGCCCGGCCCGAACTCCGCCGGCAACGCCGGTTGGCGTTCACGCGCCGCACCCAGCAGGGCGTCGAAATTGATGAAGGTTTCCTCGAGCTGCTTGGACAACTCGCCAGCATGTTGCGAGGCATGACCCACCACCGCCGCGGTGCCGGACAACAGCAGCGGCATCCGGTCGCGGGTCGGCGGCAACATCGCGCGGGCAAAGCTGGGCGGTTGCGGCCCGTACTGGCGCGGATAGCGATAGGCGCTGACCTGGCGCGGGTTTTCCACCGGCCTGCCCGGCGCCTTGGCCGCCAGCCAATAGACCTGCAGCACGCGCTGGTCGTCGCAACGGCCGATCGCGGTCGCCGCCGGCAGCCATTCCGCCTCGAACGTTCCGAGACCCTGCGCGCGGCCGACGCAGAACTGCCGGTAGCGTTCGGCATCGCCTTCGCCCAGCGTGATCGCGTCCAGGTAGTTCCAGATCCGCAGCAGGTGCGGGAAGCCCCGCGCGGCGACCACGCGTCCCATCTCCGCATAGGCGGTGCGTGCGGCCGCAGCGATGCCGGCCTCGCCTTCGGCGACCTCGATCACCCCGAACAGCAATTCGCCATCGCTCGACCAGCGAACTTCGCCATCGCGTCCACTTTCGACATCACCACTGCCGCGCCAGACTTCCAGCAGCGCATCACCATGCGGCGCCAGCGGCACGCGCAGGTAGCGCGGATCATCGCATTCGGCCGCATCCGGCCCGAAACCGAAGACCGCGATCACGTCCGGCTGGGCCAGGCACGCGACCGGATCGATGGCATCGACATAATCCACGCGCAGGTGCGGTTCGCGGGTCGGCTGCGGCATGGCTTGCGCACTCATCCTTGCAGGGTCTCCTCGGCCATCTCCACGGCCATCTGGCGTTGCCGGTCGCGTCGCGCGCGCCAGGCGCGGGGCGCCATCGACAGCGCGGTCAAGCCGTAGATGATGCGGAAAATCCGCAGCCGGCGCACTACCGGTCGGGCATCGAACACGTCGCCGGCCAGCATCGATACCACGGCGCGCTCCACGCCCCACACATCGCGCGGAGCGGAAAACAGCGCCTTCATGGTCGGTGAAGTGAAGCGGTAGATGAACCACTTGAATTCATCCAGGCCAGCGTCGTAATCGCGCTGGAGCTTGCGCTGCAACGCGGCCTCGCGCGCCGGTTCGCGCAGGATCTGATCGACCATCGTCGCGGCCTGTTCGGCGCCGTGCATCGCCAGCAACACTCCGGAGGAGAACATCGGATCGACGAAGGCATAGGCATCGCCGATCAGGCTCCAGTGACGGCCATGCATCCGCGTGCATTCGTAGGTGTAGTTGCCGGTGACGTGGACGGGCGCGATGCGCTCGGCGCCGCGCATGCGTTCGGCGATCTCTGGCACGGACTCGAGCGTCTGCCGCAGGAAGGTTTCGAGGTCGCCGCGGCGGGTCTTCAGGTATTCCGGCCAGCACACCGCGCCGACGCTGGTGCTGCCATCGCGCAACGGGATCATCCAGGCCCAGCCATGGTCATGCCGGTAAATGCTGACATTGCCGGCATGCCGGCCTTCGCGCTGCGTCGCACCTCGATAGTGGCTGAACACCGCCGCCGATGCATGCCGCGCGTTCTTGCGCTTGAGCTTGAGCTTGCCGCCAAGGAAGGCATCGCGGCCGCTGGCGTCCAGCAGGTAACGCGGCTGCCAGTGACTCCCATCGGCGGCATGCACATGGATATCGTCGCCGGCAAACTCGATCCGTTCGACGCGCACGCCGTCGCGTGCATCCACACCCGACTCGCGCGCGTGCGCGAAGAGCACCTCATCGAACTCCTCGCGCTTGACCTGGAAGGCGTAGTCCGGTGCGGCGCGCAGGGTCTTGCGGAAATCGAAGACGTTGAAGCTGCCGTCATCGGCGGGGAAATCCGCGCCCAGCTTGAGCAGGCCGATGGCGCGTACCTTCTCCAGCACGCCCATGCGCTCGAGGATCGGCATGTTGAGCGGCAGCAGCGACTCACCGATATGGAAGCGCGGATGCCGATCCTTTTCCAGCATCACCACCCGCCAGCCCTGGTGCGCCAGCAGGGTCGCCGCGCAACTGCCGGCCGGTCCGCCGCCGATGACCAGCACCTCGCAATGCTGCGGCGATGTCCCGGCCTTGTGTTCGGTTTCCTGCATGAACGACTGTCTCTGCCCGGTAGCGTCCACTGCGTGCGGGACTGGCGTGAATGATAACGTGCACTTAACCTTTGCAAGGCGTGATGCACACTGTCTCCGCCTGCCTGAAACCCCGCCTGAACCACCTGACGTGATGGGAAGCCAACCGATGTCCAGCCAAACCCAAGCCGAACGCGAACTTGCCGACCTGCTGGTCGAAAGCCTGAACCTGGACGGCGTGGTGGCCAGCGAAATCGACCCGGACGCGCCGCTGTTCAACACCGGGCTTGGCCTGGATTCGATCGACGCGTTGGAGCTGGCGCTCGCGATCTCCAAGAAGTACGGCTTCCAGCTCCGCTCCGACAACGAGGACAACCGCCGCATCTTCGCCTCGCTGCGCGCCCTGTCCGAGCACATCGAGCAGAACAAGACCGCCGGCTGATCCGGGGCTCGACGATGCAGGCCAGCGATGCCGCCGCCCTGTTGCGGCTGCTGTTGATGGTCGCGTATCCGTTTCTGGCGCAGGCCGCCAGCATGCGCGAGAGCGGCACCTTGGCCGCCCTCGCCGCTATCGACATGCTGGCCTTCATCTGGGCCGAGCCGCTGGTACGTGGCCGCGCCTGGGCATGGCTGGGATTCCTTGCGGCGATTGCCGGCACCATCTGGCTGGCCGGCTCGCGTTGGGCGCTGCTGCCGCTGCTGCTGGCGCCCCCGTTGTTCATGGCGATGATCGCGTGGATGTTCGGTCGCACGCTGCTGCATGGGCGCGTGCCGCTGATTACCCGGCTGGTGGCTGCACTCGATGGCAGCACGCCGCAGACGCTCGAAGGCGATCTCTACCGCTACTCGCATCGACTGACCGGGCTGTGGGCCGGCGCGCTCGGCCTGCTTGCGCTGGTCAACCTGGGCCTGGCGATGATCGCCACGCCGCGCGGCATCCTGCCCACGCTCGGCATCCAGCCCGCGGCCACCGTCACCGATGCGCAGTGGTCGTGGTTCGCCAACTGGATCAATTACGGGCTGGTCGGGCTGATCTTCATCGCCGAGTTCCTCTATCGGAAGCGCCGTTTCCCGGGCCGCTACAAGAGCCTGTTGGACTTTGGTCGAAAAGTGGCCGGGCTGGGCCCCGCGTTCTGGCGCGACCTGCTGAAGTGAACGCTTCAGGCGCAACCGTTATCCTATGCGCCGCTGAAACGGTGCTCCGATGGCTTCCCTCGTCCCCGCCCCCGCCCCGCGCCTGAACCTGTTCGGCAAGTTCCAGTTCGCGTGCCTTCTGGCGTGGACCGCGTTCTCGATCTCGATGGCGATGCTGGTGCGCTGGGTCAGCGGCAGTCCCCGACGGCCGCTGCGGATGGCGTCGACCCTGTGGTCGCGCGGCATCCTGTTCGGCGGCGGCGCCAAACTGCAGGTTAAGGGCGCCGAGTCGATCGACTGGAGCCGGCCCTATCTGGTGGTCAGCAACCACCAGTCGATGGTCGACATCTGCGCGCTGTTCATGGCGGTACCGGTGCCGCTGCGCTTCGTGCTCAAGCAGGAGATGACCCGCGTGCCCTTCGTCAGCAGCTATGCCCGGGCCACCGGCATGCTGTTCATCGACCGCGACAACCCGCGCAGCGCGCCCCTGATGCTGCGCGAGGCCGCCGGCCTGCTGAAGGCCGGCCACGCCGTCTGCATTTTTCCCGAAGGCACCCGCAGCCGCGATGGCCAATTCGGCGAGTTCAAATCCGGCCCGTTCCAGGCGGCGATCATGGCCGGTGCCGAGGTGCTGCCGGTCGCACTCACCGGTGCGGACCGGATACTGCCGCCGACGCCGTGGTTCCACGGCTATCCGGGCGTGATCACGGCGCGATTCGGCGCGCCGATCGCCAGCAGCGGGCTGGACCGGCAAGCGCTGGCGCAACGCGCCCATGACGCGGTGCGTGCGATGCTGCCGGGGTCATGAGTCCCGCGCAGTTTTCGATCCCGTTCGAGCACCCCGCCCTTCCCGGTCACTTCCCCGGCCAGCCGGTGGTGCCCGGCGTGGTGATCCTCGAAGCCGTGCAGACCGCGATCGAGCACGAAGCCGGTGCGTTGGCGGCGACGCGCTGGCCGCAGGTCAAGTTCCTGCAGCCGCTGCTGCCCGGAGAAGACGCGCGGATCGAACTGGAGCCAGCCGAGTCCGGCCGCTGGCGCTTCCGCGTGCTGCGCGATGCGGCGGTCATCGCCACCGGCGAGGTCGTCGCGGCATGAGCGCCTCGATCGAGAACGACTGGAAGTCACGCCGCGAAGGCGGCGGCTTCGCGCCTATGTGGATGCTGATCCGACTGGCCAGCCGCTTGGGACGAGGCGTGGTGCGCCCGCTGCTGTGGCCGATCACCGCGTATTTCCTGCTGCGGCGCGGGCCGGAGCGACGCGGCTCGATCAACTACCTCTCGCGCGTGCTCGGCCGCCCCGCCACCCTGCGTGATGGCGCGCGCCATGTGCACACCTTCGCATCGACCATCCTCGACCGCGTGTTCCTGCTCGGCGGCGACCTCGACCGCTTCGATGTCGAGGTCAGCGGCCTGGACGACCTGCATCGCCTGCTCGACCAGGGCCGCGGCGTGCTGCTGTTCGGCTCGCATCTCGGCAGTTTCGAGGTACTGCGCGTGCTGGCGACGCGCAGGCCCGACTACATCATCCGCGTGGTGCTGGACAAATCGCAGAGCCCCGCGTTGATGAAGTTGCTCGATGCGCTCAACCCGACCATCGCCAACAGCGTCATCGACGCCGCGCGGGATGGCCCGAGCGTGGCGATCGCGATGAAGGCCGCGCTCGATGAAGGCGCGCTGGTGGCGATGCTGGTGGACCGCGCACGACCGGATGAGCCGGCGATCGCGGTGCCGTTCCTCGGCGAGCCGGCGCGTTTCCCGACCACGCCGTGGCTCGTCGCCGCCGCGCTGAAAGTGCCTGTGGCGCTGGGATTCGGGCTGTATCGCGGTGGTCGCCGCTACCAGCTGCACTTCGAATCGTTCGCGGACCAAACCGTGGATGTGCCGCGCAACGCCCGGGCACAGGCGCTGGCCCTGCTCATCCGCCGTTACGCATCGCGTCTGGAGACTATGACCCGTGATGCGCCCTACAACTGGTTCAATTTCTATGACTTCTGGTCCGTCGATGCACAACCCTCGCCCGCCGCGCTGGATGATGCTGCCCTGCGCCGTCGCACTGCTGTGCGCCGCGGCGGCGACACCGACGCACGCGCAGACGGCGGCGGTCGATAGCGGCTGGATACTCTCCAGGCTGGCGCAACCCGCGCCGATGCGCACCAGCTTCGTCGAAGTACGCAGCTCGCGCCTGCTGAAGAACCCGCTGCGCCTGTCCGGCGAATACCGTCGGCCGGATGCCCAGACCCTGGTGCGCGATGTCCGCGCGCCCTACATCGAGACCACCACCATCCGCGGCGATGAGGCCAGCATCGCGCGGCCGAGCCGACCGGTCCGCAATTTCGCCATCTCTCGCGCGCCGCAACTGGCCGGCATGCAGGCCGGTTTCGGCGCCCTGCTCTCGGGCGATGCCAAGGCGATCGGGCGCGACTTCGACCTGACGACATCCGGCACGCGCCAGCAATGGCAGATGGTGATGACGCCCAGGCAGGCCACGCTCAAGCAGCACGTCCGCGACATCACCCTGTACGGACGCGGCAGCGAGCTGCATTGCATCGAGACCCGCGCCATACGCGGCGAAGAGGTGCAGCGCACCCTGCTGGCCAGCGCCGCGCGCAGCGTGACCGCGGCCACCAGCGGCACGCAACTGGTCGCGCTCTGCCAGCGTGGTGGCTGATCGGCCTGCCTGACCGTCCGCAGACGCGGCACCTACTACCATGTCGCCTTCCGCCCCGCGCCGAAGGCCGATGAAACCGCTCACCGCCCGCACCCGCGTCCTGCTTGCGCTCGCCTGGCTGGCCCTGCTCGCCATCGCCGGCTTCCTGCTGTCCTCGCGGCTGTCGATGTCGGGCGACCTGCGCAAGTTCATGCCGGATGCGCAGACGCCCGAGCAGCGCCTGTTGATGGACGAACTGGGCGAGGGCCCGGGTTCGCGTCTGTTGCTGCTATCGATCAGCGGCGCCGACCGCGAAACCTTGGCCACGCAATCGCGCGATCTGGCGGCCGCATTGGCGGCCGATGAACGCTTCCTGCTGGTGTCGAACGGCGAGCCACAAGGCATCGACGCGATCCCCGAACAACTCCGGCCCTATCGCTACCTGCTTTCACCCACGCTGGACGCACGCGCGCTTGATCGCGACTACCTGCACGCGCAGCTGCTGGAACGCATCGAGGACCTGGGCTCGCCCGCCGCCGGCTTGCTGGAGCCGTTGATTCCGGCCGACCCCACGCTGGAAACACTGAAGCTGATCGAAGGCTGGCAACCGGCCGGGGGTCCGCAACTCAAGCACGAGGTGTGGTTCGATCGCGCCGGCGATGCGGCGCTGATGGTCGCCGAAACCCGCGCCGCCGGCTTCGATCCGACCGGGCAGGAGGATGCCGTCAACGCCGTGCGCGCGGCCTTCGACAAGGTCAGCGCGGGAAGCAACACGCGCATGGAGATGAGCGGCCCCGGCGCGATCTCGGTGGAGATCGGCTCGCGTACCGCGCGCGAGGCCAGCCTGATCGGTTCGGTCGACACCATCGGCCTGGTCCTGTTGCTGCTGATCGCCTACCGCAACTGGAAACAACCCTTGCTGGGCGTGCTGCCGCTGGCCAGCGCCGGACTTGCCGGACTCGCCGCGGTCGCCCTGCTGTTCGAGGGCGTGCACGGCATCACGATTGCTTTCGGCTTCACCCTCATCGGCGTGGTGCAGGATTATCCGATCCACCTGTTCTCGCACCAGCGTCGTGGCATCTCGCCTTGGCAGAACGCACGCTCGATCTGGCCGACGCTGGCCACGGGCGTGGCCGCCACCTGCATCGCCTATCTCACCTTTTTCGCCTCGGGCGTGGACGGCCTCAAGCAACTGGCGGTGTTCACCATCGCCGCGCTGCTGGCCGCCGCGCTGGCCACGCGCTTCCTGCTGCCGGCGCTGCTCGATCCCGATCCGCGCGATCCCGCCGATTCGCGCGTGATGGCGCGCCTGTGGCGCGGCATCGAGCGCCTGCCGCGACCGCGGCCGTGGGCGTTGGCCGTGCTGGCCGTCGCAGCCCTTGCCATGATGAAGTTTGCGCCCGGCCCGTTCTGGGAGAACGACCTTTCCAAGCTGACGCCGGTGCCTCGTGACGCGATGGCCCGCGATGATCGCCTGCGCGCTGAACTGGGGGCACCCGACGTGCGCTATCTGCTGCCGGTCGAAGGCCGCGACATCGACGATGTATTGGCAAGGAGCGAAGCGCTGCGACCACGACTCGACGCGATGCAGCAGGCCGACCTGATTAGCGGCTACGACATGGCTGCGCGCTACCTGCCCTCGCGCGCGCGTCAACAGGCGCGGCAGGCGCGCTTGCCGGAACCTGTGACATTGCAAAGGGAACTCGACGCCGCACTCGCCGACACCGACTTCGTGCCCGAGGTGTTCGATGATTTCCTGCGCGATGTCGAACGTGCGCGCACCGCTCCGCCCATGCACCTGCAGGATCTTGCCGGCACGCCACTCGCCACGACGCTCTCCGGACTGCTGCGCGAAGCCGATGGCCGCGCCACCGCGTTGATCTCGGTCTCCGGCATCAGCGATGACGCGGCCTTCCTTGCCGCTGCACGCGATGCCGGCATCGCGCCGGTGGACATGAAGGCCGCGTCGGAATCGCTGGTCGTGCAGTACCGCGAGCGCGTGCTGCTCTCGCTCGCCGTCGCCGCGCTGCTGCTGGCCGCGACGGTGTGGATCTCCCTGCGCGATCCGCACCGCACCCTGCGCGTCCTGTTGCCGATGGGCTTGACCACGCTCATCATCATCGCGGTGCTGCGCGTATTCGGTATCGAACTCAACCTGTTCCATCTGGTCGCCTTGATCCTCGCGGCCGGCCTCGGCCTCGACTACGCGTTGTTCTTCGACCACGCCGGCGACGGAATCCGCGACCAGCTGCGCACCCTGCACGCGCTGATCGTGTGCAGCCTGATGACCCTGCTGGTTTTCGCGTTGCTCGGCCTGTCCAGCATCCCGGTGCTGCGCGCAATCGGCGCCACGGTCACGCTCGGCGTCGTCTGCAATTTCCTGCTCGGCCTGTTGATCTCACGGCAACCGGCAACCCGCGAGGAGCGTGTGCATGGATGAAGAGGCTTCGCTTGATTTCTACGGCATCGACATCGCCAGCCTCGTCCCGCACCAAGGCGCGATGTGCCTGTGGCAACGCATCGAACAGGCCGATGCGACTTCGATCCGCCTTGCCACTTCATCGCATGCCGACCTCGATCATCCACTGCGCAGCGATAGCCAGTTGCGCGCGATCCATCTGGCCGAATACGGCGCGCAAGCCATGGCGGTGCATGGCGGATTGCTGGCGCACGCATCGAATGCGCCAGTGCGGCCGGGCTTCCTGGTGGCGCTGCGTGGACTGGAACTCGCGTTGGCCCGGATCGATGAGCTGCCCGGCGAGCTGATCTGCAGCGCCGGGTTGCTGGCGGCAGGCGAGGACAGCCAGCAGTACGGTTTTCGCATCGAACACCAGGGCCGGCTGATCGCCAAGGGCCGCGCCGCGGTGATGTTGCGCGACTGATCGCGCCGCGACCGCTACAGTTGCAACCTACTCCATCGAAACCGGATCCGAAGATGACCGGCAAACGCGCATTGGTGACCGGCGGCAGCGGCGATATCGGCGGCGCGATCTGCAGGGCGCTCGCGGCCAGCGGGCATCATGTCATCGTCCATGCCAACCGCAGTCGCGCGCGCGCCGATGCGCTGGTGGACGAAATCCTCGCGGCAGGCGGCAGTGCCGAGGCCGTGGCCTTCGACATCACCGATGCCACCGCCACTCGCGCCGCGATCGCTAAGCTGCTGGCGGATGGCTCCATCCAGATCCTCATCAACAACGCCGGCATCCATGATGACGCGCCGCTCGCCGGCATGACCGACACGCAATGGCGCGGGGTCATCGATGTCTCGCTCAACGGCTTCTTCCACGCCACCCAACCGCTGCTGCTGCCGATGGCGCGTACGCGCTGGGGCCGCATCGTCAATGTCTCCAGCGTCGCCGCGGTGCTGGGCAATCGCGGGCAGGTGAACTACGCCGCAGCCAAGGCCGCGCTGCACGGGGCAAGCAAATCGCTGGCGCGCGAGATGGGCAGCCGCGGCGTCACCGTCAATGTCGTCGCGCCAGGGGTGATCGCCGGACAGATGACCGACGAGTTGTTTCCGCCGGAACAGCTGAAGGCGATGGTGCCGGCGGCACGTGTCGGCGCGCCGGAGGAAGTCGCGGCGTTGGTCGCTTTCCTGTGTTCGGATGCGGCCGGCTACATCAACGGCCAGGTGATCGGCATCGATGGCGGGATGAGCTGAAGCGGGTCAAGCGTCCTGCGCGTACCAGGCCGGCGAGAGCAGCGCATCGCCCGCTTCGACATCGGCCAGCAAGGCCTGCAACCCATGGTCTTCGATACCGGGATGCGCGGCGCGAACCGTGTCGAATATCTCGCGCGCGAGTTGCTGCATCATCCCCACGTTGCCGGCGATGCGCTCGATGAAGGCCGCATCGTCATCCCTGTCGTTGAGCGCGCGGTTCATCTCGTGGAACCACGGGATGATGTACTGGTCGAGCAGGCGATCGTCCTCGCGGATGCCGTGCCGATCGGCCTCGCCCCATGCGCGCAGGAACGGCTGCATCGAGAGATTCAGCGTGCGTGCGCGCTCGAACTGCGGACGCAACCGACCGAGCACGGCCAGCGCGGCGATCCGGCCGGACATGAACAACGGTGCCAGCAACGCCCAGTAATAGGTGTAATCCCAGATCACCTTGACCGGCATCACCCGCGCGTTGCCGAACAGCGGGTACTGGTCCTGGTAGAGCGTCATCGTGTTGTCGTAGAACGAGCGCAGCAACTGCTGATAGAGCTCCGCGTAAGGCGCGAACGGCTGGCCGGAGCGATCGCGAGCGATGAGGTCGGCGATGTAGGTGTTGGAGATGGCGATGAAGTCGCTGCCCGGCGAATAGAACGGGTCGGGGAACAGGCCTGCCTCACCGGTGATTGCCCAGCGGTCGCGCGAATATACCTGGGTGCAGTCGTGCGAAAAATGACGCATGAACATGAAGTCCAGCAGCGCGTGTCCAGGCTTGTCGAGGCTCGCAGCCAGCTGCGGCTGGTGCCCGTGCAGCCACGCCATCGCCTTCTCGTGGCTGTTGAGCGTGGCCAGCGGATGGGCTGCCTCGTCGGCGACGATGCCGATCGAATGCGTGCCCGAGCCAAGCGGGATCATCCATACCCAATAGCCTTCGCCGCACAGGTGGTTGGTTGAGCGCCAGCGATCGCGCGGATCGCAACGCGCCAGCCACGCCTCGTCATCCGACCAGTCGTTCGGATCGACGAAGCCCTCGACCCGCCACCAGCAGGAGTTGACGTCGTGCCCGTTGGTCTTGGCGAGGCCCAGTTTGCGCTTGATTAGGCCGGCGCGGCCGGCGGCATCGACCAACCAGCGCGCTTCGATCTCGTGCGTCGCCTCGCCTTGCTGGTAGCGCACGCGATGCATGGCATCGCCATCCGCCAGATCGATGCCGCGCACAGTCGCACCATCGATGAACTCGATGCCCTGCGCCTTGGCGTGCTCGCCGAGGAAGTTCTCGAAACGCCCGCGGTCGATCTGCCAGCTTGGGGTCGGCAGCAACCGGCTCACGCCCAGCTCAGTGCAGCGATCGATGCGCTCGCTGCGATCGGAGAAGAAGAAGCGGAAGCCGAACTTGCGGATGTGTTCCTTGCTGAGGTGCTCACGCAGGCCGAGCACATTGGCGAAGTAATGCGCGCCGATCTCGACGGTGGACTCGCCGACCTTGAACGCGGCTTCCGGCACCGGGTGCGCGCGTCGCTCGATGATGCGGATCGAAAGTTCCGGTTCCTGCTGGCGCAGTTGCAGGGCGAGCGTCAGCCCGGCCAGGCCGCCACCCAGGATCACCACGTCGCGTTTCTCGATCGCTCCGTCCATCACTCAACCCGCGTGGCGCGGCGCGGCCTCGACATCGGCCAGCACGCCATCGGCATCGTCGATCACCGGGGGATTCGCGCGCACCTGCCGGTACACGCGCAGCACGTGGCCGTGTTTCAGGCACTGGCCGACCACGTGCGAGGTGATGCGGCTGAAATCCTTGAACGGCTTGAAGTGGCTGGCGCGCATTTCCGGCGCGGCATGGACCTGGTTGTAACGCGCCTCGATCGGCACCGACACGCAACGCACGCCCAGTTCCCGCGCCGCGGACATCAGGATCTGTGCCTCGTAGACGAAGTCCTCGCCCGGCACGTCGCCCAGCGCCAACACGCTCGCCGGATAAAGGCGCTGACCGCTCTGGCTGTCGGCGAGCTGGTAGCCGGTGCCCCAGGCGATGCCCCAGTCGCCGAACTGGTTGGCGAGGCGACGGTAGGTCGGCTGTTGCGCACGCTTGCGCAGGCGCGCGCCGATCACGATCCAGCCGGGGCGACGGTTGCCGGCATCGAGCAGGCGCGGGATGTCCTTGGCGCTGTGCTGGCCATCGCCATCCATGGTGATCGCGGCGACCGCGCCTTGCCGCAGCGCTTCGGCGAAGCCGTCGCGAAGGCTGGCCCCCTTGCCCTGTCGCGATTCATGCCGCAGCAGGGTGATCGGCAGGTCGGCGATGCACTCGGCCGTGCCGTCGTCGGAGCCGTCGTCGATCACGATCACCCGCTCGGCGTGGCGCAGGGCGCCTTCCACCACCTCACGGATGCGCAGGCGCTCGTTGAGCGCGGGGATGATAACGGCGATGTTCTGTCGGTCGTAGGTCACGGGCTCATCCTGGGCTCAGGCCGCGGCGATGTCGAGCACCAGCACGCGTCCCGCACCGGCATCCAGCGCAATGCGCGAAGCGTCATCGCGCGCGAGTGCATCGAACAGCGGCAGCATCGGGTGCATGGCATTGCCGGCTTCGCGTAGCGACAACGGCCCGATGGCAGGTGACGCTCCACCATCGGCCAGCGTGGCGGTGATGCCGCGTCCCGTGCCTTCGCCGTGCGCAAGCAGCAAGGCGCCACCCAGTGTGCCGGTGGTGTTGGAAATCGCCTCCAACGGGCCGGTCGCGCCGGTGTCGTAGGCCGCCAGCAACACGGCATCGTTGCCGCTGGCCAGCTGCACCAGCGCTTCCAGCAAGCCCTGCGCGAAAGTCGCGTCGTAGGCCGAGAGCGCAGTGGCCGGATGCATGCAACCGGCGCCGATCGTCCAGTAACCGGCGGCAGCGTTGTGCACGGAGTTGTGGAAGCGCGTCGGCGAGATCGATGCCGGATCATCGCCGGCCAGTGTCGCGCTCATGTAATCGGTGATGCCGAGGTCGCCATGGGTCGATGCGAACACCGATGGCAGCCTCGCCGGATCGCGCTCCGCGGCGGTGCAGGCAGCCAGCGCGACTTCCAGCGCGACCGCTACCGATTCCGGTGCGCGGCGGCGCTCGTTCGGCGCCAGCAGCTGCGGTGAAGGTCGTGCAGCGGCGTTCTCGGGCATCAGGCCATCGCGCGAGAACGACAGTGCATCGTTCCACGACGGCAAGCCCTTCGACCACCAGCCGATGCCTTCGATGCGTGCTTGCAATGGCTTCATGCGGCGGTCCCGAACAGCAGCGAACAGTTGTTGCCGCC
>JAEWNY010000076.1 GCA_023461075.1 Pseudomonadota bacterium | reverse complement strand
GCCGGAAACCTCCGTTTGAAGAACCCTTCAACGAGGGGGCGCAAGTCATCCGCGACTTCATCCAACTTTCCCTGATAGGTGCCTTCCAAGTAAGCGGTTACCTTTCCATACCGCTGGATGTAGGGCTCTTGGCAGAGATAGTCGAGATCACACGAATCGATGATGGAGTAATCGTTCGCTGCTCGCCGAATTTCATGCACGATTGTCTGTGTCTTGTACTTTGGGCCGGCGAGCACGTCCCGTTGAGCCAATAGGAAATAAGCATCATGGGAAAGAACGACAACTTGAGCGCCCGCCGCAGCCAAATCAGCGATAGCTTGGATTGTTCGAGTCCGTCTGTTTGAGTCCATGCTGCAGACCGGATCATCGAGCACTACAACTTTCCCACCTATTTGATCACCGAATGCTAGGAGTCGAGCGAAGAAGAATGCGAGTGCCAAAGTTCGCTTGTCACCCTCGCTTAGAACACCCCGAAAACTCTGGTGCATTTCTTCTCGCGATCCAAGCCCCACAGAATGACCGCGGAGTTTCAGGCCGTACTCCGTTCGCACCGTCCCACCACGCGCGCTTGTCGTGAACTTCTCAATCGAGAATGACGCATTGAATTTCTGAAGAAACGCATTGATATGCACCTCATACTGGCTAAGAATTGCCGGCAGAAGTCCATCTAGCTTCTCCTTAACCTCCGTCTTTCTGGTGGTCAGCTCATCCTTCTTGGCTTTGGCCGATGTGTACTCCGTAATCGCTTCACCAGCCTCCGGCGCGCGCTTTGCAATCACCGCCTCAAGGCGAGAGATTGAAGCGGTAATGGCCGCGGCAGATTCAGTTCCTAGGTCGCGATTGAACGTAGTGATGCGCCTGGAAATATCCGTCACGGAGGTGTTGTGTCCGTCCACTTGTCCTCGAATCTCGCCGAGCAGTTGCGAAATCGTGGCCTTTTGCTCCGGGGTACCCAATGCCTCTAGTGGGCGTCGTTGTTTCTGCAGCGCAAGTTCACCGGCCAGCTCCCGGACGCTAGAAAGCGTCCGCTGGACCTGTTCTATGTCAAGCGATGGAGGTTGTATGTCGAGTTGATCGTTCCATGCTTTCACGCGCGCCTCATTCACGTCGAGCGCAGCTTTGTATGCGTCGATCTTTGCGACAGTGAAGCGCGTCTCTACCCCGCGACTGAGAACGGCAACTTTCGCCATGAAATCGTCAAAGGCCCTGTTGAAATACCCGTCATAGGCTTCAATAAGCTCAGCACCTTCCACGCTTTGTCCGCAGTACGGACAACCATGCTCTAGTCCAAACTCTCGTCCCTTCGTCACCCATTCTTCGATTCCTGGCGGAGCATTGTGTAGCTCAAAATGCCTTTGGACTAGCGTCTTGGCATCTTCGCGGATGCCCTGAAACGTAGAGCTGAGGATGTTGAAGAAAGCGTCAACATCGAACTCAATCTGGGGGAGGGCGTCTGGCCCTTGTCGCTGGAGGAAGGCCGCAGCATTCTTCGCCGCTTCTAGCCGGCTACGTAGCGAGGCGATCTGGACATCAGCGTCCGGTACATCCTGCAATGCAATGAACTGATCAACCGGGATTTGCTTGCCGAATGCAAGTAGCCGCCTGCTTGCGTCGTTCAACGCACGTGTCTGGTCGGCGATCAGCGACGTCAGCTCGTGATGTTCCTTTTCGAGCTGTACTGACTCTGTGCCTAGAGCGAATTTCAGAAGGGATTGCCGTTGATCCGCTCGGACCTCCTGCCCCGAGAATACGTTGTCCTCAACAAACGTCGGATCGAACACAAAGATTTCGGGCGCGGTGCCCGTCCATGCTCCATCCTTGAGGACCACCGGTGCATTGCCGCCCCCTACGTCGCAAAGCAAATTGACGTGCGGCGCATCGGGCGAGTCGATTGTCTTTCCGCCCACCACTGCTTGCACGTCGCCTTGCGCGACCGCGCGCAAGATGTTGGCTAACGTCGATTTGCCGCGCCCATTCTCGGCGTATATCAAAGTGACGGCATCGAAGTTGGCCGGTGTAGCAGGCACGCCGTCCCGCAGCAGACCGACATTACTGATCTTGACGAACTTCCTAAGCATTACGCGCCCCCTGCGCTTCCATGAGGGCATGATGTGCCGTCGATTCGGGCACGCCAAGGCTTGACACGAAAAAGCCGCCCAAAGAGGGCGGCTTAGTCGTCTCATCCCATCCAACGCCCGTAGGTGGGTCGTTAGGTGGGTAGATCGGTTAATCCTGCGTAAGCCGTTGATCCGTATCGTAAAGGGGCGTCCCCACTGGGATTCGAACCCCGGTCCCGACCATGAAAGGGTGGCTTTAGAGTGGTCGCTGGGGTTACGCCAGACGTCCGCTCTTGGCCGATAGCGGTCCAAGCGTCGATCATTACGCCGATCATGTCCCGATGGTTGTGCTCATCAAATTCGTCTATGACTGCAGCAACTCACGCGATAGATGAGGCAGTACTGAGCTCCGGCGTTCGCCGGAGCTCAGCGGCAGCGTTAAGGTGTCGGCCTTTGAACTCGCATGCTCACGCCGCAGGACGGACAACGGCACAACCATGAGGAGGGAGCCACGGCTACGCTCGCGCGGCGTGTGTCGACACCCTCGAGTGCCAACGAGGGGCCGGCTACTTCGACTCCTTCACGAGCCCAAGTCCGGCGCGCTTCACGGGTTAGCGCGTGTTCGACGCGAACCCATGATTCCTCCAGGTGGGCGGAGCGTCGGAGAACGAGTAACTGGTCACCACGCAAGTCGATGGCGAGACAATTGCCTAGGACCGTGACGGCTGTTCGCTTGGCCCACAACGGACGTCCATCGGGCAGTGGGGCAAGATCTCTAGAGGAAGTGCCAGCGAGGCGAACGAGCAGGCCCATCCGGCGGCGGGTTGCGGTAGAAGACAGAGGCATGTGATTTCTCCATACGAACACTGCCAAGCACGGCTCCGGGACATCCGGCACCGCTGGCAGCAAAGTCGTTAGGAGAGAAGGTCACCCGGTCATGGCGTAATTTTCGCTTGGCTTGTCCTGCATACGCAAGGTGGTGTCGTGACTGAGCGCACCACCCGATTGCTCAGCTGATTACGCTGAACTGGTTCGGCTGATCAAGGTCTTTGGCCCGCGCACTACCCTCGGGCAGCCCGACAGTGATTAGCGCACCGACTTTGCTCTTCTCTGAAGGCGGCGCGCTTACGTAAAACGTTGTTTTTTCGACATGTCTTTAAGTTCTTCACGCGGCGCGGCCATAGTTGGGCGCCCAGCGCCTGTATGTCGGCACCTAGTTTGCCGTTGGCGACGTTCCTACTAAGACAGTTGGTCCAGTATGGCGGCATTGACAGGGAGTGAATGATCGTTCATTCTCCCCGCCCTCGACCGCATCGGTCGATCCCATTTCCTTTGCGAGTCCATCCGATGGCCCGTCGCCTTGCCCCACGTATTGCGCTGCGCAGCACTGCGCTTCTTTCCGCCACCTTGATCCTGGCCGCCTGCGGCAATGGCGATGCACCCGCCGCGGGACAGCAGATGCCGCCGACCGCAGTGACCGTGGTCACGCTGAAGCCGGAAACCACGCTGCTCACCCGTGAGCTGACGGGCCGCGCCGAGGCTTCGCAGATCGCCGAAGTGCGGCCGCAGGTCAGCGGCATCGTCCAGCAACTGCTGTTTACCGAAGGCGGCAGCGTGCGCGCCGGGCAGGCCTTGTACCAGCTCGACCAGACCGCGTTCCGGGCGGACGCCAACAGCGCGCAGGCGGCCCTGCTGCGCGCGCAGGCGACGCTTGGCACCGCTCGCCAGAACGCCGCGCGTTCGGCGCAACTGGTCAGGATCGATGCGATCAGCCGGCAGGACAACGAGACTGCGCAGGCCGCGCTGCGCCAGGCCGAGGCCGATGTGCGCGCCGCCCAGGCTGGCGTCCAGGGCGCCAACGTCCCGCTGGGCTTTTCCCGCGTGACCGCGCCGATCAGCGGCCGCATCGGTCGCTCCAGCGTGACCCGCGGTGCGCTGGTGACCTCGGCGCAGGCGACGCCGTTGGCCACCATCCAGCGGCTGGACCCGATGTACATCGAACTCACCCAGTCCAGCACCGAGCTGCTGAAGCTGCGTCAGGAGATCGATGCCGGCAACGTACAGGGCACGATGTCGGTGCCGGTCGACATCGAGCTGGAGGATGGCAGCACCTATCCGCACACCGGCCAGTTGAGCTTCGCCGAGGCGACCGTCGACCCGGCCACCGGCGCGGTGGCGCTGCGGGTGGTGGTGCCGAACCCCGAGCAGCTGCTGCTGCCGGGCATGTTCGTGCGTGCGAAGGTGGCGAACGCGGAGCGTCGCGATGCCATCCTCGCCCCGCAGCAGGGCATCACCCGCGATCCCAAGGGCAACGCCAGCGCGATGGTGGTCGATGCGCAGGGCAAGGTCGAAGCGCGCGAGGTCAAGGTCAGCCGCGCGATCGGCGACAAGTGGCTGGTCGAGTCCGGGCTTGCGGCCGGCGACAAGTTGATCGTCGAAGGTCTGCAGAAGATCAAGCCGGGGGCGCAGGTGCAGGCCAGCGAACAAGGAGCCGCGCCGCAGGCGGCTAGCGGGCAGGCCGCCGCCAAGCCGGCCGCACCCGCCGCCGCCCAGCAGTAAGCAGGAGCCTTTCCCATGGCACGTTTCTTCATCGATCGCCCGATCTTCGCCTGGGTGATCGCGATCATCCTGATGCTCGCCGGCGTCTTGTCCATCCGCCAGTTGCCGGTGGAGCGCTATCCCGACATCGCCCCGCCGCAGGTCAGCATCAACGCCAACTATCCCGGCGCCTCGGCCAAGGTGGTGGAGGACTCGGTCACCCAGATCATCGAGCAGGGCCTGCAAGGGCTGGATGGCTTGATGTACATGACCTCCAACAGCCAATCCAACGGCAGCGCCGGCATCAGCCTCAGCTTCCAGAGCGGCACCGATCCGGACACCGCGCAGGTGCAGGTGCAGAACAAGCTGCAATCGGTGATGCCGCTGCTGCCGCAGGAAGTGCAGCGCCAGGGCGTGACCGTCAACAAGGCTTCCGCGGGCTTCCTGATGGTGCTGGGCTTCGTCTCCACCGATGGCAGCATGAACGCGCAGGACATCGGGGATTACGTCTCCAGCTCGGTGGCCGAGCGCATCGCGCGCGTGCCGGGCGTCGGCGGCACCCAGGTGTTCGGCACCAAGTACGCGATGCGGATCTGGCTCGATCCCGGCAAGCTGGACAGCTACAACCTCAGCGTGGCCGAGGTGACTGCCGCGTTGCAGGCGCAGAACGCGCAGGTCGCGGTTGGCCAACTCGGCGGCGCGCCCTCGGTGGAAGGCCAGCAGCTCAACGCCACCATCACCGCGCAGGACCGTCTGCAGACGCCGGAGCAGTTCCGCGCCATCCTGCTGCGCAGCCAGACCGATGGTGCCGCGCTGCGCCTGGGCGACGTGGCCCGGGTCGAGCTGGGTGCGGAGAATTACAGCTTCAGCAGCCGCTACAACGGCCAGCCGGCCAGCGGCATGGCGGTGATGCTGGCCACCGGCGCCAACGCGCTGGACACGGCCGCCGCCGTCCGCGCAGAACTGGAGCAAATCAAACCGTACTTCCCGACCGGGCTGGAATCGGTGATTCCCTTCGACACCACGCCCTTCGTCGAGGTCTCGATCAAGGGCGTCATCGAAACGCTGATAGAGGCGGTGCTGCTGGTGTTCTTGGTGATGTTCCTGTTCCTGGGCAACTTCCGCGCCACACTGATCCCGACCATCGCGGTGCCGGTGGTGCTGCTGGGCACCTTCGCCGTGCTCGGCCTGCTGGGCTTCTCCATCAACATGCTGACCATGTTCGCCAGCGTGCTGGCGATCGGTCTGCTGGTCGATGATGCGATCGTGGTGGTGGAAAACGTCGAGCGCCTGATGAGCGAGGAAGGCCTGTCGCCCAAGGAAGCGGCGAAGAAATCGATGGACCAGATCACCGGCGCGCTGATCGGCATCGGCGTGGTGCTGGCGGCGGTGTTCGTGCCGATGGGTTTCCTCGGCGGCTCCACCGGCGTCATCTATCGCCAGTTCACCGCGACGATCGTCACCGCGATGACGTTCTCGGTGCTGATCGCCATCGTGCTGACCCCGGCGCTGTGCGCGACGATGCTCAAGCCGGTCGCCAAGGGCGGCCACATGGAACACGGCAGCGGGCCCATCGGCAAGTTCCTCGACTGGTTCAACGCCAAGTTCAACGCCGGCAGCGCGCGCTACCAGCGCGGCGTGCGCGGCATCCTCGGCCGCCCCGGGCGTTTCATGCTGATCTACGCGGTGCTGGGCATCGTGGCCGGCCTGTTGTTCCTGCGCACTCCGAGCGGCTTCCTGCCCGAAGAAGACCAGGGCGTGCTGATGACGATCATCCAGGCCCCGGTCGGCGCGACCCAGGAACGCACCCTGCAATCGGTCAAGCAGGTCGAGCAGGTGTTCCGGAACGTCGCCAAGGACGACATGCAGTCGATCTTCACCGTGCAGGGCTTCAGCTTCGGTGGCAGCGGCCAGAACACCGGCATGGGCTTCATCAAGCTCAACGACTGGGACGAGCGCAAGGGTGCCGACCAGAGCGCGCAGGCGATCGCCGGCCGCGCAATGGGCGGGCTGATGCAGATCAAGGACGCGATGGCGTTCGCGATGGCCCCCCCTGCCATCCAGGGCCTGGGTACCTCGTCGGGCTTCTCCTTCAACCTGATGGACAACGGCGGCATCGGCCACGAGGCATTGATGGCCGCGCGCAACCAGTTCATGGGGTTGGCTGGCCAGAGCACGCTCATCACCGGCGTGCGTCCGAACGGGCAGGAAGATCAGCCGCAACTGCGCCTGGACATCGACCCGGCCAAGGCGCAGGCGCTCGGGCTGTCGATTGCCGACATCAACAACATGCTGGCCACGGCCTGGGGCGGACGCTACGTCGACGACTTCATCGACCGCGGCCGGGTCAAGCGCGTCTACGTGCAGGCCGATGCGCCGTTCCGCATGGTGCCGGACGATTTCAACCGCTGGTCGGTGCGCAACGCGAGCGGGCAGATGGTGCCGTTCTCGGCTTTCGGCAGTTCGTCCTGGACCTACGGTTCGCCGCGTCTGGAGCGCTACAACAGCGCCGCCTCGCTGGAAATCCAGGGCCAGGCGCAGCCGGGAGTGAGTTCGGGTGATGCGATGGCCGAAGTGGAGCGGCTGGTGGGCGAATTGCCCGAGGGCGTCGGCATCGAATGGACCGGTCAGTCCTACCAGGAACGCGCCGCCGGCAACCAGCTCGTGCTGTTGTATGCGTTGTCGTTGCTTGTGGTGTTTTTGGCGCTGGCCGCGCTCTACGAGAGCTGGAGCGTGCCGACCGCCGTGTTGATGGTGGCACCGCTCGGAATCCTGGGCGCGGTGCTGTTCACCCTGCTGCGCGGGCTGGAGCGCGACGTCTATTTCCAGGTGGCGATGCTCACCACGGTCGGCCTGACCAGCAAGAACGCGGTGCTGATCATCGAGTTCGCCAAGCAGTATTACGAGGCCGGCACCAATCTCGTCGAGGCGATCATGCACGCGGTGCGAGACCGACTGCGCCCGATCATCATGACCTCGCTGGCATTCGGCTTCGGCGTGCTGCCGATGGCCATTGCCAGTGGTGCCGGCTCCGGCGCGCAGATCGCTATCGGTACCGGTGTACTGGGCGGGATGATCGTCGGCACCTCGCTCGGCATCTTCTTCATCCCGTTGTTCTACCTGGTGGTGACGCGCCTGTTCAGTGGTCGCGGCAAGCACGCCGACCAGCATGTCGCGCACGCCGCGCCGCCGGCTCCGGAGAATGTCCATGAATAAGTCCCTGAGCCTTGCGCTGGCAATCGCGCTGACGGCCGGCGGTTGCGCCACCCTGGAGCCGCCGTTGCCGGAGGCCCAGCCGCAGATCCGCAGCGGCTGGCCGATGCCCGAGCGCGCCACCGCGGCCAGCACCGGGGATACTGCGCAGGCCGGCTGGCGCGACATGCTCATCGACCCGCGCCTGGAGCGCGTGGTCGCGCAGGCGCTGGAGAACAACCGCGACCTCAGGGTGGCGATGCTGAACGTGGACCGCGCGCGTGCGCAGTACCGCATCCAGCGTGCCGATCGGGTGCCGGCGGTCGGCGGCAGCGTCAGTGCCGAGCGCACTGGCGGCGATGCGCCGACCAGTGACAACTACACCGCTTCGGTCGGGCTGGCCAGCTTCGAGCTGGACCTGTTCGGCCGCGTGCGCAACCTGAGCGAAGCGGCCCTGCAGCAGTATTTCGCGCAGGACGAGAACCGGCGCGCCGCGCAGATCGCGCTGATCGCCGAGGTGTCGAACGCGTGGATGACCCTGGCCGCCGACCAGAGCCTGCTGGCGATCACCCAGGCCACGCTTGCGACCTACCAGGAATCGCTGCGGCTGACCGAACGCCGGCATGAGCTGGGCGCGGTCAGCGGATTGGAGCTGGCGCAGGCGCGTACCCTGGTGGAAACCGCGCGCGCCAACGCAGCGCTGTACGCCGGGATGGTCGAGCAGGATCGGCACCTGCTGGATTTGCTGGCGGGATTGCCGTTGGCCGCCACCGACCTGCCGCAGACCTTCAGCGACGGGCTGGTGGCGATGCCGCCGCTGCCCGCTGGCCTGCCTTCGGAATTGTTGTTGCAACGTCCCGACATCCAGGCCGCGGAGCACGCGCTGCGTGGGGCCAATGCCAACATCGGCGCCGCACGCGCGGCGTTCTTCCCGTCGATCCGGCTGACTGCCGCCGCCGGCAGCGCCAGCGGCGAGTTCACCGGCCTGTTCGATTCCGGCACCCGCTTCTGGCGTTTCGCGCCACAGGTCAGCATCCCGATCTTCCAGGGCGGCGCGTTGCGCGCCAACCTGGGCGTGGCCACCGCCAACCGCGACATCGCCCTCGCGACCTACGAGAAGGCGATCCAGTCCGGTTTCCGCGAAGTGGCCGATGCGATCAGCCTGAGCGCGACCCTGGCCGAACGCCGCGCCGCCGCCGAACGCCTGCTGGACGCCGCGCGCCGCGCCGAGCAACTGTCCAAGGCCCGTTACGATGCCGGCCGCGACAGTTACCTGGTGATGCTGGATGCGCAGCGCACGCGTTACTCGGCGGAGCAGGGGTTGATCGCCGCGCGCCTGGCCGAGCAGGCCAACCGCGTCTCGCTGTATCGCGCGATGGGCGGTGGCTGGCAGGCCGAGACCCCCCCCGCCGTTTCGCCATGATGGCCGCAGTCCCCGGCGAAAGCCGCAGCCGGCGCGCAGAGGCGCAGCGCAATCGCATCCTCAATGCGGCACAGCGCTGTTTTGCCGAGCGCGGCTTCCATGGCGCCAGCATGGCCGCGATCGCCGACACCGCGCAGATGAGTGCGGGATTGATCTACCGCTACTTCGACAACAAGTCCGCGCTGATCCACGGCATCGTCAGTCGGCAGATGGAATTGCTCGAACGCGACGTGCATCGACTGGATTCGTCCGATAGCGGCGACATCGTTGCGCGCATTGTCGAAGGCTTCCGCAAGGACGCGCCGACCACCGCCGGCAGGGACGTGGAGGCCGCGGGACGCCTGCTGGAGCCGGCGCTGGTGCTGGAAATCACCGCAGAATCCTCGCGCGATCCGTTGATCGGCGATGCGCTGTCCTCGTTCAGCCAACGGATCGACGATGCCTTGGCCGGCTGGCTGGCGGCATCGCCCGAAAGCGGCGGCTGCGATGTGGAACCTGACAAGCTCGAGGCGCGCACCCTGGTTCTGCGCGCCCTGCTGGACGGGTTGAAAATGCGCCAGGCTCGCGAACCCGGCCTGGACCTGGAATTGCTGCGCGAGGCGTTGCAGGAGGCATTGCCGAAATTGATCGGCGATTGAGCAGAAGCATCCGCTCAGGCGCCGCCGCTGAAGCCCTGTTGCCGCCATGCCTCGTAAACCAGCACGGCAACGCTGTTTGACAGGTTGAGACTGCGGTTGCCCGCGCGCATCGGCAGGCGCAGGCGCTGGGCGTCGGGGATCGCATCGAGCACCGCCTGCGGCAGGCCGGCGGTTTCGCTGCCGAACAGGAAGGCATCCCCCGGTCGGAAGGCCACTTGGTCGTAGCGGCGCTGTCCGCGCGTGGATGAAGCGAACACGCGACCCGGTGCGACCGTCGCCAGCGCCGCGTCGAGGTCGGCATGCACCTGCATTGATGCGTACTCGTGGTAGTCCAGGCCGGCGCGCCGCAGCTGCTTGTCGTCGAGCGAGAAGCCGAGCGGCTCGACCAGATGCAGCAGGGCGCCGGTATTGGCGCACAGGCGAATGACGTTGCCGGTGTTCGGGGGAATCTCCGGCCGGTGCAGGATGACGTGGAACATGGTTACCAG
Organism: Pseudomonadota bacterium; assembly: GCA_023461075.1. Lineage (GTDB taxonomy): Bacteria > Pseudomonadota > Gammaproteobacteria > Xanthomonadales > Xanthomonadaceae > Solilutibacter. The sequence goes on along the minus strand of JAEWNY010000076.1, from coordinate 82,863 downwards.
TCGATGCCTTGACCCTGCCAATCGATGAAGCGCCCGCTGTCGGCCAGCGTCGCGCCATCGATCACCTTCAGCAGGCCGCGCGCCGAATCGGCCGGGCGCACCTGTGCTCCGCTGCCGCCCATCTCGGTCTGCACCCAGCCCGGATGCAACGCCAGCACGGTGATGCCGCGGTCGCGCAGCGCCGGGGCCAACAGCCGTGTCGCCATGTTCTGCGCGGCCTTGGAGATGCGATAGCTGGGCGTGGAGAAGGCGTCGGTGGCGGTGATCGAGCCGAGCACCGAGCTGAGATGGGCGATCTTGGCCCCATCGGCCAGGTGAGGTGCCAGCGATTGGCTGAGCAACAGCGGGCCGGTGGCGTTGGTCTTGAGTGCATCGATCAGCACCGCTTCCTCGAGCTGCCCCAAGCGCTCGCCCGAGGGCAGCACGCCGGCGTTGTGGATGACCAGATCCAGCCGACCGCCCTCGCCCAGCAAGAGCGGCAATTCGCCGAGCAGGGCGCGGTGGGATGCGACATCGGCCACATCCAGCGGCACCAGTTGCAAACGGCCCGGATGCTCGCCGGCGAGTTCGTCCAGCGCATGCGCGCGACCGGGCTGGCGACAGGCGGCGATCACGCGGTCGCCGCGTTCGAGCAGCTGGCGGGTGAATTCCAGCCCGATGCCGCGGTTGGCACCGGTGACCAGCACGTTCAGGGACATCGGGGCCTCCATGGGACTTCCGGCAGGGGCCGGGTGCGGAAGCGAAGGCTAACATCGGGGTTTCAACATCTCCGTGCAGGACCACCGCATGTCACGACTCCGTACCCCGCGCGCCGCCGCGCTCGCCCTTGCCCTGTCCGCCGCCTTGGGCGGCCTCGTCGCCGCGCCCGCCGTGCTGGCCGCGCCGGCCAAGGCCAGCGTCGATATCCCGTACGAAACCTTCACCCTGCCCAACGGCCTGCGCGTGGTCGTGCATACCGACCGCAAGGCGCCGGTCGTCGCGGTCAACGTCTGGTACCACGTAGGCAGCAAGAACGAACCGGCCGGCCGCAGCGGCTTCGCGCACCTGTTCGAGCACCTGATGTTCAACGGCAGCGAGAACGCGCCGGGCGAGTACTTCACGCCGTTCGAGCAGGCCGGTGCCACCAACATGAACGGCACCACCAATACCGACCGCACCAACTACTTCCAGAACGTGCCGACCACTGCGCTCGACATGGCGCTGTGGATGGAATCCGATCGCATGGGCCACCTGCTCGGTGCGATCGACCAGAAGACGCTCGACGAGCAGCGCGGCGTGGTTCAGAACGAGAAGCGCCAGGGCGAGAACCAGCCCTACGGCCAGCTGTGGGAGGTGATGTCGCGGACGCTGTATCCCGCATCGCATCCGTACCATCGCGGCGTGATCGGCTCGATGAACGATCTCAACGCCGCCACCCTCGATGACGTCAAGGACTGGTTCCGCGGCTGGTACGGCCCGAACAACGCGGTGCTGGTGCTGGCCGGCGACATCGATGTGGCCACAGCCAAGGAAAAAGTGACGAAGTACTTCGGCGACATCCCGGCCGGCCCGAGCATGGCCCAGCCCAAGGTCGACGTGGCGCCGCTCAAGCAGTCCGGCCGTACCGAACTGCAGGACAAGGTGCCGCAGGTGATGGTGCGCCGTGCCTGGAACGTGGCCGAGACCGGCAACAAGGACGAGCAGGCACTCGACCTGTTCAGCCAGGTGCTCGGCGGCAGCGCCACCTCGCGCCTCGACAAGCGCCTGGTCTACCAGGACAAGCTGGTCGACAGCGTCGGCACCGGCAACTATTCCTCGCAGCTGGCCGGCCTGTTCTTCGTCAACGCGATGGTGAAGAAGGGCGTCGATCCCAAGCAGGTCGAGGCGGCGATCGACGACGAACTGCAAAAGCTGCTGCGCGAAGGCCCGACCGCCGAGGAACTGGCGCAGGCCAAGACCGTGCAGAACGCGCAGATGATCCGCGGCGTCGAACGCATCGGCGGTTTCGGCGGCAAGGCAGACGTGCTCGCCGCCTGCACCATCTACGAAAAGAATCCCGCCTGTTTCCGCGATGCGATGGCCCGGGTCGATGCTGCAACGGCCGACAGCGTGCGTGCGGCCGGACAGCGCTGGCTGGCCGCGCCCAGCCATACCTTCCTGGTGGTGCCGGGCGAACGCAAGGCGTTGGCCGAGCTGCCCAGCCCGAAGCCGGCATCGTGGAATTTCCCCAAGCCGGACGCCAGGTACACGGCTTCCGCAAGCACGGTGGATCGCGCCAAAGGCGTGCCCGCGGTCGACGATTTCCCGGCGCTCAAGTTCCCGGCCCTGCAGCGGGCGAAGCTCGACAACGGCACCACCGTCGTCCTGGCTGAGCGCCACGAGATCCCGGTGGTGCAGATGAGCTACGAGTTCAAGGGCGGCTATGCTTCGGATCCGGACGGCAAGCCGGGTCTCGCCAGCTTCACCATGGGCATGCTCGATGAAGGCGCCGGCCAGCTCGACGCGCTCGGCTTCAAGGCACGCGCCGAAGGCCTCGGCGCGGCGTTCGGTACCGGCGCGTCACTCGATGGCGGCAATGCCTATGTCTCGGCCCTGAAGTCCAACCTGGATCCTTCGGTCGCGTTGTTCGCCGACATGCTGCGCGCGCCGCGCTTCGACCAGAAGGACATCGACCGGGTCAAGGCACAGTGGATCGCCGGCATCGCCCAGGAGAAGGCGCAGCCGCAGAGCGTGGCGATGCGCGTTTTGCCGCCGCTGCTCTATGGCGAATCGCATCCCTACGGCATCCCGTTCACCGGCAGCGGCACCGAGGCGGCGATCGCCGGTTTGACCCGCGATGACCTGCTCGCCTACCAGCGCACCTGGCTGCGCCCGGAGAACGCGACGATCGTCGTGGTCGGCGACACCACCCTGGCCGAGATCGTGCCGGTGCTGAACCGCCACTTGGGCGACTGGAAGGGCGCGGGCGAGGCGGTGCAGCCCAAGCCGCTGGCCCAAGTCGCGCGTCCGGACAAGCCGCGCGTGTACCTGATCGACCAGCCAGGCGCGGTGCAGGCCAACATCATGGCCGGCCTGCTGATGCCATCCACCACGGATCCCGACGCGGTCAAGCTGGAGATGAGCAACGACGTGCTGGGCGGCAGTTTCACCTCCCGCCTCAACATGAACCTGCGCGAGGACAAGCACTGGTCGTACGGTGCGCGCACGATGCTGACCGGCGCACTGGGCCAGCGTCCGTGGATCGCCTACGCGCCGGTGCAGATCGACAAGACCGCCGATTCGATCAAGGAAATGCAGCGCGAATTCAGCGAGTACGGCAGTGGCAAGACCCCGGCAACGGCGGCGGAGGTCACCAAGGTCGTCAACAATGAGGTGCGCAGCCTGCCCGGCGCCTACGAGACCGCCGCCTCGGTGATGTCGACCATCGGCGGTATCGTGCGCTATGGCCGGCCGGACAACTGGGTGCAGCAGCGCAATGCCGAGGTCGAGGCGTTCACGCCCGAACAGGCCAATGCCGCCGCCAGGGGCATCGACCCGAACCAGCTGGTCTGGGTGGTGGTCGGCGACCTGTCCAAGATCGAAGCGCCGGTGCGTGCACTCAATCTGGGCGAAGTCACCGTGCTGGATGCCGACGGCAAGCCGGTGGTCAAGAAGTAAGGTTCAGCTTGGCGGTACCGCTGGACCCGGATGCCCGCCACAATGGCGGGCATTCTTGTTTTTCGATGTGCAGCATCGCTCGCCCCCGATGGAGAAACCCATGCCCCGCCTTCGCCATGCCCCGATGATCGCCGCCGCCGCTCTTGCGCTGTCCGCCTGCACCTGGGTGCCGATCGCCCCCGAGGCCCAGAAAGTCCGCGTGCTGCGCGCCGAACCGGCCAGCTGCGAGAAGGTCGGCGAGATCGATGTCGAGGTCACCGACAAGGTGTCGCTGTATCGCCGCAACGAGTTGCGCGTGGCCGAGGAACTGGAAACCATGGCCCGCAACCAGGCCGCCGGCATCCCCGCCACCGACATTCACCCGCTTGGCCCGGTGAACGAGGGCAAGCAGCGCTTCGCCGCCTGGCGCTGCCCGGGCTGAACGCGGGCCGGATGATGGCTGCGGAAAGGGCACCGAAACGGTACCCTATGCGGTCTTTGCCGTTGCCCTGAGCCTTATCCGCATGCTGTTCCAGAACGTCGCCATCGCCGGACTCGCCCATGTGGATGCCCCGCATTCGCTGAGCTCGGACGAGATCAACCAGCGCCTCAAGCCTACCCTTGACCGGCTCGGCATCCGGGTGGATGTGCTGAAGGACATCGCCGGCATCCACGCCCGTCGCCTGTGGGGCAGCGATAAGCTTGCCAGCGACGCCGCCACCGAAGCCGGCATCCTCGCGCTCAAGGACGCCGGCATCGGCGCCGACAGGGTGGGCCTCCTGGTCAGCACCTCGGTCAGCCGCGACTATCTGGAGCCTTCGACCGCGAGCATCGTCGCCGGCAACCTGCAGGTCGGCGACACCTGCCAGAACTACGATGTCGCCAATGCCTGTCTTGCCTTCATCAACGGCATGGACATGGCCGCGCGGATGATCGAGCGCGGCGAGATCGACTACGCGCTGGTGGTGGACGGCGAGACCGCCGACCTGGCGTATGAAAAGACCATCGAACGCATGCTGCGCCCGGATTCCACCGAGGACGAATTCCGCAACGAGCTGGCGACGCTGACGCTGGGCTCGGGTGCCGCCGGCATGGTGCTCTCACGCGCAGAACTGCACCCGGACGCGCCGCGTTACAAGGGCGGCGTGACCCGCTCGGCGACCGAATGGAACACGCTGTGCCGCGGCAACCTGGACCGCATGGTCACCGACACCAAGCAGTTGCTGATCCAAGGCATGCATCTGGCCGGCAAGACCTTCGCCGCGGCCAAGCAGGCAATGGGCTGGGCGGTGCACGAGATCGACCAGTTCGTCGTCCACCAGGTCAGCAAGGTGCACACCCAGACGCTGATCCAGAACTTCGGCATCGACCCGAAGAAGGTGATGACGATCTTCGGCGAACACGGCAACATCGGGCCCGCATCGGTGCCGATCGTGCTGTCCAAGCTCAAGGAAGCCGGCCGTCTTAAGAAGGGCGACCGCGTTGCGCTGCTGGGGATCGGCTCGGGGCTCAATTGCACGATGTCGGAAGTGGTGTGGTGACTTTTCCAAGCTGGAAAGCCCGCCCAATTAAATAAAGATTTGGCTTAATATTTTCCTTGCGGACGATTTCCGGCCCGCAAAGGAAAGTTCATGGTCCAGCGCACCACCGGACGTTACGTGTCGGGCTCGATGGCGGAAAGCCGCTACCAGGCTTTCATTCCCGATCCGCTGCCGCCTGCCCCGCCGCTCGATCTCACCGGCGATGCCCTGCTGGCGCGCAAGGAGCAGGCAGACCAAGCCCTGGGCCGGCTGGATGGCATCGCGTTGATGCTGCCGGACCCGGAACTCTTCCTCTACCAGTACGTCCGCAAGGAAGCGCTGCTGTCTTCGCAGATCGAGGGCACCCAGTCGTCGCTGTCGGACCTGCTGCTGTTCGAGCTGAACGAGGCCCCGGGTGTCCCGGTGGATGATGTCGAAGAGGTCTCGAACTACGTCGCCGCGTTGAACCATGGTCTGCGCCGGCTGCGCGAAGACGAGTTCCCCCTGTCCTTGCGCCTGATCCGCGAAATGCACGCGTTGTTGTTGCAGGGTGGGCGCGGCGCAAACAGGCACCCCGGCGAGTTCCGCACGGGGCAGGTCTTCGTCGGTGGTGGAATCGGCGCGTTGGCGCATTTCGTCCCGCCCCCGCCCGAGGCATTGGATGAAGCGCTGGCGGCATTCGAACGCTTCCTGCACGCACCGCGCGGCGACATGCCGCCGTTGGTCAAGGCAGCGCTCGCCCACGTCCAATTCGAGACGATCCACCCGTTCAACGACGGCAATGGCCGGCTGGGACGGCTGCTGATCGCGCTCATCCTCTGCAACGAAGGCGTGCTGCGCGAACCCACGCTCTACCTCAGTCTGTACTTCAAGCGTCGACGTGCGGAGTACTACGAGCGCTTGAATGCCGTGCGTGTCGACGGTGACTGGGAAGGCTGGCTGGGCTTCTTCCTTGATGGGGTCGCGGAAACCGCGCAGCAGGCGGTGGATACCGCGCAACGGCTGTTGGCCTTGCTGGCCGCCGACCGCACCCGCGTGGCCGCATTGGGCAGCCGGGCCGGAAACGTCGGGCTGGTGTTCGAGCAGTTTGCCCGCCGCGTGCTGCTCGGCGTGCCGCAGGTCATGCCGCATCTGGCGCTGAGCGCCCCCACGGTACGCGCGGCCATCCGTACGTTGCAGGACATGGAGATCCTCAACGAGCTCACCGGCCAGCGCCGCAACCGGGTGTTCGCCTACCAGCGGTATTTCGAAATCTTGAACGAGGGGGCGCAGCCTTTGTGAGTGCCGACTTCCCACCCAGCCAAGCCCGCGACTGACATGCAACTCTACGCCGGCACCACCCGCGACTTCATCCACGCTGCCACCCACAACGCGATCGCCCAGCGTCTGCAGGAAGCATTCCTGGCGCATTTCCGCTATCGGCCCGGCGAGGCGGAGGTGCGCTCGTGGCAGAACTCGTTGCGTGCGCTGTCCGGCGTCATCGAGCGGGGGCGGTTGGAGCACAACGGCATCCTGCTGGAATACCAGCTGCCGCTGTCTTCGCTTCGGCTCGACGCGCTGCTGACCGGTGGTGATGGCGAGCGCCAGCGCGCGGTGATCGTGGAGCTGAAGCAATGGGACCGATCGGCAACGGGCAGCGCCAATGACCTGTTGCGTACCTGGGTAGGGGGCGACCATCGCGATGTGTTGCATCCGTCGGTTCAGGTGAACCAGTACCGTCGCTATCTGGCGGACAGCAGCGAAGCCTTCCAGGGCGAGCAGCGCATCCAGCTTGATGCCTGTGCCTACCTGCACAACTACACACCGTCATCTGACGATGCGTTGTTCGCCGAAGGCTCGGAGGCGGCCAGGCAACTCGCGCCGGTGTTTGCCGGCGGCGATGCGACCCGCCTGGCCGATCATCTGTCGCAACGACTGGGCGATGGTGATGACGGCACGGTGCTCGAGCGGGTCACCGGGAGCCGTTTCCGGCCGGCGAAGAAACTGCTCGAGCATGTCTCGCGCGTGATCGCGGATGAGCCTTCGTTCGTGCTGCTGGATGACCAGCAGGTCGTCTTCAGCCAGGTGCTGGCCGCCGTCGATGCCGCAGCCAGGGATGGCAGCAAGCACGTCTTCATCGTCCACGGTGGTCCGGGGACCGGCAAGTCGGTACTCGCGCTCAATCTGCTGGGTGCGTTGGCCGCCACCGGTTACAACGCGCGCCACGCCACCGGCTCCAAGGCATTCACCAGCACCCTGCAGAAGGTGCTCGGAAAGCGGGCGGCCACCTCGCTGCATTATTTCAACCAGTTCGGCAGTGCGGATCGCGAAGAGATCGACGTGCTGCTCTGCGACGAGGCGCATCGCATCCGCGCCAGCAGCAATCATCGTTTCACGCGCCTGGACAAGCGCTCGGATCGCAGCCAGATCGACGAACTGCTGACATCCGCGAAGGTGGTGGTGTTCTTCGTCGACGACCGGCAGATGGTGCGCCCCAACGAAATCGGTCGCTCCAGCCTGTTCCGCGAGGCGGCCGCACGGCATCGCTGCATCCTGCACGAGCGAGTGCTGGAGGCGCAGTTCCGTTGCGCGGGCTCGGAAGGCTTCGTCAACTGGGTCGACAACACGCTCGGGGTGCGTCGCACCGCCAATGTGCTGTTCGACCAACAGCAGGAAAGCTTCGAGTTCGTCATCGCTGATTCGCCGGAACAACTGGAGGCGATGATCCGTGCAAAGGCAGCGCAGGGCCATTCGGCGAGGATGGTCGCGGGCTACTGCTGGCCGTGGTCGAAGAATTTGGCCGAAAACGGCCAGCTCGTACGCGACGTGCGGCTCGGTGCGTTCGAACGCGCATGGAATGCGCGCCCGGAGATGACGCGCCTGCCCGCCGGCGTGCCGAAGGCGAATTTCTGGGCGCATGATCCGGGCGGCATCGACCAGATCGGTTGCGTCTACACCGCGCAGGGTTTCGAGTTCGATTACGTGGGCGTGGTCTGGGGCCGCGACCTGCGCCACGATCCGGCCAGCAACGACTGGATCGGCGACAAGGCGCACTCGCACGACCGTCCGGTGCGCAATGCAGGCGAGGATTTTCTCGGCTTGCTGAAAAACACCTATCGCGTGCTGCTCTCGCGCGGCATGAAAGGTTGTTATGTTTATTTTGAAGACGAAGCGACCCGCAACTTCGTGCGCAGCCGCACCGAGCACCTCGGTCATGCGGCGATGCCTGCGCCTGCGGCACCGGACAAGTCACTCCCACCGGCGCCGGACGCGCCCGACACCCGGCCGTTCACCCTGCTGCGTTGGCGCGACGTGAGGCCCTGGGAGAATGCGGTGCCGGTGCTCGATCTGCAGATCGCGGCCGGCGACTTCGGTGATGCGCAATCATTGGAGGACGATGCGATCGAGTGGGCGATATTGCCCGATCACATCCGCATCCGGCCCGGCATGTTCATCGCGCAGATCGTCGGTGATTCGATGAACCGGCGCATCCCCAACGGTACGTGGGCCCTGTTCGCGCTGGATGCGGGCGGTTCGCGACAGGGGAAAATGGTGCTGGCCGAACGCAACGCGCTGGGCGATGCCGAAGACTCGGGGCGCTATACCCTGAAGTTCTACGATGCCCGAAAGCGCGAGAGCGCCGAAGGCATCGAATACCAATCGGTCAGCCTGCGCCCGGACAGCACCGATCCGCGTTACCGCCCCATCGATATCAATCTGGACGATCCGGATCGCGCCCGCATCATCGCCCTGCTCGTCATGCCTCTCTACTGATGATTTTTCCCGACTATCCCTTCACTCCCAATCGCTTCGAAGTCCGTCCAGGCATCGAGATGAGTTATCTCGACGAAGGCCCGCGCGATGGGGAAGTCATCGTCATGCTGCACGGCAACCCGTCGTGGAGTTTCTACTGGCGGCATCTGGTCAACGGATTGAAGGATCGTTACCGCTGCATCGTTCCCGATCACGTCGGCATGGGCCTGTCCGACAAGCCCGACGACGCGCCCGGTGCATCACCGCGCTACGAGTACACCCTGCGATCGCGCATCGATGACGTCGATGCGCTGCTGCGCCATCTCGACATCAGCGGTCTGGTCACGCTCGCCGTGCACGACTGGGGCGGGATGATCGGCTTCGGCTGGGCGCTCCGCGATCCGGCGCGCATCAAGCGCCTGGTCATCACCAACACCGCCTCGTTCCCGCTGCCGGCGGCCAAGCCGATGCCGTGGCAGATCGCGATGGGCCGGCATTCGCGCATCGGTGGCTGGCTGATCCGCCGCTTCAACCTGTTCGCGCGCGGCGCGGCGGCGTTCGGCACGCGGCGCAAACTCTCGCCCGAAGTGAAGCAGGCCTACAGCGGCGTCTACGAGGGTTGGTCCGATGCGATTTCCACCCTGCGTTTCATGCAGGACATCCCGCTGGATGAGCGCGATCGCGCATGGTCGTTGCTGAAAGCGGCCGAAGCTCAATTGCCGGGCTACGCGGATCGCCCGGCCTTCCTCGGTTGGGGCTTGCGGGATTTCGTTTTCGACCAGCACTTCCTCTCCGGTTTCACCCGCGCCTTGCCGCAGGCGCAAGTGCATGCGTTCGATGATGCCGGCCACTATGTGCTGGAGGACAAGCACGAAGTATTGGTGCCGGCGATCCGCGCCTTCCTCGACGCGCATCCGCTGCGGCGTTGAGCGCGCAGCTCAACGTTCAGGCAACGGATTCTTCGCCGCCTCGTTCACGCCCAGCCAGTCGGCGGGCGTGAGCGCCAGCAATCCATGCGCGATGCGCGACTTGTCGCATTGCGGGCTGGCCTCGCCGAATTCGTAACTGGCCGGCACCAGCGCACACACGGAAGGCCGACGGTCGTGGATGGTGCAACGCGAATACACGCCGATCTCCGCATCAAGCGCCACGCAGCGCGGGCGTTCTTGCGAAGTGCCGCGCATCACCCTCTCGTGCGTGCGCAATGGCTCGGTGAGTTCGAACGGCACCCTGCCACCGAGCGACGCATCCGCCTCCGACCAGTGGAAGCTGACCCGGAAATAGGCGCAGCAGGCCCCACAGGTCAGGCAAGGGTGGAGGCGTTCCGGGACATCGCTCATGGCGCGGATTGTCGCATCCGCACGCACACGCGAGGGCTGCGACAATGACCGCATGGATGGACAGGCCAACATCGCCGATGCCCTGCGCCAACGCGCGCGTGAAGCGCCGGAGCGCATCGCCATGCGTGTACCGGGCAAGCGCGGTGACTACGCGCAGTCGCTGACTTATGCCGAGCTGGATGCACGCAGTGATGCGATCGCCGCCGGGCTGAGCGTGCGCGGCATCACCCGGGGTTCGCGCACGGTGGTGATGGTGCGCCCGACGCCGGAATTCTTCCTCGCCATGTTCGCGCTGTTCAAGCTCGGTGCGGTGCCGGTGCTGGTCGATCCCGGCATCGACCGGCGCGCATTGAAGCAATGCCTGGACGAGGCCGCGCCGGAAGCGTTCATCGGCATCCCCCTGGCGATGCTGGCGAAGGCGCTGCTGCGCTGGGCGAAGTCGGCGCGGATACGCATCACCACGGGCAGGCACGCGTGGCTGGTCGATGCGACCTTGGCGGATGTCGAACGCGATGGCGCGACAATCGCCCACGATTTCGGCACCACACAGGGCGAGGACATCGCCGCGATCCTGTTCACCAGCGGCTCGACCGGTGTTCCGAAGGGCGTGCTGTACCGGCATCGGCATTTCATCGCGCAGATCGCGATGTTGCGTGATGCATTCGCCATCGAATCGGGGGGTGTCGACCTGCCGACCTTCCCGCCCTTCGCGTTGTTCGATCCCGCGTTGGGCCTGACATCGATCATTCCCGACATGGACCCGACCCGGCCGGCCGACGCCGATCCGCGCAAGCTGCACGCGGCGATCAAGCGTTTCGGCGTGACCCAGTTGTTCGGATCACCGGCCTTGATGCGCGTGCTGGCCGACCATGGCGAGTCGCTGCCGGGCGTGATGCGGGTGACCAGCGCCGGTGCGCCGGTGCCGCCGGAAGTGGTGGCGAAGATGCTCGCGCTGCTGCCCGACGGCGCGCAGATGTGGACGCCGTACGGCGCGACCGAATGCCTTCCGGTCGCGGTGATCGAAGGCCGCGAACTGCTGACCCTGCGCGCGCGCACCGAGGCCGGCGCCGGTACCTGCGTCGGGCGTGCGGTGGCGGGCAACGATGTGCGCATCATCGCGATCAACGACGCGGCGATCGCCGAGTGGAGCGGCGTGCGCGAAGTGCCACGCGGCGTGGTCGGCGAGATCACCGTCGCCGGCCCCAGTGCCACCGATGCCTATTTCAATCGCGATGCGCAAACCGCGCTGGCCAAGATCTGCGAACGCATGGAGGATGGCAGCGAGCGCATCGTGCACCGGATGGGCGATCTTGGTTATTTCGATGGCGAAGACCGGCTGTGGTTCTGCGGGCGCAAATCGCAGCGGGTGGTGGTGGAGGCCGGTACCACCCTGTGCACCGAGCAGGTCGAGCCGCTGTTCAACGTGCATCCAGAGGTGGCACGCACGGCGCTGGTCGGCGTGCCGCGTGCGGCCGGAGCGTTGCGCATCGACATCGACAAGCGCGGCCGCGGCGCGATGCACGAGGTGCAAACCAACGCCGGCATGCAGGCAGTGCTGTGCGTGGAATTGAACGAGCGCGTGGCCGAAGCCGAGTGGCCGCGCATCGCCGAGGAACTGCGGCTCATCGCCGATGGGCATGTGCATACCGCGAAGGTCGCGCGCTTCCTGCGTTACCCGCAGGCATTCCCGGTGGACATCCGCCACAACGCCAAGATCGGTCGCGAGAAACTGGCGGCGTGGGCGGCCAGACAAGCCGAAGGGGCATCTTAATGAAGATCCTGGTGACCGGCGGCGGGGGTTTCCTCGGCCAGAAGTTGTGCGAAGGCCTGCGCGCGCGCGGACATGCGGTCACCAGCTTCAATCGCGGCCACTATCCGGCACTGGATGCGCTGGGTGTGCTGCAGGTGCAGGGCGATCTTGCCGATGAGGATGCGCTCCGCGACGCTGCCGCCGGACATGACGCGATCTTCCACAACGCGGCGAAAGCCGGTGCCTGGGGCAGTTACGACAGTTATCACCGCGCCAACGTGATCGGCACCCGGAACGTGATCGACGCCTGCCGCAAGCACGACATCGACAAGCTCATCCATACCTCGACGCCCAGCGTCACCCATCGCGCGACCCATCCGGTCGAGGGCGGTACGGCCGATGACGTGCCGTATGGCGATGATCTCAAGGCTCCGTATGCGCTGACCAAACGCATCGCCGAAGAGGACGTGCTCGCGGCCAATGGCGCAGAACTGGCCAACGGTGCGCGGCTCGCCACCATCGCGCTGCGCCCGCGATTGATCTGGGGGCCGGGTGACAACCAGTTGCTGCCGCGATTGGTCGAACGCGCAAAGGCCGGGCGGCTGGCCCTGGTCGGCGACGGGCAAAACCGCATCGACACCACCTACATCGACAACGCGGCGCAGGCGCATCTCGATGCCCTGGATCACCTGCATGCCGATGCGGCCTGCGCCGGTCGCGCCTACTTCATCAGCAATGGCGAGCCGCGCACCATGCAGGACACGATCAATGCCTTGTTGCGCGCGGCAGGTGCGCCGGAAGTGCACAGGCACATTCCGTTCCGCCTTGCTTATGCGATCGGCGCGATCGCTGAAACCGCGTGGCCGCTGCTGCGTTTGCGAGGCGAGCCGCCGATGACCCGGTTCCTCGCCGAGCAACTGGCGACCACGCATTGGTACTCGATGGAACCGGCGCGGCGCGATTTCGGTTACGCGCCGAAGGTGTCGATGGACGAAGGCCTGCGCCGCCTGCACGAGGCCTGGACCGTGGCCCGCTAGAATGCGCCGATGAACCCATCGCTGCCTTTCAACTGGAAAGTCCCGGCCGGACGTGCGCTGGAAGCGGCGCTCAACCGCGCGCTCGCACTCGACGAGGACACCCGCGCGGGCCTGGCCGCGCTGGATGGCCGCAGCATCGCGCTGACCCTGGATTCGCCGCCGCTGGCATTGCGGGTGGCGGTGGGTGGTGATGCGTTGCGGGTCGGTCCGGTCGGCGATGCCGATCGCGCGGATCTGTCGGTGCGCTCGACGCTCGGCGGCCTGCTTCGCCAGTTGCCGGTGTTCCGCCGCGACGATGCGCCGCCGGTCGGCCAGTTGCGCATCGAGGGCGATGCCGAACTCGCGCGACGGCTGCAACGCATGGCCGAACGCTTCGATCCGGATTGGGCGCGGCCGTTCACCGCGGTGTTCGGCGATGTCATCGGCATGCAGGTCGCCAACGGAATCGCGTTCGCCCTGCGCAGCGCGCGCCATGCCGGCAAGGAATTCGCCGGCAGTGCCGCCGACTATCTCACCGAAGAGTCGCGGGATGTGGTTGGCCGCGAGGAGCTGGCCGCCTTCCACGACGATGTCGATGCGATCCGCGACGACGTCGAGCGTGTGGCCGCGCGAATCGATCGGCTGCGTGGTGCTGCATGAGGCCGAAGCGATGAGGCGGTCACCATGAAATCCGTGCGACGCGCCTGGCGCATCGGCCGCGTGCTGCTGCGCTACCGGCTGGATGCCTTGCTCGATGAGACGCCGGCCGAGCGTTGGCTGAAGCTGGCGCGCCCGTTCGTGCCCAGCGCATCGCGCGAGGTGCAGGCCATGCCGCGCGGCGAGCGCCTGCGCATGGCGCTGCAGGAACTCGGGCCGATCTTCGTCAAGTTCGGGCAGATCCTTTCGACCCGCCGCGACCTGGTGCCGGCCGACGTCGCCGAGAAACTCGCCCTTCTGCAGGACCGGGTCAAGCCGTTCGATGGCGACGCGGCGCGCGCAATCGTCGAGGCATCGCTGGAACGACAGGTGAGCGAGGCCTTCGCGCATTTCGACACCACGCCGCTGGCCTCGGCATCGATCGCGCAGGTGCATGCAGCGGTGCTCCATGATGGCCGCGAGGTGGTGGTCAAGGTGCTGCGCCCCGACATCCACACCCAGATCGCCGGTGACATCGCCCTGTTGTACGACCTGGCCAGCGTCGTCGAGCGAACGCATCCGAATGCCGACAAGATCCGCCCGCGCGAAGTGGTGGCCGAGATCGAATCGACGCTCGAAGCCGAACTGGACCTGCAGCGCGAGGCCGGAAACGCCAGCGTGCTGCGCCGCAACTGGCTGGGCAGCGCCGATCTCTACGTGCCCGAGGTGATCTGGTCGCACAGCGCCGACCGCGCGATGACGATGGAGCGCGTGCGCGGCATTCCCAGCGACGACATCGCCGCGCTGGACGCGGCCGGCATCGATCGCAAGGCGCTCGCCGCGAAGGGTGTGCGCGTGTTCTACGAGCAGGTGTTCCGCGACAACTTCTTCCATGCCGATGCCCACGCCGGCAACATCTGGGTCGATGTCGATCCCGCGCGCAAGCAGAATCCTCGTTTCATCGCGCTGGATTTCGGGATCATGGGCCAGCTCTCGCGCGAGGACCAGTACTACCTGGCCGAGAACTTCATGGCGATCTTCAACCGCGACTACCGCCGCATCGCCGAGCTGCACGTCGAGGCCGGATGGATGCCGTCCAACGTGCGCATCGACGAACTGGAGGCCGCCGCGCGCGGCATCTGCGAGCCGTACTTCACTCGCCCGCTTTCGGAAATCTCGCTGGCCGAAGTGCTGGCCAAGCTGTTCAAGATGGCGCAGCGCTACCAGTTGACGTTGCAGCCGCAACTCATCCTGCTGCAGAAGACCCTGCTCAACATCGAAGGCGTCGGCCGCCTGCTCGATCCGAAGCTCGACATCTGGGCGGTAGCCAAGCCTGTGCTGGAAACCATCCTCGTCGAGCGATACAGCCCAAAGCGCCTCGCGCGCGAGTTCACCCACCGCCTGCCGGAGTTGGTGACGCACGCGCCGGAAATGCCGGGGCTGGTGCATGCCTGGCTGCGCCAGCAGGTGCATGGCGATCATCGCATCCAGATGGAATCGCGCGACTTGCGCGTGCTGTCCAAGGATCTGCACGTGATGCAGAAGCGGATGATCTCGGCGGTGCTCGGCGTCGGCCTGTTGATCGTCGCCAGCGTGCTCTACGGCCTTGAAGCCGGCGGGCCGCGCATCGGCGGCATCCCGGTTGCGACGTGGATCGCGGGGCTTGGCGGGATCTGGGCCCTGATCGCGGCGTGGCCGCGACGCAGACGCCGCTGACCGCTGCCCAAGCCGGCGTGCGTCGTCATGTTGTCGAAGTGTCATCGGCGATGGGGGACCGCGATGTACGGCGGCAACAAGCATGGTGAATCGCATGATATGCATGCGCGACGTGGATCGGTGATGGCTTGAACACGACGCTTGCGGATGTCGGGTTGTCGGTGCTCCACCGGGATGAGTGGCTGGCTGTGGTCGACAAGCCCGCGGGCCTGATGGTGCACGACAGCGCGCTGGCGCGCGGCGAGACAGACTTCGCGGCGGACCGCCTGCGGACGCAGTTCGGCAAGCCGGTGTTCCTGATCCATCGCCTCGACCGTGCGACCAGCGGCTGCCTTTTGCTCGCGTTTGATCGCGAAACCGCATCGTTGCTGGGCAAGGCGTGGATGGCAGGCGAGGTGCGCAAGGACTACTTGGCGATCTGTCGTGGCTGGCCGGCCGAAGCACGCTTCAGCATCGATCATCCGCTTGATGGCGGCCCGGGCAAGCCGCGGAAAAAGGAGGCGATCACCGATTTCGAAGTGCTGCGCACCTGCGAACTGCCGTGGCCTTCGCAGGATTTCGCCACCTCGCGCTATGCATTGCTGCGCGCATCACCGCGCACCGGTCGCTTCCGGCAGATCCGCCGGCATCTCAAGCACGGCTTCCATCACTTGATCGGCGATACCAGCCACGGCGACGGTCGCCACAACCGCGCCTGGCGCATGCAGGGCGTGCATCGGATGTTGCTGCATGCCGAAGCGCTCACCTTCCGCCATCCGCACACCGGTTCGGATCTGCGCGTGTCCAGCGCTCCGGGCGGGGAATTCGCACGCGCGCTGGCCCTGTTCGACTGAAGCCAGCGCGATGGCGAGCGCCGCTCAGTGCTGGTGCGCCGCGTCCTTGCCCGTTTCGAGTTCCTTCTGCAAGTCCTGCATGAGCTTCTGCATCGACTCCTGCATCAGGGGCTGCATCTCGCTCATCGATACCTGCATGATCTGCGGCATCTTCTGCATGACGCTGCGGCCTTCCGGGCTGGAATAGAACGCCGTCATCGCGTCCACTTCCTTGTCGGTCAGGGTCCGGGTGTAGACGCGCATGTAGATCGGCTTGATCTTGTCCCAGGCCAACATCTGGCGCAACGCGGTTTCCTGGTTGTCCATCAGGCGCTCCGCGCGGGCGCGGTCTGCTTCGGAGAAGCGCTCGCCGGTCAACGTTTGCTCAAGCAGGCTGCGGCTTTGCTGCATCATCGCCGGCATCATCTGGTCGACCACTTTCCGCGCGTCCATCACCTGCAGAAGACGCTCCACTTGCGCCTGGCTGGGTGGCGCAGCGAACGCGGGCGTGGACAGGATGAGGCTCAGGGCGAAAGTGGCGAGCAGGCGTTTCATGGCGGATCCGTATCGGCTGTAGTGGCCAGCAGGATAAATCGCCTTCGTGTCGATGTCCGACTCATGCGGTGCGCGGGTCGGCAGGGCGATGCTTCGCGCCGCAGTCACGACCGCGGCGACAGAATCGACGGGCCATGGTCGGCCTGCCGCCGGCACCCAAGGAGCCGCGCGATGCAGCCTTCGTCGATGCAACCCAGCGATTGGCACTTCGTGCGCAAGGTGCTGATCGTGATGGTCGCCGCAGCGATCGGCTACGCGCTGTTCCGCCTCAGCCACGTGCTGATGCTGGTGTTCGCCGCGATCCTGCTCGCCGTCCTGCTGTGCGCGCTGCGCGACCTCATCCATCGCTGGACGCGCGCGCCGCAGCCGCTGGCACTGGCCATTGCGGTGTTGTTCTGCACGGCGGTGGTGGCCGGCTTCCTCTACCTGTTCGGTGTGCAACTGGTGGCCCAGGTGCAGCAGGTGGCGATGCTGCTGCCGGGCGCGATCGACAGCCTGGCCGCGCGGCTCGGCATGGAGTGGCGGCTGGACCAATGGGATTGGCAACAGGCGCTTTCGTATTTCGAAGGTCTCGGCGTCGGCAGCGCGCTCGGCTATGGCACGACGCTGGCGGGATTGGTGGCCGATGTCACCATCGTGCTGGCCAGCGCGGTGTTCCTGGCGGTGAACCCCGGCTTGTACCTGCGCGGCGCATCGCTGCTGTTCCCGCGATCACGACGCGCGCTGTTCGTGCAGACGATGAAGGAAACCGGTCAGGCATTGCGATTGTGGCTGGGTGGGCAATTGCTGGTGATGCTGGGTGTGGCGCTGCTGTCCTGGGCGGCATATGCGGCGATCGGTCTGCCCTCGTCCGGCGCGCTGGCGCTTATCGCCGGACTGGCCGACTTCGTGCCCTTCGTCGGCCCGATCCTGGGCGCGATTCCCGCGCTGGTGATGGCGGCGACTCAGAGCATGCAGGCGCTGCTCATCACCCTGGGCGCGGTGGTGGTGATCCAGCAGCTGGAGAGTTACGTGATGATGCCGCTGGTGCAGAAGCACGCGGTCAAGATGCCGCCCTTCCTCGGGGTGATTTCGATCGTGGTGTTCGGCACCCTGTTCGGCGTGATGGGCGTGCTGCTGGCCGTGCCGCTGGCGGTGGCGATCATGGTGCTGGTGCAGCGGTTGTGGGTGAACACCGCACTGGACAACGACATCGAGGTGATCGGCCAGGAGAGCGAGGAAGCGTGACGAGGGTCATGCAAACCTGGGGGAGCGTCGTCACCGCTTGCTAAAGTGCGCGCATGCTGCAGGTCTCGCCCACGCTGTCGATCGACGAGGACGAATTGTCCGAGCGCTTCGTGCGCGCGTCCGGCGCGGGCGGGCAGAACGTCAACAAGGTGGCCACGGCGGTGGAGCTGCGTTTCGATGTCGCGGCATCGCCTTCGCTGCCGGAAGCGGTGCGCGCGCGGCTGCTGGCGCGACGCGACCGCAGGCTGACCGAAGAAGGCGTGATGGTGATCCAGGCGCAGCGCTTCCGCACCCAGGAGCGCAATCGGCAGGATGCACGCGAGCGCCTGGCGGCCTTCATCGCGCATGGCCTGCACGCGCCCAAGCCGCGGCTGGCGACTCGACCGACGCGCGCATCGAAGGAGAGGCGGCTGCAATCGAAGAAGGGACGCGGCGAAATCAAGCGGGGACGTTCGGCGCGTGACTGGGACTGAGAAATGAAGGGGAAATGATGTCGTCGATGCCACATCCAGCCACGCCTGCCACCGATGGTGATGTGTTGCCGGTGCCGCCGCGTGCGCCGCGCATCCGTCGCAGCCGCTTCTCGCGCTGGCTGGGCCGCGCCATCCTGCGTGCCGGCGGCTGGCGCATGGCGGGCGAGTTCCCCGATGTGCCGAAGGCGGTGCTGATCGGCGCGCCGCACTCATCGAATTGGGACGGGGTCTGGGGCTTCGCCGCGCTGTTGGCGATGGGCCTGGATCTGCGCATCCTGGGCAAGAAGGAGTTGTTCCGCTGGCCCTTGGGTCCGGTGATGCGCTTCCTCGGCATCATCCCGATCGATCGCAGTGCGCCGGGCGGCTTCGTGGCGCAGAGCATCGAGACGATGCAGAATGCGGACGCGTTGTGGATCGGCATCGCGCCCGAAGGCACCCGCAAGCGCGTGGAGAAGTGGAAGACCGGCTTCTGGAAGCTGGCCCGCGGCGCCCAGGTGCCGGTGATCCCGTCGTATTTCCACTATCCCCACAAGATCATCGGCATCGGTCCCACCATCACCTTGAGCGATGACATGGCGGCCGACATGGCGCGCATCCGCGAATGGTATCGGCCGTGGCAGGGCAGGAATCGCGGTACGGTTTGAGCGCGGACCAAGGTGATGGGGGTGGCAGCACCCGGTGCGCGCGGCAACCCCCGATTCAACGCGGCTCTACGCCCTCTATCAGGATAGAGAACAGCGCCTCGGCCGCATCCGGCAACGTCATCGGCAATACCACGCCCAGCGCGCCGTCCACGTGCAGGGTGGCCAAGCCATGGACGATGGTCCAGCCGGCCAGCGCCACATGCTCGGGTGCCCGCGTACCGATGACGCCGGCCGCGGCGCAATCGCGCGCGGCCTGCATCACCACGCCGAACGCGCGCTGCTCGGCGGCGAGCAGGTCAGGGTGGCCGGGCTTGTTGCATTCGATGCCGAACATCAACCGATACAGTCGCGGATTGGCCACTGCAAAGCCGAGATAGGCATGGCCGATGGCGAGATAGGCGGAGATTGGATCCGGTGCCTCGTCACGCGCCAGCTCGGTGGCTTCCGCCAGCTCGATGAAACCTTCGGTCATTACCGCAGCCAGCAGCGCCTCGCGGTCCTTGAAGTGGCGATACGGTGCCGCCGCGCTGACCCCGGCAGCCTGCGCCGCGGCACGCAGGGTGACGCCACCCTGTGCGCCCGTTTCCAGCAGGTGCCGGGCGGCATCGAGCAGGGCGCGACGGAGATCGCCGTGGTGGTAGCGCTCGCGCTGGGTAGGGCGGTCGCTTGTTGTGTGTTCGCTCATGTTGACAAGCGTAACATCATCCGGCAGTCTTCATGTTGACGATGTTTACATCGTCCTGACACGAGCAGGTGTAATCCTGCCTACCCGATCCCCCGCAAGGAGAAGTCCCATGGCAGAGCAACAGCAACCCAATCCGGTCATCTGGTTCGAGATCTACGTGCAGGACCTGACCCGCGCGCGCAAGTTCTACGAGGAAGTGCTGGCGCTGAAGCTGGAGCCGCTCGGCGATCCGGGTGGTGATCCGTCCACCGAAAGCATGCAGATGATGGCCTTCCCGATGGACGAGAACCGCGTCGGTGCCGGCGGCGCGTTGGTCAGGATGGAAGGCGTTCCCTCCGGCGGCAGCACCTTGGTCTATTTCGCCTCGCTCGATTGCGCGGTGGAGCTGGGCCGGGTGGAGAAGGCCGGCGGCAAGATCTTCAAGGAAAAGTTCTCGATCGGCCCGCACGGCTTCTGCGGCATCGGCATCGATCCGGACGACAACATGTTCGGCGTGCACTCGACGCAGTGATGCAGCCGGCCGATGCCACGACATCCGTCCCACCAGCGGAGACACCGATGAGCGACAGCAGTCCGATCACCGTCGAGAGCACGATCCGCGCGCCGATCGACCGCGTCTGGTCGGCCTGGAAATCGCCGGATGACATCACGCCCGATAACATCAAGCGCTGGAACGCGGCTTCGAGCGACTGGCACACGGCCGCCCAAGTCGATCTGCGCGAAGGCGGAGCGTTCAGCTCGCGCATGGAAGCCAGGGATGGCAGCGCCGGTTTCGACTTCGGCGGCACCTATGCCCGTGTGACGCCGAACGAGCGGCTGGAATACGCGATGGAGGATGGCCGCGTTGTCTCGGTTGCCTTCATCGACAACGCCGACGACAGCATCACCGTGCGCGAGACCTTCGATGCCGAGGGCAGCCACAGCCGCGACGAGCAGCAACAGGGCTGGCAGGCGATCCTCGACAACTTCAAACGCCATGTCGAAGGAGGAGAATGACAATGACGACCCGCACGCGCGGCCTGTACATCAATCTGCCGGTCGTGGATCTCGCGCGCACCCGCGCGTTCTACGAAGCCCTGGGGTTCGAGATCGACCCGCGTTTCAGCAACGATGACGCCATCGCCGTGGCACTGGGCGAGCAGCAGGGCGCGATGATGCTGAAGCGCGAGTTCTTCAACACGTTCACCGAACGGGCGATCTGCGATACATCGACGGCCCTGCAATGCCTCGTCGCGATCCAGCTCGACAGCCGCGCGGCAGTGGATGCGATGGTGGAGGCGGCGAAGGCCAACGGCGGTATCGAGCCGAACGAGGCGACCGACCACGGCTTCATGTACGAACGTTCCTTCCATGATCCCGACGGCCACGGCTGGGGTCCGTTCTGGATGGACGCAGGCGCTGTTCCGGCGCAGGATTGACCCCGAACCCACACCCTTGGCAGAGAACCGATGAATCCTTACCTCAACTTCCCCAACGGCGATTGCAAGGCCGCGTTTGACCACTACCAGAGCGTCTTCGGCGCGAAGTGCCTGTTCTCCCACACGTGGGCGGAATCGCCGATGGCCGACCAGGCGCCGAATGGGGACGGCAGCAAGATCATGCACGCCACCCTGCAGTTCCCCGATGGTTCGATCCTGATGGGTGCCGACTGCCCACCGGCTTACGGGCAGCCCTTTGGCGGCTTTTCGCTGTCGGTGAATGCCAAGGATGTCGCCAATGCCGAGCGCTACTTCGCCGGCATCTCGGAAGGCGGCAACGTGACCATGCCGCTGGAAAAGACCTTCTGGGCCGAGCGCTTCGGCATGTGCACCGACAAGTTCGGCGTGTCGTGGATGGTCAACTGCGAAATGCGCGCCGAGCCATGAGCATCTATGTCGATGGCTACGTGTTGCCGGTGCCCAAGGCGGACGTCGAGGCCTACCGGGCGATCGCGCAGGCATGCAGTGCGGTGTGGAAGGAGTACGGCGCCATCGACTACGTCGAATGCATCGCGGATGACATGCAGTCTGGTGACGTCCGCTCGTTCTCCGGATCGGTGCAACTGCAGGATGACGAACTGGTGGTGTTTTCCTGGATCACCTATCCGTCGCGAGAGGTGCGTGAGGTCTGCAACGCGAAGGCGATGCGGGATCCGCGCGTCGTGGCACTGGCCGAGAAGATGAAGCCGATCTTCGACAGCCAACGGATGATGTGGGGCGGCTTCAAGCCCATCGTGCGGGAGTGAGGTCAAGTCCATGAGTACAGCCACCTGGATCGCGGCCGGACATTTCATCGCGGCCTTCGCGCTGGTCGCGGCACTGGCAATGGAGTGGGCGCTGCTTTCGGGCAGCGTCGGCCGCGAGGCGATCACGCGCCTGCGCAAGGTGGATGCGGTCTACGGCGTGTCGGCGCTGGCGCTGCTGGCGTTTGGTTTCGCGCGCGTGTTCGTGTTCGAGAAGGGCGCGGCCTACTATCTGCATTCGATCCCGTTCTGGATCAAGCTGGGCCTGTTCGTCACGATCGGCCTGCTGTCGATCGGTCCGACGCTGGCTTACCTGCGTGCCGGCAAGGCGTTGCGCGACGATCCATCACACACGCTCGCGCCCGCCCGAATCGATGCGCTCCGTCGCAGCATCCACTGGCAATTGGCACTGCTGGTGCCGTTGGTCATCTGCGCCAGCCTGATGGCCAAAGGCATCGGCTACCTCGGCTAACGCTCCGACGGACCGGTCTGGTCGTAACCGCGCGGTGCCAGCAAGCTGGGCTGGATCAGTTCGACGAAGGCGCGTGCCTGCGAAGACAGGTATTTTCCGCGTCGCTTCACCACGCCGTAGCTGCGGGCGGGAAAGAACTTCGACAGCGAACGTGCAGCCAGACGCTGCCGATCCGCATCGGTGATGCAGATCGAGGTGACGATGCTGATGCCTTGCCCCATCGCCACGTACTGCTTGATCACTTCCCAGCCGCCGACCTCAAGCGCGACCGTGAACGGAACACGTGCACGCTGGAAGACGAGGTCCACCAGCCGGTAAGTGGTCAGGCGTTGCGGCGGCAGGATCAGTCCGTATGGCGAAAGGTCCGCCAGCGTGATGTCCGGCTTGTCGGAGAGGGGATGGCCAAGCGGCGTGATCAGCAAGGGCTCGAACTCCTGCACTGGCGAGTAGTCGAGATCGGCAGGAATAT
Source organism: Pseudomonadota bacterium (assembly GCA_023461075.1). Classification (GTDB taxonomy): domain Bacteria; phylum Pseudomonadota; class Gammaproteobacteria; order Xanthomonadales; family Xanthomonadaceae; genus Solilutibacter. The sequence continues at coordinate 59,980 of JAEWNY010000076.1, read as the reverse complement.
CGAGCATCGAGCCAACGGCAAGGTCCACCTTGTCCGAGCGCATCAATTCAAGGCCGCTTGCGCCAGTCACGTTGTGCAGGCTGAGGCGGATGTCCGGATGGCGCTCCCGGAAGGCGGCGACGATCTGCGGCAGCAGGTAGAGGATGGTGGAACTGCCGGCCGCCACGTGCAGTTCCCCGGCATCCAACCCTGCCAGTTTTTCGCGGAAGCCGGCGTCCAGTCCATCCAGACCTTCCAGCAAGGGGCGAGCCATTTCATAGAACAACTCGCCTTCGCGGGTGAGGGTCATGCGGCGTCCGCTGCGGTCCAACAGCCGCGCGCCCAGTTCGCGTTCCAAGGCCTGCACCTGCAGGGTCACCGCTGGTTGGCTGAGGAACAGGGCCTCCGCCGCGCGAGAGACCGAGCCCAGCCGCGCTACTTGGCAGAACGCCCGCAACGGTTTGAGCCGACTGCCCTTGTAGGAAAATCTCGGGAATTCAGCGGGTTGAGTCACGGGCAAGGGCGGTCAGCTGCCGTATTTGATTTCCAAATATTTAGTATTGACAACTATGTCTTGTCAAATATGGATACGGCGGCGGATGTTGTGCACCACAGCAATGCGTGGAGCCCAATCCGATGTCAGCCGTCCTCCAACCCCTGCCTGCGCTCATCGTCACCGCCGATGCGCCGCGGCAGGCCACTCTGCTCACCCCCGCTGCGCGGGTGTTCCTGACCAGCCTGCACCGCGCTTTCGAGGGCGAGCGCCAGGCCCGTTTCGATGCCGGCCAGCTGCCGGCGTTCCGCAGCGACACCTCAGCAATCCGTGAAGGTGATTGGCGGGTCGCGTCGATCCCCGAAGCATTGCTGGATCGTCGGGTCGAGATCACCGGCCCGGTCGATCCGAAGATGGTCATCAACGCGCTCAATTCCGGTGCGAAGTGCTACATGGCCGATTTCGAGGACAGCACCAGCCCGACCTGGGCCAACCTGCTCGAAGGCCAGCTCGCGCTGCGCGAGGCCATCGCCGGCACGCTCGCCTTCACTGCACCCAACGGCAAGGCGTATGCGCTCAAGCCCGAGGCCGAACGCGCGGTGCTGATCGTGCGTCCGCGCGGCTGGCACCTCGACGAGAAGCACGTGCTGGTCGATGGCGAACGCATGTCGGCTTCACTCTTCGATATCGGACTGTTCTGTTTACACAACGCGGACGTGCTCGCTGCGAAGGATCGCGGACCTTATTTCTATCTGCCCAAGCTGCAGTCGATGGAGGAGGCCGTGCTGTGGAACGCGGTTTTCGACCACATCGAGCAGGCGCTTGGCCTGCCGAACGGGCAGATGAAGGTGACCGTACTGATCGAGACGCTACCGGCCGCGTTCGAGATGGACGAGATCCTGCACGCGCTGCGCTCGCGCATCGTCGGGCTCAACTGCGGGCGCTGGGATTACATCTTCTCGTACATCAAGACCCTGCGCGCGCATCGCGATCGCGTACTGCCCGAGCGCGGCCAGGTGACGATGACGCAGCCGTTCCTCAAAGCGTATTCCGAGCTGCTGATCCGAACCTGCCACCGTCGCGGCGCGCATGCGATGGGCGGGATGGCCGCACAGATCCCGATCTCGGTCGATGCCGAGGCGAATGCGCAGGCACTCGACCGCGTGCGCAACGACAAGCTGCGCGAGGTGAAGGCCGGCCACGATGGCACTTGGGTGGCACATCCGGCGCTGATCCCACTGGCACGCGAAGTATTCGATGCCCACATGCCGGAGGCGAACCAGCAGGACGTGCTGCGCACGGATGTCGATGTCGATGCTGAAGACCTGCTGCGCCCAAGCCTCGGCACCATCACCACGAAAGGCTTCGAAGGCAATGTCGAAGTCTGCGTGCGTTACTTGGCGGCGTGGCTCGACGGCAACGGCTGCGTGCCGATCCACTGGTTGATGGAGGATGCCGCCACCGCCGAGATCGCGCGCGCGCAACTGTGGCAGTGGCTGCATCACGACGCCGATCCGCACCGGCCCGGGCGCCAACCCTTGCTGCTCGAGGACGGCACGCCGATGGATTGGGCCTTGCTCGAACGCGCGCTGATCGGCCTGCCCTCGCGTCTCGCCGCCGAGGGTGAGTTCCCCGGCAGGACGCGCATCGACGAGGCCATCGACCTGCTGGTGCAGATGACCCGCAGCGACACCCTCGCCGAGTTCCTCACCTTGCCAGCCTACGAACGCTTCGACTGAGTCGCATCGACTTCAGGCAGTCGCATCCACCCGCATCACCCATCGAGGACATCGCCATGAATATGCAACCGACCGCGCAACAACTGCAACTGGACTGGGACAACAACCCGCGTTGGGCCGGCATCAAACGCGAATACAGTGCCGAGGACGTGGTACGCCTACGCGGAACGGTGCACGTCGAACACTCGATTGCACGGCTCGGTGCCGAAAAGCTGTGGAAGTCGGTGAACAGCGAGCCTTTCGTCAACGCGCTCGGCGCGCTGACCGGCAACCAGGCCATGCAGCAGGTCAAGGCCGGGCTGAAGGCGATCTACCTGAGCGGCTGGCAGGTCGCGGCCGATGCCAACCTGGCCGGCGAGATGTACCCGGACCAGTCGTTGTACCCGGCCAATTCGGTGCCACAGGTGGTCAAGCGCATCAACAACACGCTGTTGCGCGCCGACCAGTTGCATCATGCAGAGGGCGATGACGCCATCGACTTTCTGCAGCCGATCGTCGCCGATGCCGAGGCGGGTTTCGGCGGCGTGCTCAATGCCTTCGAGTTGATGAAGGCGATGATCGAGGCGGGCGCTGCCGGCGTGCATTTCGAGGACCAGCTTGCCAGTGTCAAGAAATGCGGGCACATGGGCGGCAAGGTGCTGGTGCCGAGCCGCGAAGCGGTCGAGAAGCTGACCGCCGCGCGCCTGGCCGCCGACGTGATGGGCGTGCCGACGATCATCGTTGCCCGGACCGATGCCGAGGCCGCCGACCTCCTGACCAGCGACATCGACGACAACGACCGGCAGTTCTGCACCGGCGAGCGCACCATCGAAGGTTTCTACAAGACCCGCAATGGCCTTGACCAGGCGATCTCGCGCGGTCTGGCCTACGCACCGTACGCCGATCTGGTCTGGTGCGAAACCGGCAAGCCGGACCTCGATTTCGCGCGCAAGTTCGCCGAGGCGATCCACGCAAAGTTCCCCGGCAAGCTGCTCGCCTACAACTGCTCGCCTTCGTTCAACTGGAAGAAGCACCTGGACGACGCCACCATCGCGAACTTCCAGCGCGAACTCGGTGCGATGGGCTACAGGTTCCAGTTCATTACCTTGGCCGGTTTCCACGCGCTCAACTACGGCATGTTCAATCTCGCGCATGGTTATGCGCGCCGGCAGATGAGCGCCTTCGTCGAGTTGCAGGAAGCCGAGTTCGCTGCTGCCGACAAGGGCTTCACCGCGGTCAAGCACCAGCGCGAAGTGGGTACCGGTTATTTCGATGCGGTCACCCAGACGATCCAGGGCGGCAAGTCCTCGACGGTCGCGCTGAAGGGCAGCACCGAGGAAGAACAGTTCCACGGCGAACGCGTGGCCGCTTGAAGGGATAGTGAAAGCGGGCCATGGACGGGCCCGCTGCGGGTCTCAGGCGTTCGGCGTCCTGCCACCGCTGATCAGGCGCTCGCCCAGGCTGACGAATTCCAGCCCGACCTGGGCGACGCGGTCGTCCTTCATCGCGCGGACGATCAACGTGGCCGGCCCTAGCGCGAGACGATCGCCGATCTGCGGCTGATCATCGAAGCGTTCATCGAACAGTTCCGCGGCGGTGCGGGCGGAAAAGCGCTTGGGGATGCGTAATCCATAAAACTGCGCGAGCTCGCCCAGCGCGACATCACCGGGCAGGATGAAACTGCCGAAGCTGGCCTGCGCGGCATCGATCGCAGCTTCCTTGCCGACGAACAGCCAGTCGAGGCGGCGGGCAGAGCCGGTGGGGGCGAGCAAATAGGCGTAATCGTCTGCTTGCAGCTCGCCGGCTTCCTCGGCCGTCATCACCTTGCCGGCGCGTACCGCCATCATCAGCCGCACGTTGAGTGGCCAGCTTTCCGCCTGCAGGGCCTTGCTGCCGGCCGGAACTCGATAGCCGAGCAGGTCGTATTCGAGCTGGCCTGGCAGGTCCAGCTGGACGCGGCGGGTGTCGGGATCGGTGCGCGGCACCGCGACATCGAACACTCGCGCGGCGAATGGCAGCGTCCAGCCCTGGATGGTCAGCGAAGCCAGCACCACCACGAAGGCGACGTTGAAGTAGAGCCACGCCTTCTCGAGTCCCGCGAGCAGGGGAATGGAAGCGAGGAAGATGCCGACCGCGCCGCGCAGGCCGACCCAGGCGATGAACCCGATCTCACCGGGACGATAGCGGAACGGCAGCAGGCACAACGCGACCGAGAGTGGGCGCGCGACGAACATCAGGAAGGCAGCCACGCCGAGCGCAGGCCAGAGCACGTCGAGCAGGCGGCTGGGCGTGGCCAGCAGACCGAGCAGCAGGAACATCACCAGTTGCGCGAACCAGGTCACCGCGTCCTGCACCGACATCACTTCGTTGCGCGCGCGCACCGGGCGGTTGGCGACGACGATGCCGGCCAGATAGACCGCCACGTAGCCGCTGCCGCCCAGGCTGTTGGTGATGGCGAACAGCGCGACTGCCGAGGCCATCGCCAACCACGGGTGCAGACCCGGTGGCAGGTTGAGCGTGTTCAAGGCCCAGACGATGATGCGGCCGCCCAGGTAGCCGAGCGCGAGGCCACCGAGCGCGGCCCAGACGATCTCGAATCCGATGCCCAGGTAGCCGGCGCCCTGCAGCGCGCCGCTCAGCCATTGGGTGAGGGTCAGGGTCATGAAGATGGCGATCGGGTCGTTGGATCCGGACTCCAACTCCAGCGTGCTGCCGGTGCGCCGCTCCAGATGCAGCCCGCCGGCACGCAACAGGAAGAACACCGCCGCCGCATCGGTCGAGGCGATCACGGTGCCGAGCAAGAGCGCCTGGGCCGGTCGCAGTTCCAGGAGGTACCATGCGGCTGCTCCGGTCAGCGCGGCGGTGGCGACCACGCCGATCGTGGCCAGCATCAGTGATGGCAGCACCACGCCGCGCACTGCCGCCGCCTTTGTCTGCAGGCCACCATCGAACAGGATCAGGGCCAACGCGAGTGCGCCGATCTGGTAGGTGACTTGGGTGTTGCTCCAGCGGATGCCGCCGGGGCCGTCCACGCCCAACAGCAGGCCCAGTACCAGGAACACCAGCAACAACGGAGCGCCGAACCGGCGGGCCAGCAACGACGAGGCCACCCCGGCGAGCACCAGCAAGGCGCCGCCGAGGAGCTTCAGGTCGATGTTGCTCAGGACTTCCAAGGATCGTCGCCGCCGGTCCGGTTCAAGACCGAGTCTAACGGCAGCACGCCCGATCCGTCCGTGCGCGATCCGCCCTGGCATGGCCCGACCCTTGGCCGGGGCATGCCTCATCGCTTCACTTGCGGACGTCGGCCTTGTGGTTCTGCAAGGCTTCGGCAAGGCCGGGCACGTGCGAAGCCCGGTCGGGCACGCCGATGCCGGTGCCGGCGAAATCATCGCCGATCGGTTGCACCCGTCCCCCCAGACATTGGCCGAGAGCCTTCGGCGACGGCGTTGAACCCCCCCGCGTTCTGCGGCCGCTGAAAGCCGTGGCCTTCGTCCGGGAACAGCACATAGGTGACCGGGATCTTTTTCGCCTTCATCGCGGTGACGATCTGGTCGGACTGGGCCTGCCTGACGCGCGGATCGTTCGCGCCCTGGCCGATCAGCAAGGGACGCTTGATCTGGTCGGCGCGGGTCAGCGGCGAGCGTCAGGTGAGCCATTACTTGCCGGCTTCGGTCGTGGGATCGCCCATGCGCCTGCCCAAAATTGCTGGTAGAAGCTGCCGAACAGCGCATCGCGCGGGATCAGGCGGCCCGGGCTGCGGGGCACGCCCCGGCGGCCGAGTCGCGGTAGCCGATCGCTTCGGCCAGATGCAGGGTGCGGATGGTCGGGCTTGCCGCGAGGTCGGCGATCGTGCGCGCCACCCGCAGGACGCGATGGACCCCGCGCGCGCTCATCTGCATGCGGTCGATCGAGGCTTCCAGCAGCCGCTGATCGCCGGCCTCCAGCACGCAGTCGCGTACGAGTTCGGCCTGCCCGAGCAGGGCATTGGGTTTGCCGGCGCGCACAAGCTGCCGTTCGCGGGCCGCGATCACCCGGCTGCGTACGCTGGCGCTGGTCTCTCCTTCGGGCGCTTCGCAGGCGAGGGCCGAGGCAGGCAGGCGCTGCATCGCCACCTGCAGGTCGATGCGGTCGAGCAACGGTCCGGAGATCCGCGCGCGGTAGCGGGCGATGGCATCGGCACTGCAGCGGCATCGACCGGACACATCACCGGCCCAGCCGCAGGGACAGGGATTCATCGCGGCGACCATCTGGAAACGCGCGGGGAACTCGCATTGGCGGGCCGCTCGCGACACCGTGACCACGCCCGATTCCAGCGGCTGCCGCAGCACCTCCAGCGCGGTGCGCGACCACTCGGGCAGCTCATCCAGGAACAGCACGCCGTGGTGGGCCAGCGAGATCTCGCCCGGCCTCGGGGAACTGCCTCCGCCGGCCAGAGCCACCGGACTGGCGGTGTGATGCGGGCTGCGGAATGGACGCTGCATCCATCGCGTGGGATCGAAGCCGTGGCCCGATACCGAGCGCACGGCGGCCAGTTCCAGCGCATCGGCTTCTTCCATCGGCGGCAACAGGCCGGGCAGGCGCGATGCCAGCAGGGTCTTGCCGCAGCCGGGACTGCCGATCAGCAGCAGATGATGCTGCCCGCAGGCTGCGATCTCCAGCGCGCGCCGCGCATGCGCCTGCCCGCGCACGTCGGCCAGGTCCGTCGTCGTATCCGCATCGGTGGCCGGCAACGCAACGGCGCGTGGCAATGACGTGAGCCCGCGCAGTTCCGCGCAGACTTCCAGCAGGGTCCGCGCCGTGCAGACAGTGGCCCGGCGCGCGAGCGCGGCTTCGGCGGCATTGCTTACGGGCACGACCAGCCGCCGGCCCGCCGCGGCGGCGGCAACGGCGGCGGGCAGCACGCCGCTGACCGCGCGCAATTCGCCGGTCAAGCCGAGTTCGCCGATGAATTCGGTGTCTTCCAGCGATTGCTGCGGCAGTTGCCCGCTGGCGACGAGGATGCCCAGCGCGATCGGCAAGTCGAAACCGCCGCCATCCTTGCGCAAGTCGGCCGGCGCCAGGTTGATGGTGATGCGCCCGGCGGGGAACTCCAGCTGCGCGCAGACCAGCGCGGCCCGTACGCGGTCGCGCGCCTCGCGCACTGCGGTATCGGCGAGACCCACGATCGACAGCGCCGGCAGGCCGCCGCCGACATGCACCTCGACGGTGACCTGCGGTGCCTCGACGCCGACGCGCGCGCGGCTCAATACCCGTGCCAATCCCATGGCCCTATCCTCGCGACGCGCGTCCTGCGCCTCGCTTGCTGCTGCGTGGGGGTCAGTGGCGCGGCGCGGTGTCGGCGCTGCGCGCGGCTTCGAGTTCGCAGACGCTGCGTTCGAGCGATTCCAGCTTCTCACGGGTCTTCAGCAGGACCGCGCGCTGGACCTCGAACTCCTCGCGCGTCACCAGGTCGAGCCGCGCCAGTCCCGCCTGCAGCACCGACTTGAAGTTCTCCTGCAGCTCCTCGCGGCCTTCGCGCAACGAGGGCGGCAGCAGGCCACCGAGGCGGCGGGCGAGATCATCGAGTTGGGCGAGGTCGATCATGGCGTTGCGCTCCTGCGCGGTGGGCGTGATGCCAATGTGTCGCGGCGCATGTGCATGCGACATCGGCGCTGCCCGTGTCGTGGGGTGGGTGAAATCCTAGCAGCGTCGCGTCAAGGGCGACGGTAGATGGATTAGAGTTGCGACATCGAAACCGGGGACATCGCGATGAAAATGGTGATGGCGATCATCAAGCCGTTCAAGCTGGACGACGTGCGCGAGGCGCTGGCCGAGGCCGGCGTCACCGGCATCACCGTCACCGAGGTCAAGGGCTTCGGTCGGCAGAAGGGCCACACCGAGTTGTATCGCGGCGCCGAATACGTCGTCGATTTCCTGCCCAAGCTCAAGCTTGAAGTCGCGGCCACCAACGACCAGGTCGATCGGGTGGTCGAGGCGATCCTGCAATCGGCCGGCACCGGAAAGATCGGCGACGGCAAGATCTTCGTCTGGGACCTGGAGCGCGCGGTTCGCATCCGCACCGGCGAGCTGGATGCCGACGCGCTCTAGGCGTATCGGCATCCCATCGCTTACTCGGCCAGCGCTTTCGCCACGAACGGCGGCAGGTGGCTGGCGCCGACATGCGCATCGGCGGTGTAGTACAGCGTGTCGAAACTCTTGCCGCGGGCATCCGCTTCGCGGAAGCCGAAATCGGCGTTGGCCTGTTTCTTGGCCATCGTCACGCTCCACCAGCCGGTCGGGTAGCAGGGCTGCGGGAACGGCAGCGTCTGGAACGAGTTGAAGCCGGCCTTGCCCATCTCGCCGCGCAATTCCTTGATGAGATCGAGCAGGGCCAGCGGTGATTCGCTCTGCTGCACCAGGATGCCGTCGTCCTTCAACGCCTTGTGGCAATCGGCGAAGAACGCCGCGTTGAACAGCCCGGCGGCCGGGCCGATCGGATCGGTGGAGTCGACGATGATGACGTCGACCGAGTTCGCATCGAGGTTCTTGATGTAGGCCAGACCGTCATCGAACAGGATCTCGGCGCGCGCGTCGCCATTGGATTCGCAGAGTTCGGGGAAATGCTTCTCCGCCATGCGGGTGACTTGTTCATCGATGTCGCATTGGGTGACTTTCTCGACGCCCTCGTGCTTCAGCACTTCGCGCAGGGTGCCGCAGTCGCCCCCGCCAATGATCACCACGCGCTTCGGCGCGGCGTGGGTGAACAGCGTCGGGTGGCTGATCATCTCGTGGTAGAAGAAGTTGTCGCGCGTGGTCAGCATCATCGCGCCATCGATCAGCATCAGGTTGCCCCAGTCGGTCGATTCGAAGATCTCGATCTTCTGGAACGGCGACTGCACCTCGTCGAGTTTGCGGGTGATGCGGAAACCGATCGCCGAGCCGGTCGGTTCGAACGTCTCGTAATGCCATTCCTGCTGGGACATCGTGATGTTTTCCGGTGCGTGGACAGGCGCGGATTGTAGCGATTGCGCCGCCGCAGGTTGCAAAGCGCGCGTGATTTCGCATGCGCTCGACAACATCGAGGGCAGGATGCAGTTTCCCCCAATACGGTGATCGCCATGGCCACGCGAAAAACCCCCGGCAAGACTCCCTCCAACCTCTCCACCCGCAAGGCCGACGCCACTGCGCGGCGCCAGCGGGCGATCCAGAAGCCGATCGACGCGCGTGACGCCCGCAAGCCTGCATCGAAAAAGGACGAAGACAAGAAACCGGTGCAGGCTGGCGCGCGCAGGCAGCCGACGAAAGTGCCGGCGCAGCATGTGGCCAAGCCGGGCATCGAGGCCGATCTGGAGCTCGCGCCGCGTTTCGAGGCGCCCGGCTACAAGGGCAGCGGCAAGTTGAAGGGCATGACGGCGATCGTCACGGGTGCGGATTCGGGCATCGGTCGCGCGGTCGCGGTGCTGTTCGCCCGGGAAGGCGCGGATGTGGCGATCTTCTACCTCAACGAACACAAGGACGCGAAGGAAACCGCGCGCTGGGTGGAGAAGGAAGGACGCAGCGCGATGCTGGTGCCGGGCGACGTGCGCGATCCGGCGTTCTGCAACAAGGCGGTGGCGCGCGTGGTGCGCAAGTTCGGCGGGCTGGACGTGCTGGTCAACAACGCAGCCTTCCAGCAACACGCCGATACGCTCGAGCAGATCAGCGACGCGCATCTGCAGGAAACGCTGCAGACCAACGTGGCCGGCTACCTGCACATGGCGCGCGCCGCGCTGCCGCACCTGAAGGAAGGCGCATCGATCATCAACTGCGGCTCGGTCACAGGCCTGTTCGGCAGCCCGCAGCTCATCGACTACTCCACCAGCAAGGGCGCGGTGCATGCGTTCACCAAGGCGTTGGCGGCCAACCTGCTCGATCGCGGCATCCGCGTCAATGCGGTCGCGCCCGGCCCGGTGTGGACGCCGTTCAATCCAGCCGACAAGCCGGCGGAGGAAGTCGCCGAGTTCGGCAAGGACAGCGCAATGGGCCGGCCCGCGCAGCCGGAGGAACTCTCGCCCGCGTTCGTGTTCCTGGCCTCGCCGGTGATGTCCTCCTACGTCAACGGCATCGTGCTGCCGGTGATGGGCGGTCCGAAAGGTTGACCGCGGGGGTTGAGTCCGCGATGTCATCGACGCCCGTAGAATGGCGGGCCTGTTCAACGCCTGAGCCGGCCGCATGACCTGGTCCCTCGACCTCGCCCGAAAGACCTATTCCATCCCGCATTGGGCGGATGGCTATTTCGATGTCGGTGACGATGGCCGGGTCGTGGTTGCGCCCAAAGGCAAGTCCGGGCCGCGCATCGCGCTGGGCGAGGCGGTCGATCGCGCGCTGGCGGGCGGCGCCAAGCTGCCGATGCTGGTGCGCTTCCCCGACATCCTCGGCGATCGCCTCGGCAAGCTGCAGTCGGCGTTCGCGCAGGCTGAAAAGGACTGGGAATACACCGGCGGCTACACGGCCGTGTATCCGATCAAGGTCAACCAGCACGCGGGCGTGGCCGGTGTGCTGGCCTCGCACCATGGCGAAGGCTTCGGCCTGGAGGCCGGCAGCAAGCCGGAGTTGATGGCGGTGCTCGCGCTTTCGCGCAACGGCGGCCTTGTCGTCTGCAACGGTTACAAGGACCGCGAATACATCCGTCTTGCCTTGATCGGCCGCAAGCTGGGACTCGAGACTTTCATCGTGATCGAGAAGCCTTCCGAGCTGCGCATCGTGCTGGAGGAGGCGGCCGCGCTCGGCGTCGAACCCGGCATCGGCGTGCGCATGCGGCTGGCGTCGCTCGGCGCCGGCAAATGGCAGAACTCGGGCGGCGACAAGGCCAAGTTCGGCCTCAACCCGCGCCAGGTGCTGGACCTGTGGAAGCACCTGCGCGATGCCGGCATGGGCCATTGCCTGAAGCTGCTGCATTTCCACATGGGCAGTCAGATCTCGAACGTGCGCGACATCGCCAACGGCATGCGCGAGGCGACCCGCTACTTCGTCGAGCTGTCGAAGCTGGGCGCGGACATCAGCCATGTCGATGTAGGCGGCGGCCTCGGTATTGATTACGAAGGCACGCGTTCGCGTTCGTACAACTCGGTCAACTACAACATCGCGCATTACGCCTCCAGCATCGTGCAGCCGCTGGCCGAGGCCTGCGCGCAGAACGATCTGTCGCAGCCGCGCATCGTCACCGAATGCGGACGGGCGATGACCGCGCACCACGCGGTGCTGGTGGCCAACGTCAGTGAAGTCGAGCAGGCGCCGGAAGGCCGCGTGCCGCCGCAGAACGACGATGAATCCAACCCGGTGCGCCAACTGCGCGAATTGCACGACGAGATGGCCGGGCGCCCGGCGGTGGAGATCTACCACGAGGCCGTGCAGGCGCATTCCGAAGGCCTGGCGTTGTATTCGCTCGGTCAGATCGACCTGGTGCAGCGCGCGCGCATCGACGACCTGTTCTACGCGATCGCGCATGCGGTCAAGGCGCGCCTGACCTATGACGAGAAGAGCCACCGCGACCTGCTGGACGAGTTGAACGAGCGCCTGGTCGACAAGTATTTCGTCAACTTCAGCGTGTTCGAATCGATGCCGGACGTGTGGGCGATCGACCAGGTGTTCCCGATCGTGCCGATCGAGCGGCTTGATGAAGAACCGACCCGACGCGGCATCATCGCGGATCTCACCTGCGATTCCGACGGCAAGATCGATATCTACGTGGAGAACGAGGACCTCGACACCTCGCTGCCGCTGCACGAGTTGCGCAAGGGCGAGAGCTATAGGCTCGGGTTCTTCCTGGTCGGCGCGTACCAGGAGATCCTCGGCGACATCCACAACCTGTTCGGCGACACCGATGCCATCGAGGTCAAGGTAGATGGCGAGGACTGCCGCATCGTGCAGCAGCGTCGTGGCGACACCACCGACGTGATGCTCGATTACGTCGGCTACAAACTCGATGATTTGCGTCGCGCCTATCGCGCGCGCGTGGGTGCCGCGGACCTCAGCAAATCCGAGGCCGAACGCTTCAATGAGGCGCTGGAGAACGGGCTGACCGGCTACACCTATCTGGACGATTCGCCGATCGAGTGATCTTGCGATGTCGCTTTTGCGGCGGCATCGCGGGATTGCCACGGCGCGACCACCAGCAGCGTGCCGGCCAACACCAGCAGTGCGCCGAGCGTGCGCCACAGATCGACGGCGCGTGGCGCCTGCAGCACGCCGTAATGATCCAGCAGCAGCGAGGCCACCACCTGACCGAGGATGGCCAGGCAAATGATCGACGCCGCGCCGAGGCGCGGCACCAGCAGGGTGAAGCAGGCCACGTAGACCGCGCCGATCAGTCCGCCGATCCAGATCCACGCCGGCGCGCGAAGGGCGGCTGCCGGGTGCACGCCCTGCCGCGTCGCCAGCAGCCATGCGCCCAGTGCCAGCGTGCCGACCAGGAACGACACGAAGGCCGCCTGCACCGCGCCGCCGACCTGTTGCCCGAGCCGTGCATTGATCAGGCCCTGCAGCGGCAGCATCGCGCCGATCGACACCGCGATGACGGCGGCGAATACAAGGGGCGATTGCGTGTTCATAGCGTGGCCTCCGGACCTGCATGGCGAGACACATGGAAGCCGGCGAAGCTCTGGCTCACCGGCATCGTCTCGATGCGGTTGACGTTGAGATGCGGCGGCAGGCTGGCCAGCCAAACGACCTGTTCGGCGATATCTTCGGCGCGGATCGGCGCGGCGCCTGCGTAGAGTGCGTCGCTGGCGGATTGGTCGCCGCCGGTACGCACCAGGGCGAACTCGGTTTCCGCCATCCCCGGCTCGATGCTGGTCACCCGCACGCCGCTGCCGTGCAGGTCGCTGCGCAGGCCCAGCGAGAACTGGCTGACGAAGGCCTTGGTGCCGCCGTAGACATTGCCGCCGGTGTACGGATAGGTCGCCGCGATCGAGCTGATGTTGACGATCAGCGCCTTCGACTCGATCAGCCGCGGCAGCAGCGCGTGCGTCAACGTGACCAGCCCGGTGATATTGGTGTCGATCATCTGCCGCCATTGCGCCAGGTCCGCGTTTTGCGCAGGCGCTGTGCCTAGCGCCAGGCCGGCGTTGTTGACCAGCAGGTCGATGCGCTGGAAAGCGGGTGGCAGCGCATCGATCGCGGAAGTGATCGCAGCGGCGTCGCGCACGTCGAAGCAGGCGATCGAGACGGCATCGCCGAATTCGTGCTGCAGGGCTTCAAGTCGATCGCGGCGACGGCCGGTGACGGTCACGCGCCAGCCATCGCCAAGCAGCTTGCGGGCGATGGCGCGGCCGAAGCCGGAGCTGGCCCCGGTGACGAAGGCGGTCTTGGAAGTCATGGCGATGTCGTGCGGAAACGGGTGACCATTGTGCCGTGCCGGAAGTCGCTGCCTGTTCGCCAAAGATCAGGGCTTGGTCTTGCGTGCAGGGCCGGTCTTGCCGGCGGGTTTCTTTTCGGGTTTCGCTGCGGCCTTGCCGGCCGGTTTGGCCCTGCCGGGCGGCGATGTCGAAGTCGATGCTTCGTTGGCCGCGGGTTTTTTTCGCGCGCGCGAGCTTCCGGAGCGCGTGCGCGTCGCGGCCTTGGTCGCGCGATGCTTCTGCAGCATCTCCTCGGCCAGCACCACGTCCTCCGACAGCAGGCCGGCGGCCTTGGCGATCGCGATGCGCGCGGCGGCCTTGTTCTCGTCCGGCGTGGCCAGCAGCAATTCGCGGATCGCCTCGCGCACCGCCTTCTCGGCATTGCGGTGCAGCTGCACGTTCTCGCCACGGCGCAGCAATGCCATGATCGCGTCCACCACCGGTTTGATCAGCGCCGATTCGATGGCCATGATGCGTCCTCCTTCCCAGACCGCCAGTGTGGCGCAAACGCGTCGCAATGGCTGCGAAGCCAGCGCCGGATGATGAATCCAACGCCCTGGGAGGTCTTGAACCCGCTGTCGCTGGCCGATGGCCGGGTTGTGCTGCAACGGCGATGGCCTGCGCAAGGTCGGCGTCGCGGCATCGTGCTGCTGGTCCACGGACTGGGCGAGCACGTCGGCCGCTACGCGCATGTCGCCGCGTGGTTCTCCGCGCACGGTTTCGAGGTGCGCGGCCACGACCAGTACGGGCATGGCCGCTCGCCCGGCAAGCGCGGCACGCTTGATCGACCGACGCGGCTGCTTGATGACCTTGCCGAAGTCGCCGCGTCGACGCGCACCGGCATGGAGAAAGGCGAGCGGTTGCTCCTGCTCGGCCACAGCCTGGGTGGACTGGTCGCCGCACGTGCGGTTGCTCTTAGAAGGGTCACGCCCGATGCGCTGGTGTTGTCGTCGCCCGCACTGGCTTCCGGGATGCGACGGGATCAACGCTGGCTCGCGGCGCTGCTGGCGCACATCGCACCCGGTTTCACCATCGCCAACGGGCTCGATACCTCGCGCATCTCGCATGACGCGGCTGAAGTGGTCGCCTATCGATCCGACCCGCAGGTGCATGACCGCATCAGCGGCCGCCTCGCCCATTTCATCGCCACCAGCGGACCACCGACGATGGAGGCCGCGCGTGATTGGCAGGTGCCGACCCTGCTGCTGTTCGCCGGGGATGACCATCTGGTCGATGCCGAGGGCAGCCGGCGTTTCGCGGCTGCCGCGTCGCCCGGCGTGGTCCAGGCCCGCGAATTTGCCGGCCTGTACCACGAGCTGTTCAACGAGCGCGAACCCGATCGCGGGGAAGTGTTCGGGGTGCTGTGCGACTGGCTCGAGGCGCAATGCCCCCGCGATGCAGGCGGTGTGTATCCATCGCAACGACCGCATGTCGTCGTCGACCCGCATCGCAGCCGAATTTGAGACGAAAAACGCCCGGCAAGCCGGACGTTTTTCGTGATCGACAGCGAAGGTCTACTTGGCCTTGATCGCCACCGCCGGCAGGCCGCCGTTGCCGAGCTTGGCCTTGGCTTCGGCCAGTTCCGAAGCGGTGCCGTAGGGCCCCATGCGCACCCGATACATGGTCTTGCCGTTGATATTGGCTGATTCCACCCGCGCGTTGAGGCCGAGCAGGGCGATCTTGGCTTTCACCGCTTCGGCATCGCCGCTGGCCTGGAAGGCGCCGGCCTGCAGGATGTACGGCGTGGTCGCGGTCGGCGGTTTACTGGTGGCGAAAGCGGGTTCCGTCGGCTGGCTGGCCGGTTTCGGCGCGGGCGTGGCGCTGGCCACCTGCTGGCGCGGTGCAGGCGTGGTGGCAGTCGGCGCAGGCGTGCGCGAGGCTTCCGGCAAGGGTTGCGGCAGGCCGGCAGCTGCTGCCGCAGCACGCGCCTGGGCATCGGCGGCCTGCAGGGCAGGATCGGTGGGCGCGGTGGCGGCTGCGGCTGCACGCGCCGCCGCGGCGGCATCGGCATCCCTGCGGCGGGCTTCCTCGCGCGCGATCGCGGCGATCTGCGCGTCGGTCATCGCGACCTCTTCGCCCGGCAACAGCTCGTAGAAATCGAAGTCGCCACCCTTGCCGGCGTTGTCGGCCGGCTTGGCAGGGGTGGCCCTGGGCTCGGCGGCGACCGGCTCGAACGCGCCATCGGTCTCACCGCTGCCGCGCGGTTGCGCATCCGGGTCGGCATGCGGCGCGCCGGTGCGGAAGAAGCCGCCTCCGCCTTCCTTGTTCAGGAATTTCGGCGCCATCACGATCACCAACAGCGTGGCCAGCACGCCGATGACCAGCCATGCCCATCCGGGCAAGCCGTTGCTGCCACCGCCGCTGCGGCGGGCCTGTGTTCTACCGCGTCGTGCTGCCATCGAACCTGAGCTCCTGCTTACATCTTCTCGGGCGCGGAAACGCCCAGTAAATCCAATCCGTTGCGCAACACCTGCGCGGTGGCGGTGGCCAGCGCAAGGCGGGCATCGCGTTCGTCGCGCTCGGCCACCAGTACCGGTTGGGCGTGATAGCTGGTGTGGAAGGCGGTCGCGAGTTCCCGCAGATACTGCGCGATCGCATGTGGCTCCAGCGTGACTGCCGCGGCCTCCACCACTTCCGGGTAGCGCGAAAGTTCCACCATCAGCGACTGGCTGGGGGCATCGTCCACCGTGTCCAGCTTGGCCAGCCCGTTGTCGAGGTCGACCGCGAAGCCCTTCTCCGCGGCCTGGCGCAGCAGGCTGTGCACCCGCGCATGCGCGTACTGCACGTAATAGACCGGGTTGTCGTTGGACTGCGAACGGGCCAGGTCGATGTCGAAAGTGAGCTGGGAATCCGGCTTGCGCGCGATCAGGAACCAGCGCACCGCGTCCTTGCCGGTCTCCTCGATGAGGTCACGCAGGGTGACGTAGCTACCGGCGCGCTTGGACAGCTTCACTTCCTCGCCGCCACGCATCACCGTCACCATCTGGTGCAGCACGTAATCCGGATAACCCGGGGGGATGCCGGCATCCAACGCCTGCAGGCCGGCACGCACGCGCGCCAGCGAACCGTGGTGGTCGGCGCCGAGCTCGGTGATCGCGCGTTGCCAGCCGCGCTGCCACTTGTTGCGGTGGTAGGCGACATCCGGCAGGAAGTAGGTATAGCTGCCGTCGGACTTGCGCATCACCCGGTCCTTGTCGTCACCGAAATCGGTGCTGCGCAGCCACAGCGCACCGCCCTCCTCGTAGGTGTGGCCGTGCCTGACCAGCTCGGCCACGGTCTCTTCGACCCTGCCGTCGGCATACAGCGATGACTCGAGGAACCAGTTGTCGAAGGCGACGGCGTAGGCATCGAGGTCGGCATTCTGCTCGCGGCGCAGCCAAGCCACGGCGAAGCGGCGGATGGCATCGATGTCATTGCCGTCCTTCGCGCCGATGACGGTTTCGCCATCCACCTCGACCGTGTCGCCACGCAGGTAGGCATCGGCGACATCGGCGATGTAGTCGCCGTTGTAGGCGGCTTCCGGCCATGCGTCATCACCGGGTTTCAGACCATCGATGCGCGCCTTGACTGACTTCGCCAGGTTCTCGATCTGCACGCCGGCATCGTTGTAGTAGAACTCGCGCACCACCTTCCAGCCGTTGGCCGCGAGCAGGCGCGCGATCGAATCGCCGATCGCCGCCGCGCGGCCGTGGCCGCCGTGCAGCGGGCCGGTCGGGTTGGCCGATACGTATTCGACGCCGACGGTCTGGCCGCCGCCGGAGGCATTGCGGCCGTAGGCATCGCCTTGTGCATGCACATCGCGCACTACCGCGCGCCATGCGGCCGGCGCCAAGTGGAAGTTGATGAAGCCCGGCCCGGCGATCTCGACCTTGGCGATGGAGGCATCGGCCGGCAGCGCGGCCACCAACGCCTGCGCCACTGCACGCGGATTGCTGCGCGCGGCCTTGGCGAGGGTCATCGCGGCATTGGTGGAGAAGTCGCCGTGGCTGGCATCGCGCGGCCGCTCGATGACGAAATCGGGCGTCGCGGCATCGACGGCGAGGGTGCCGTCGGCACGGAGGACGGCGATGCCCTGGTCGACCAGGGACTTGAGTTGGGCTTTCACGAAGGATGGCGCGGGGCGGCTTGCGGTCGACCAGTTTAGCGGGCGAAGGCCGCGGACGCTGGGAAAACGCGGCCCGGCGGGACGCTGGGGAGACGTTGCCCGCCGAGCCGCCGGAGATGATGGCTACAGCCAGCCGCGTGCGGCCAGCGAGACCGGCGGGCCGTCTGCGATCACGAAATGGTCGAGCAGGCGTACATCGACCAATCCCAATGCGTGCTTGAGGCTGTGGGTCACCGCGCGATCGGCGGCGCTGGGTTCGCGGTTGCCGCTGGGATGGTTGTGGCCGACGATCACCGCCGCCGCGTTGTGCGCCAGGGCGCGGCGCACCACTTCACGCGGGTGTACCTCGGTCCCGTCAATCGTGCCGGTGAACAGTTCCTCGAAGGCGAGCGCGCGATGGCGGCTGTCGAGGAACAGCGCCGCGAAGACCTCGCTGACCCGGCTGCGCAGGCGTTGGCCGAAGTAACGCCCGGCGGCGGAGGGATCGGCCAAG
The DNA here is from genome assembly GCA_023461075.1 of Pseudomonadota bacterium. Classification (GTDB taxonomy): domain Bacteria; phylum Pseudomonadota; class Gammaproteobacteria; order Xanthomonadales; family Xanthomonadaceae; genus Solilutibacter. The sequence continues at coordinate 41,838 of JAEWNY010000076.1, read as the reverse complement.
GCGTCGCCGCGTTCCAGCCCGGCAGCCATGAAGCGGTTGCACAGCTCGAGCGCCGCCGAGAGCTTGCAGGCCCGCGCGGGGCCGATGCCTTTCAGCCTGGACAGCTCCTTGGGCGTCATCTCCAGCAGGCTGCGGAGCGGACCGTGGTGCGCCAGCAGCATGCGCGCGGTCATCACCGCGTCCTGCCCCCGCAATCCCGAGCCCAGGAACAGCGCCAGCAATTCCGCATCGGACAGGGTGATCGCGCCCTGCTTGAGCAGTTTTTCGCGCGGGCGTTCGGCGCGGGGCCAGTCTCGGATGTGCATGGGGCGGTGCTGCCTTGGCTTCACGACAACGCCAGACTGCATCGCCGCCGTGACAGTCGACATCGGGCGAACACCGGCATCGGGTAAGCTTTCGGCCAGCTTGGATGTAGGAATTTCCTGACCGTGAATGCGCCCCGCCTCGAGCGCGTCCTGCTCTGCGTCTGCGCTGGCGTCGCCGCGTACAAGGCGGTCGAGCTGGTGCGCCGTCTGCGCGATTCCGGCCGCGAAGTGCAGGTGGCGATGACCGACAACGCCCTGCGTTTCGTCGGTGCAACCACGTTCCAGGCGGTGTCCGGGCACCCGGTGCGAAGCAGCCTGTGGGACGAGGAGGCCGAGGCGGCGATGGGCCATATCGAACTGGCGCGCTGGCCGGACGCCATCGTCATCGCGCCGGCGACTGCCAACACGTTGGCTCGCCTGGCGCATGGCTTGGCCGACGACCTGGTCTCGACGCTTTGCCTGGCCACCACCTCGCCGATCCTCGCAGCGCCAGCCATGAACCATCGGATGTGGCTGCATCCGGCCACGCAGGCCAATGTCGAGTTGCTGCGCTCGCGTGGAGTGACCTTCGTCGGTCCCGGCGTCGGCGCGCAGGCCTGCGGCGAAAGCGGCCCCGGCCGCATGGCCGAGCCCGCGGAAATCATCGAAGCGCTTTCCGGGCTGGCCGCATGAGCCTGGCGGGTGTGCGGATCATCGTCAGCGCGGGGCCGACCTACGAGGACATCGATCCGGCGCGTTTCATCGGCAACCGCTCGAGCGGCAAGATGGGTTTCGCGATTGCCGAGGCAGCGGCCTCCCGCGACGCTGAGGTCGTGCTGGTCGCCGGCCCCGTGCACCTGCCGACGCCCGCGGGCGTCGAGCGCATCGATGTCCGCAGCGCCGCCGACATGCACGCGGCGGTGATGCAGGCCTTGCCGGCATCGATCTACATCGGTGCGGCGGCGGTGGCGGACTTCACCCCGCAAACCTACTCGGACGCGAAGCTCAAGAAGACGCCGGGCAGCGACACGCTGACGCTCGAACTCACCCGCACCCGCGACATCCTGGCCGATGTCGCCGTGCATGCCGACAGGCCGCGGCGCGTGGTCGGTTTCGCGGCGGAAACCCACGACATCGAGCATTACGCACGCGGCAAGCTGGACGCCAAACGCATCGACATGATCTGCGCCAACCGCGTCGGCATCACCGGCAGCGGTTTCGAATCCGACGACAACACGCTGCAGGTGTTCTGGGCGAATGGCGAGGCGGCGATCGGTCCGGCCCCCAAGCGCGCGGTGGCCGCGGCGCTGCTCGACCTCATCGACAAGGAACTGCCCTGATGCACCACGTGCTGCAACTGAAGGTGCTGGATGCGCGTTTCGGCGGCGAATGGCCGTTGCCGGCTTACGCGACCGAGGCCAGCGCCGGCCTCGACCTGCGCGCCGCGCTGGAGGCGCCGCTGGAACTGGCGCCCGGTGATGCCGCCCTGGTGCCATCGGGCATCAGCATCCACATCGCAGACCCGGCCCTGTGCGCGGTGATCCTGCCGCGCTCGGGACTGGGCCACAAGCACGGCATCGTGCTCGGCAACGGCACCGGGTTGATCGATGCCGACTACCAGGGTCCGCTGATGATCAGCGTCTGGAATCGCGAGCGCGAGGCTTTTACGATGCAGCCCGGGGATCGCATCGCGCAATTGATGCTGTTGCCGGTGGTGCGTGCCACCCTGCAGGTGGTGGATGAATTCGAGACGAGTGCCCGTGGCTCGGGTGGTTTCGGCCATACCGGCGTGCGCTGAAACGGAACAACGGGGATCGGGATGAGCGAAGCAAAGAAGACCAGGCTGCCCAAGTTGTCGCTGTCGGGTGGTGCGGGTTCCGCCGGGCGCAGCCTCTCGTTGCTGGCCCTGCTGCTGGGCTTGTTGGCGGCCTGGCTGCTGTGGTCGGGCGTCCGCCAATGGCAGGCCGGCGCTTCGGAAAGCGGGTTGCTGGCGCAGCGCGACCGGATGGTGCAGCAGGCATCCAAGGCGATGAACGATGCGCGCCGGAAGGTCGCACAGGCGGCCGGCGATCCTTCGGTGCTTGCTGCGGCCAATGGCGCCGATCCGGCCGCGCTGGCGACCGCGTTCGCGGCCGCCGCCCAGGGCGCGCGCCAGACCGTGGTCTATCCGGCTGACCTCGATGCGGCCTATGCTGGCCTGCCCGCGAGCGGCTACGGCAAACTGGCGGTGGTCGAAGCGGTTCACGCCAGCGGCAAGCCGGAAGCGCGCATCGGCCGGGGAAGCAAGGGCAATGCGATCGTCGCGGCGGCGCCGATCGCTGGCGGCCGCGTCGCGCTTGCGGAGTATCCGCTGCAACCGCTGCAGGCTGCGTTCGACGGAACCGATGCAGGCGCGGGGTATCTGGCCCTGCGCCAGGGCGATGCGGTGGTGCTGGAGAAGGGCGACGGCAGCCTTTCGGGCAGCGCCGAAAGCAAGGCCGCCAAGGTGGCCGGCAGCGATCTGCGCGTCGCGGCTGCGGTGCCGCCGGTCGCCGCCGGTCCTTTCGGCCTGGGTGCGCTGGCCAGCCTGGTCGTCGGTGTGCTGCTGCTGGCAGGTGCGGGCTTGGCGTTGGCCTGGCCGAAGTTGCGGGCGCGCCGGCAGTCCGACGGCGTCGAAGGGGCGGACCTCACCATGCAAGAAGCGATGGCACTCGAGCAGCAGACTCCGCCGCCGGTGCTGCCGGACAGCGTGCCGCTTGCCGACGGCGGGGTGCCAGCGTCGGTATCGGCCGACGACGATGCGGCGTTGGTCACCCGTGTGGAAGCCGCCGACATCCCTGCGGTCGATCCCGGGATCTTCCGCGCCTATGACATCCGCGGCGTCGTCGGCCAGTCATTGAGCGCCGAGGTGGCGCGCGCGATCGGACAGGCGATCGGCTCACTGATGCACGAGAAGGGCCTGAGCAAGATCGTGGTCGGTCGTGACGGCCGGCTTTCCGGGCCGGAATTGGCCGGCGCGTTGATCGAGGGCCTGCGCAGCACCGGTGCCGACGTGCTCGACATCGGCCTCGCACCCACGCCGCTGGTGTATTTCGCTGCCGCGCAGGACCCGGATGGCTCGTGCGTGGCGGTCACCGGCAGCCACAATCCACCCGACTACAACGGCTTCAAGATCGTGGTCGGCGGGCAGACGTTGTCCGGCGACGCCATCACCGACCTCCACCAGCGCATCGCCTCCGCTCGCCTGCATCGTGCGGCGACGCCGGGCAACCTGGACAGCCGCGAGATGGCGCCGGACTACATCCTGCGTGTCGCCTCCGACATCCAGTTGGCGCGTCCGTTGAAAGTGGTGGTCGATGCCGGCAACGGGGCCGCCGGTGAGCTCGGGCCGCGCGTGCTGGAGGCGATCGGTGCCGAGGTCATCCCCCTGTTCTGCGAGATCGATGGCACCTTCCCCAACCACCACCCCGATCCGAGCGAGCCGCACAACCTCGAGGACCTCAAGCGCGAGGTCGCGGCGAGCGGCGCCGACATCGGCCTGGCCTTCGATGGCGATGGCGACCGCCTGGGCGTCATCACCCCGGCGGGAGAGAACATCTTCCCCGACCGCCTGCTGATGCTGTTCGCCGCCGACGTGCTGGAGCGCCAGCCCGGCGCGGTGATCGTCTACGACGTCAAGTGCACCGGCGCGTTGATGCCGTTCGTCCTGCGCCATGGCGGCAGCCCGTTGATGTGGAAGACCGGGCATTCGCTGATCAAGGCGAAGATGCGCGAGACCGAGGCCGAGCTGGCCGGCGAGATGAGCGGCCATTTCTTCTTCAAGGAGCGCTGGTACGGGTTCGATGACGGCATCTACTCGGCCGCGCGGCTGCTGGAGATCCTCGCCGCGCGCGGCGAGGATGCCGATGCGGTGTTCGACGAAATCCCGAACGGCACCAGCACGCCGGAGTTGAAGATCCCGGTAGCCGATCCGCATGCCTTCGTCGCGCGCTTCGCCGCCGAGGGTGATTTCGAGGGCGCGCGTTCGACCACCATCGACGGCCTGCGCGCCGACTGGCCGAACGGTTGGGGCCTGGTACGTGCGTCCAATACGACGCCGATCCTGGTGCTCCGCTTCGAGGCGGACGATGTGGATGCGTTGACGCGGATCCAGGAGGCATTCCGCGAGCGCCTGGTGGCGCTCGATCCGGCGCTGTCGATTCCGTTCTAGCGGATCAGCCGGCCGGCGCCGTCGTCGATGACGGTGTCGCCGGGCTGGCCGGCGCGGCTTCGTCGGGCGAGGCAATGCCCTTGGCCTTGCGATAGCGGGCGATCGCTTCGGCCAGTTGCGTATCCAGCGCCGAGCGCTCCTCTTCCAGGATCCGGTGCGCGCGACTCGCATCGACCACCGCGATGCGTTGGGTCTGGACGTTCCGGGCCAGTTTGGCGGGCACGTTGCCGCCCTTCAGCTCGGCGTTGGCGGCGGCGTTGAGCAACTGCAACAGCACCCTGCGCTGGTTGTCGATACCCATGCGCGTGGTCTTCAAGCCTTCGTCGGTGATCTCGTAGCGGATCTTGAAGGCATCACGCAGGGCTTGCTCGGAATCGTAGGATTCGGCCAAGGCCAAGTCGCGGCGATGTTCCGCGGCGAGCACCTCGGCATCGGCGGCGGCGACGGCCTGCCGCTCGGCAAGTGCCTGGCGCTCCTGCTCGGTCAATGCCCGGTCGATGCGGTTGCCGGCCAAGCCGCTGCGGCTGCTGACCTCGGTGCGCGCCTTGTCGAGGGCGGATGCGGGCAGCGCGTCACCACACACGCGGCGGCCGCCTTCATCCCAGCAATAGAGCTTCTTCTGTGGTTCGGATTTCTGGGCCATGACGGTGGAGGCGGTGGCCAGGAGCGCGATGGCAAGGCCACTGCGTTGAAGCGCTTTCATTTCGATTTCCCCGTATTGACCCGTCAGGCGGCGCCGTAGCGCTGGCGATAACCGGCCAGCGCATCGCGCCATGCCGCCAGATCCGGCCGCCGGGTGGAGAAATCTAGCAGGTCCGAGAGCGTCGCGACCGCCACGACGGGAATGCCGTGTTCCTGGCCGACCGCCTGCGCGGCCGAGCGCGGATCGCCCTCGCGCACCACTTCCTGGCGGTCCAGGCCAATGACGATCCCCGCCACCTGTCCCCCGGCGTCGGCGATCAAACCCAGCGCCTCGCGGATCGCGGTGCCGGCGGTGATCACGTCATCGACGATCAACACGCGGCGGCCGGCCATCGGCGCGCCGATCAGCCTGCCGCCTTCGCCATGCGCCTTCGCCTCCTTGCGGTTGAAGGCCACCGGGATGTCGCGGCCGTCGGCGGCCATCGCGCAGGCCACCGCAGTGGCCAGCGGAATGCCCTTGTAGGCCGGCCCGAATAGCAGATCGAAACCGATGCGGCTTTCGCTGATCGCATCGGCATACGCGCGTCCCAGCGCGGTGAGCGCCGCACCGGAATCGAAGCGGCCGGCGTTGAAGAAGTACGGGCTGTCGCGGCCGGACTTCAGGGTGAATTCGCCGAAGCGCAGGGCGTCCGCGGCAAGGGCGGCTTCGAGGAAACGGGTGCGATGGTCAGTCATGTGGCGGGCTGGGTTGCGGGTTGAAACCGGAGCATCACCTGCTGCAGGCCGGCGCGTCCGCCCGGCAGGTAGTGGCCATTGTGGAGGAAACCGGCCCGCTGGTAGGTGGCGATGGCGATCCGGTTGCAGCAATGCACGGCGAGCACCAGCATGCGCCGGTCGCGATGACGGCGCGCAAGATCGTTGGCCATCGCGATGGCCGCGCGCATGCCGTAGCCGTGGCCTTGTTGCGCACGGTCCAGGCAGAACGCGCGGATGCCCGCGTGCGGGGTGCCCAGATCGCGGCCGACCACCGAACGCGGGGCGAAATCCAGCCGGTAGAAGCCGATTACCCGACCGTTGGCAAGGATCGCCATCGGCTCAGACGCCGGGTCGGATTGGGCATCGAGCAGGTTGAACGCGGTGTTGCCGACGAACGCGGCCTGCTCGGCCGAGACCTGCACCGCGCGCACGCCGGAGGCCAGGGTCGGAGTGACCGGGGCGACATGGATCAGCACGGGAGGTGGCATCGGAAGGAGTGTTTCTGCGGTTGCTATCATCGTCCCACATCCCCGCCGGAGAGCGCATGCGCATCCTCAGTTTCAACGCCAATGGCCTGCGTTCGGCGGCGAGCAAGGGCTTCTTCGACTGGTTTCGCCTGCAGGATGTCGATGTCATGTGCGTGCAGGAAACCAAGGCGCAGGAACACCAGTTGCGCGGCACGCCGGCGCTGGACAAGCAATTCCTGCCGCGGGGCTACCACGCGTACTTCCGCGATTCGACGGTCAAGAAGGGTTACAGCGGCGTGGCGATCTACAGCCGCCGTGAACCCGATGAAGTCCGCACCGCGCTGGGACGTGCCGATTTCGATGAAGAGGGCCGTTACATCGAGGCCCGCTTCGGCAATCTCTCGGTGGTGAGTTTCTACATCCCCTCCGGCAGTTCCGGCGAGCTGCGCCAGGGCGTCAAGGAAGACGTGATGCAGTGGTTGGCACCGATCCTGGACGAGTGGCTGGCCAGTGGCCGCGAGTACGTGCTGTGCGGCGACTGGAACATCGTGCGCACCCGCAATGACATCAAGAACTGGACCGGCAACCAGAAGAACTCCGGCTGCCTTCCGCACGAGCGCAGTTGGCTCTCTTCGATGATCGACGACGAGCACCACGATGGCCTGAGTGCCCCGCGCAAGAGTGGCTGGAAGGATTCCTTCCGCGTGGCCAAGCCCGATGCGGTCGAATACAGCTGGTGGAGCCAGCGCGGCGCCGCCCGCGCGAACAACGTCGGATGGCGCATCGACTACCAACTGGTGACGCCGAAACTGGCGAAGAAGATCCGCGCTGCGACGATCTTCCCCGAACCGAAATTCTCCGACCACGCGCCCTACCTGGTCGATTACGACCACCCCTTCTGAGACGCCGATGAGCGACGTGCAAGCGCAACCCGAAATGCCGGCCAAGCCGGCCAGGCCCTCGGTGTGGAAGGCGTTCACGCAGCCGGCGGCGTGGACGATGTTCTTCTTCGGCTTCGCCTCCGGCCTGCCGTTCCTGCTGGTCGCCGGCACCCTGGCGTACTGGTTGAAGGACAACGACATCGACCTGAAGTCGATCACCCTGATCGCCAGCGCCGGCCTGGCCTACACGCTGAAGTTCCTGTGGGCGCCGCTGGTCGATCGCTGGCGCTTGCCGCTGTTCGGGCGGCTGGGCCTGCGCCGCGGCTGGATCCTGCTCGCGCTGCTGCTGGTGATCGCGGCATTGCTGGTGATGGCGCAGCTGACCCCCGATCGCCTCGCGCCGTTCGTCTGGGTGACGCTGGGGGCGGCGTTTGCCGGGGCGACGCTGGACATCGGCGTGGATGCGTATCGCGTGGAGATCGCGCCGCGCAAGGAGCAGGGCGCGCTGCTCTCCACCTATTCGCTCGGCTATCGCATCGCGCTGATCATCACCGGCGCGCTGGCGCTGGTGCTGGCCGACCACCTGCCGTGGCCGATGGTCTATCGGGCGATGGCGCTGGTGATGCTGATCCCGGTGGCTGCGGTGTTCTTCGCGCGCGAGCCGGACGTGCTGCGGGTCAAGACCGAGAACTGGAGCCAAGGACTGCGCGAAGGCGTGGTGGAGCCGTTCGCCGATTTCTTCCGCCGCTTCGGGCCGACGCTCGCTGTCGGCCTGCTCGCCTTCATCCTGCTGGCCAAGGTGTCCGACCAGTCGCTCGGCGGCGGCATCATGGCCCCGTTCTACATCGACCAGGGCTATACCAAGACCGAAATCGGCGCGATCAGCAAGGTCTACGGCGTGTGGATCGGCATTGCCGGGGTGTTCCTGGCCGGCATCGCCATCGCGCGCTGGGGCGTTCGATGGCCGCTGCTGGTCGGCGTGGTGCTGGGCGCGATCAGCAACCTCATCTTCGTCTGGCTGGAGGGCGCGAACGGCGACCTCGGCAAGCTCACGCTCGCGATCTCCGTGGACAATCTGTCGCAGGGCTTCCAGGGCACGACGCTTTCCGCGTTCCTGACCGCCCTGGTCAACCAGCGCTTCTCGGCCACGCAATTCGCCCTGTTCTCCTCGCTGGTGATGCTGCCCGGCAAGCTGCTCAGTGCAGTGTCCGGCGGCATCGTCGAGCAGACCGGCTACGGCACCTACTTCTGGATCACGACATTGGTCGCGATCCCGGCCGTGCTGCTGTTCTTCTGGATGCTGCCGCGCATCCACATGGGCGATGACGAGGAATCCGCGCGCAGCGTCAAGGCGCCGCCCGGAGCCGATTCCGGTTGAGGGGATCGGCGGCGCGATGCACCGACGCCGCACGCCGGGTGCTACGAAAATCACGAAACCACGCCTTGGAACCGGGCCGGCGCGGCGATCCGCGCCCGCAGCCCGCTCACGCCGGATAGATCGCTCCTAGCACGCGCGGACCCGCCGCGCCGGTGACCGAGGCCAAGTTGCCGGGGCGGCCCAGCAGCGTCTGTCGCGCCAACCAGGCGAAACCCATCGCCTCGACGTGATCCGGGTCGATGCCGTGTTCCGCGGTGGACTGCACCACCATGCCCGGCATCGCGTTACGCAACGCCTGCATCAACACCGGGTTGTGCACGCCGCCACCGCAGACCAGCAATCGCCGGGTGTCGCGCTGGGTGGCGCGCAGCGCATCGGCGATGGTGCGCGCGGTGAGTTCGCGCAGGCTGGCCTGCACATCGACGGCCAATTCGTCGCCCTTCAACTTCGGCGCCAGCCATGCGCGCTGGAAATGCTCGCGGCCACTGCTTTTCGGCGGCGGCGCGGCGAACCAGGGATCGGCCAGCAGGCGCTCCAGCAGGGCGTCGTCAACCTGTCCGGTCGCGCCCCAGGCGCCGCCCTCGTCATAGGGCCGACCGCTGTGCTCGTGGCACCACAGGTCCATCAATGCATTGGCCGGGCCGGTGTCGAAGCCACGCACGTCGCCCGCCTTCGGCAACAGGGTGAGGTTGGCGATGCCGCCCAGGTTGAGCACCGCGCGATCCTCACCGGCATCGTGCAGCAGGGCGTGATGCAGGGCGGGCAACAGCGGCGCACCGTGGCCGCCGGCGGCGATGTCGCGGCGGCGGAAATCGGCGACGGTGGTGATGCCGCTGCGCTCGACGATGCGCCCGGCATCGCCGATCTGCAGCGAGAAAGGATGCGTCTCGTAGGGGCGATGGCGCACGGTCTGCCCGTGCGAGCCGATCGCGGCGATCTCGCCTGCATCGATGCCAGCTTCGGCCAGCACCGCCAATGCGGCTTCGGCGAACGCCTCGCCGACCTGCGCATCGAGTACGCCGAGTTCGTCCAGCGAATCGAGCGCGCCGCCCTGGCCCAACCAGACCAGCCTTGCACGCACGTCCGGGTCCCACGGCAGGGTGCGCGCTGCGACCACTTCGGCCTGCAGCGGCGCGCCGTCGGCACCGCCTTCGAAACGCACGATCGCGGCATCGATGCCATCGGCGCTGGTGCCGGACATCAGGCCCAGGTAAAGATTGGACGAGGGGATCATCGCCACAGTGTGCCGCGCGATCCGGTCAAATGAAAACGCCGGCTCGCATGCCGGCGTTACTTCGGCTTCGGTGATGCGGGTACGTCGATCAGCCGCGCTTGCCGCGTGCGGCTTGTTGCGTGGGTATCGTCATCGGCCGGCCACCCTGTCTGGCCGGCACGGCGGCCAGCTGCGGCTCTTCCTCGCCCTGGAAGACGATGTTCTCGACTTCGCGGATCTTGCCCAGCGCGCGCCGGGTCTCGCCGCGGAATTCGGCCAGCAGGCTGCCGGACAGCGGAGCCGGCGGCGGCAGCATCATCGACAGCGGATTGCGATGCACGCCGTTGACGCGGAACTCGTAGTGCAGGTGTGGCCCGGTCGACATGCCGGTGCTGCCGACGTAGCCGATCACCGTGCCCTGCACGATGCGCTGGCCGGGGCGGATCCTGGCGAAGCGCGACATGTGCGCGTAGAACGTGGTCTTGCCTTCGCCGTGCGAGAGTTCGACCGCCTTGCCGTAGCCGTTGTGCCAGCCGACCGACTTCACCACGGCGTCGCCGGCGGCCATGATCGGGGTGCCGGTGCCGGCGGCGTAGTCGACGCCCTTGTGCATGCGGAACTTGCCCAGCACCGGGTGACGACGGCCACCGAAGCCCGACGAGAGCCGCGCATACGGGATCGGCATGCGGATGAAGGCGCGTTCCAGCGAACGGCCTTCGGCGGTGTAATAGCCCGGCTTGCCTTCGCGCTCGAACAGGAAGCCGGAGAACAGCTTGCCATCGGCGGTGATGGTGGCGGCCAGCACCGGGCCGGTATCGACCAGCTTGCCGTCCTTCCAGGTCTGGTCGACCACCACGCTGAAGCGATCGTTCTGGTCGAGATCGGAATCGAAATCGACGTCGTACTTGAAGATGTCGTCGGTCAACTCCTTGAGGTTCTGCGAGGTCAGTCCGACCTTGCGCGCGGAATCGAGCAGCGAATCGCCGACCTTGCCCGACAGCACCACCGTGCGCACGTCGACCTGCTGCGGCACTGCGGTCTCGGTGATCTTCGCGCCGGTCAGGTCCAGCTCGACTTTCTCGCCCAGCCGCGTGTAGCGGAAGCCGCGCAGCGGGCCGCCGGCCGGCAGGTCGAACGCGATCTCGGCACCCGGACGCAGCCGGCGCATCTCCATGTTGACACCGGGATACTTGAGCAGGCGCGCCAGATCGGATTGCGGAATCTGCAGTTGTTCGAAGATCGCGCCCGCGGTCTCGCCTGCGCGCACGTTGACCACCTGCCAACTGTCGCCCTTGCGGGTCGGTCCGGCCTTGGCCTGCTTCGGCCCGATCTGCGGCAACGGCAATGCCAACGATGCACGCTGCGAATGCTGCGGCAGGGCCAGCGCCTGGTCCAGGCCGGGCACCAGCGCACCAAGCAGGACGAGGATGCTGGCGAACAGGCTGGCATGCGCCCACTGCCGGCGCGACCAGCGGCCATTGAGTGAAGTGGGGATGCGCAACGCATAGCGTTGCAGGGCTTCGGCGCGGGTCGCGCGCAACTTGTCTTGTCGGATGTCGCGCGAGCCGGAAGCGCTCATTCAGCAATCTCCACGCCACGTGACGGCGATGTCTGCGCGGTACCATAAAGACCTGAAAAGCCGGCGTCAAACCATTGATCTCGTTGGCTTTTTTGGCGAAGGTCAAATTTAACGGAAGATTTACCATTCGCCACCGCCAATACTGCGTATTCAGGAAACTCCCGTGTCCCAAGCTCCCCTCCAGCAAGCCCTCGACCTGATCGCCCGCGGCAGTGACGAACTGCTCAAGCGCGACGAACTGGAGTCGCGCCTCAAGGAAGCGCGTCCCCTGCGGATCAAGGCCGGCTTCGACCCGACCGCACCGGACCTGCACCTCGGCCACACCGTGCTGATCAACAAGCTGCGCCAGTTCCAGGACCTGGGCCACCAGGTGATCTTCCTGATCGGCGATTTCACCGGAATGATCGGCGACCCGACCGGCAAGAACGCCACCCGCAAGCCGCTGACCCGCGAGGACGTGATGCGCAATGCCGAGACCTACGCCACGCAGGTGTTCAAGATCCTCGACCGCGAGAAAACCGAACTGCGCTTCAACAGCGAGTGGTTCGACAAGATGACCGCTGCCGACATGGTGCGGCTGGCCGGCCAGTTGACCGTTGCGCGCATGCTCGAGCGCGACGACTTCGCCAAGCGCTATGCATCGCAGCAACCGATCTCGATCCACGAATTCCTCTACCCGCTGGCGCAGGGCTACGACTCGGTGGCGCTGGAGAGCGATGTCGAACTCGGCGGCACCGACCAGAAGTTCAACCTGTTGATGGGCCGCGCGCTGCAGGAAGGGGCGGGGCAGAAGGCGCAGATCGTGTTGACGATGCCGCTCCTCGAAGGCATCGATGGCGTGCAGAAAATGTCGAAGTCGCTCGGCAACTACATCGGCATCGACGAGCCGGCGATCGACATCGTCACCAAAACCATGAAGATCGGCGATGAGCTGATGTGGAAGTGGATCGACCTGCTCAGCTTCGACATTTCCATCGACGAGGCGAAGCGCCTGCGCGACGAAATCGAGGCCGGCGCGCTCAACCCCCGCGACGTGAAATTGCGACTGGCGCGCGAACTCGCAACGCGTTTCCACGACGATGCCGCCGCCGACACCGCGGTCGCCGGCTGGCATGCGGCGGTGCGCGGCGAGGGCGACATCGCCAACCTGCCGCTGCAGGACGTGGTGGTGCCGGCCGAAGGCCTGCGCATCGCCGCGTTGCTGACCGCCGCCGGCATCACCCCGAGCAACGCCGAGGGCAGCCGCAAGCTGAAGGAGCGTGCGGTGCGCGTGGATGGCGAGGTGTTCGAGGATGCCGCCCGCGTATTCGCCCCCGGCTTCGAAGGGGTGGTCGCGGTCGGCAAGCGCAACTTCGCGCGGGTGCGGCTGATCGCTGGTTAAGGAAGTGCGGCACGCAGCGCGGTGAGGCCATGGTCAGGCGCAACCACCGACATGGGTGAGGATGCACGTTTTCCCGACCGTGTCTTGCGCGAATCCGAACGCCTGAGCGCTGCGAAGGGCGGGAATCCGAAGTGGCGGCCGCAGAGTCTGCATGGATGTATTCGTGGCGTGTGGCGCCTGCCCGTGGCCTCGCCTTGCAGCATCACCGACCGGCAGGTTTCGCGCGGGCCTTCCTGGGCTTTGCTGCCGGCAGCACCGCCGCGCTTTCGATGAAGATGCGGCGCAACGCTTCGCCATCATCGAGCAGTTCGTCGGCGACCGGATAATCCTTCGCGCCCGGATACGGCGGGCGCTGCGGCAGCTCGGGATGCAGCTTCGCCACCGCTTCGTTGGGCTTGATGAAGAGGCTGTCGTCGCAGGCAAAGGCGACCACCTTCTCGTCCACGTACAGCGCATATTCGCCGAACATCTTCTTGTGGGTGAGGCGCGCGCCCAGGCCGAGTTGCTCGGCGACGTAATCGATGAAGATGCGGTCGGTGGCCATGGCGGTTCCTCGACGCGGAGGCTCGATCCTACGCCGTCGCAGTCTCACGCCGTGCATCGCAGGCGTGCTCAGATGTCCGGATGAACGCCGGTCGCCACTCGCAAGCCCAAGCCAAGCTCAGTGACAGTGCGCAGCACGGGGCGGGCTGCGAACTGTTCCTGGTCGAAGGCGATTCCGCCGCGCGCTCGCTGCTGGCAGTGCGCGATGCACGCATGCAGGCAGTGCTGCCGCTGCAGGGCAAGCCGCTCAATGCGTGGCGTGCGGAGGAAGGCAAGGTGCGCGGCAATCTGCTGTACCGACAACTGGCCGAAGCGCTTGGCATCGGTGACGCCTGCGGCAACGCATCGCCGGCATCACCCGCGCCGTTGCGCTTCGAGCGGGTCGTGCTGCTGTTCGACCCGGATGCCGACGGCATCCACATCGAGGCCTTGATGCTGCTGTATTTCGCGCGCTGGCTGCCGGAATTCCTCGCAGGCGGGCAGGTGTGGCGGGTACGTGCGCCGATGTTCACGCTCACCGACGCGGACACTGGCGAGACCGCGCAGGCGTATTCGCCGGCGCATCGCGACGCATTGATCGCGGCGATGCAAGGCGGTGTCGATGGGAGGGTGATGCAGCATCGGCACGTCGGCCTGGGCAGCCTGCCGCCCGCGTTGCTGCGGCGTGCCTGCGTCGATCCGGCGACGCGCATCGCGCGACGCGCGGGCGGGGAAGATGTCGAGGCCGTGCTGGCGGCGTTCGGTGCGCGCCAGACGGGCTGATCCATATGCCGATGTGGCGTGCTCAGGCAATCTGCATCGCCGCCATCACCATCAAGGCGATCATGCAGACGATGCCGCCGAACCAGACCACGCTGCGCAGCGACGCCTTGTTGCCGACATAGAACACGCCGTGCAGCACGCGGAAGACGACGAAAGCAGCGGCCAGCCAACCGATGCGTTGTGCATCGACGCCCGCCAGTTGCGCCATCAGCACGCTGGCCGCGAACGCGGGGAAGGCTTCGAAGGCATTCTTCTGCGCCGCATCGGCGCGGCGCACGCGTGGGTTCTCCTGTTTCTCCAGCCACTGCCGCGGATCGCGGTTGTCGAATTTCTGTCCGCCGGCTTTGGCCACCATCGTCCACACATAGGGCAGCAGGGCGGCGATCAATAGGCAGGCGTAGGCGAGGGTCATGGCGATTTCCGTGGGGAAGGGGCATCGCCATCATGCACGTAGTGGCGTGGCGAAGGTGTGGGCCCTTGTTCCGACCCGGCGGACGAACAAGCTCCATGTCGCGCTCAACGGCCGGGGCGCATTGCCGGTCCTCGCTTGCCGGCATCGAAAAAAATGGCCCCGAATGATCGGGGCCATCGACATCGACATCCGAAGAGGCGATTACTTCTTCGCCGCCATCATCTCGTCGCGCGCGGCGCGGAAGGCGCTGGATTTCAGCCAGTTCGGCCAGCTGCCGTCGTTGGCCACCGTGTTGCCGACGATGTAGAGCGCATTCAAGTCCTCGATGATGCCATCCAGCTTCCAGGCCGGATCGAACTGATCGGTCGGCTTGTGGTAGCGGTTCTTGCGGTAATCCTCTTCCGCCGCATTGCCCGCCGAGGTGCCGCCGACCAGCAGATCGTTGCCGCCCTTCGCATACAGCGCCGGCACGCCGGCCTTGGCGAAGTTGAAATGATCGGAACGGAAGTAATAGCCGCCCTCGGGTGCGGCCTCCGCGGTCAACACGCGGTTCTGCGTCTTGGCCGCCGTCGCCAGGATTTCCTCCAACTCGGAATTGCCGAGGCCCACCACGGTGATGTTGCGTGAGCGACCGGCCACCGACATCGCATCCATGTTGATCACCGCGACCGTCTTGTCCATCGGCACCGCAGGGTGCGCCACGTAATACTTGGAACCGAGCAGGCCGGATTCTTCCAGCGTCACCGCCAGGAAGATGATCGAACGCTTCGGTTTCGGCTCGCCGGCGGCGAACTTGCCGGCGATCTCGATGATCCCGGCCACGCCGGTCGCGTTGTCGACCGCGCCGTTGTAGATCGCATCGCCGGTCTCCCCCTCGTGCTTGCCGAGGTGATCCCAGTGCGCCATGTAGACGATCGCCTCGTCCGGCTGCTCGCTGCCCGGCAGGATGCCGATCACGTTGCGCGAACTCTTCTCGCTGGTCGTGCTCTTCAGGTCCACCGACATGCTCGCCTTGAGCGGCACTGCCTTGAAGCCGCGCTTGCCGGCATCGGCGCGCAGCGTGTCCAGGTCCAGCCCGGCATCGGCGAAGACCGCCTTGGCCTGCTCGCCGGTCAGCCAGCCCTGCAGCGGCAGGCGCGGCGCGGGATCGTCGCTGGCCTTCAGGTCGTACTGCGGGCCGGACCAGCTGTTCTTCACCACATCCCAGCCGTAGGCGGCACCGGCATCGTCGTGGATGATCAGCGCGGCCTTCGCGCCCTTGCGCGCGGCTTCCTCGAACTTGTAGGTCCAGCGCCCGTAGTAGGTCATGCGCTTGCCTTCGAACAGGCTTTCATCGTTGGAATGGAAGCCCGGATCGTTGACGAACATCACCACCGTCTTGCCCTTGACGTCGACGCCGGCGTAATCGTTCCAGTTCTGCTCCGGCGCATCCACGCCATAGCCGACGAAGACCAGCTCGCTGGCATCGACCTTCACTTCCTTCTCGCCGGTGCGGGTTCCGACCACCATGTCGGTGCCGAACTTCAGCGCATGCGGCTTGCCACCGACATCGATGGTCATCGAAGTATTCGGATCGGCCTCGGTCACCACCATCGGCACGGTCTGGAACCAGTCGCCGTTGTTGCCGGGCTTGAGGCCGATGCGCTCGAACTGCGCCTTGATGTAGCCGACGGTCTTGTCCTCGCCGGCGGTGCCGGGGCCACGGCCCTCGAATTCGTCGGAAGCAAGCGTTTTGACCAACTCGGCGTAGTCGGCGACGTTGATCTCGGCGTTGAAGGCGTGCGCCGGGGCGGATGCGGCGGCAGGCGGCGCGGCAGCGGGTTCGGCCGGTGCTTGCGCGACCGGCTTGCAGGCGGCCAGCGTCGCCAGGGCGAGCAGGCCAAGCGTCAGGGAACGAGGGCGCATCGGGATTCCATCAATCGGCGGAACCCCGATGTTAGCGCGATGCCGCGGCTCAGTTGCGCGGCGGGGTGGGCGTGTCGAACATCACCGGCGTCGCGCCGCTGACCTTGCCGATCCGTGCGCTGCGGTGCACGTAGAGCTTGACCGGATGCTCGAAGGTCAGGGTGCCGTCCACGCGCGCGTTGGGCCCGATCACGATCCGCGGGGGTTCCGGCTTGAGCCGGATGCTCACGACCTGGATGCCGCCTTCATTGTTGGGCTTGCGCACGATGAGATTGCCGCGCACGTGCGAGGCCACGCCGACCGTCACGTTGCCGGTATAGGTGAGGATGTCTCCGCCGACCTCGGTGCCGACCAGGCCGATCGCGCCGCTCACGGTGCGGATGCCACGCTGGACGCGGCCGCCGCGATCGATGAAGACATCGCCACTGACGGTCTCCGCGCTGGCCAGCCGGCCGCCAGCGCCGAAGCGCAGGTCGCCGCTCACCGTCTGCGTGCTGCCGGCCTGCGCGCGCGCGCCGAACTTGATGTCGCCACTGACCGTTTCGACATCGCCGGTGCGCACGTCATCGTCGGCATCGATGTCGCCGCTCACCGCCTGCACGTTGCCGGCCACCACCTTGTCGGCCAGCTCGATGTCGCCGCTGACAGCGTTCAGGCGGCCGGTGCTTGCACCGGCGGCGATGTCGATGTCGCCGCTGACCGTGGTCAGGTTGCCGGCTTGCTGGTGGGCGGCGATGTCGATGTCGTCGCTGACCTTGCTCTGGTCCTGTGCATGCGCGGGTGCGGCCAGCAGCAGCGCGGCGGCGACGGCAAAGCTGAGGGAGTGGGGCATCGTCATGGTCGGTTCCTTGCAGGCGCGATGAACAGGTCGGCATCGCTCGCGGACTACAATTCCACATCGCCCGACTGCGGGCATCCGCCATAAGTCACTGGTCTGGAAGTCATGCCCGAGTCCACATCGCGTCCCAAGCCCGTCGTCCTGCTGATCCTCGACGGCTGGGGGCATCGCGAAGATCCCGCCGACAACGCGCTCGCACTCGCCCGGCTGCCCAATTGGCATCGCCTGCTGGCCACGCATCCGCATGGGCTGATCCATACCGAAGGCCGGCATGTGGGCCTTCCGGACGGGCAGATGGGCAATTCCGAAGTCGGTCACATGAACCTCGGCGCCGGGCGCATCGTCTACCAGGACCTGACCCGCATCGACGCGGCGATCGATGACGGCAGCTTCTTCGACAATCCCGCGCTGGTCGGTGCCTGCGAAGCGGTGAAGGCCGAAGGCCGCACCCTGCACGTGATGGGCCTCATCTCGCCCGGTGGCGTGCACAGCCACGAAACGCATGTCTTCGCGATGCTGCGCCTGGCGCAACGGCTCGGCGTGCCGCGCGTCGCCATACATGCCTTTCTGGATGGCCGCGACACCCCGCCGCGTTCGGCACGTTCAAGCCTGCAAGCGCTGCAGGCGGTGTGCGATGAAGCGGGCAACGCGCGCATCGCCACGGTCGGCGGCCGCTATTACGCGATGGACCGCGACCAGCGTTGGGATCGGGTCGAGACCGCATGGCGGGCGATTGTCCAGGCCGAATCGTCTTTCCATGCGGCCACTGCGCTCACCGCGCTGGAGGACGCCTACGCGCGCGACGAGAACGACGAATTCGTCAAGCCAACGGTGGTCGGTGCGCCGGTGGTGATGGAAGATAGCGATGCCGTGGTCTTCATGAACTTCCGGGCCGATCGCGCCCGCCAGCTGACCGCGGCCTTCGTGCAGCCGGACTTCGATGGATTTCCCGCGCATCGCCCCGCGCTGAGCGATTTCGTCTGCCTGACCGAATACGACGCGCGCTTGCCGGCCACGCTCGCCTACCCGCCGGACACGCTGCCGAACACGCTGGGCGAGGTGCTGGCCGCACACGGCCTGTCGCAACTGCGCATCGCCGAGACCGAGAAGTACGCGCACGTGACCTTCTTCTTCAGCGGCGGCCGCGAAGACCTGTACGAAGGCGAGCAGCGCACGCTGATCGCGAGCCCGAAGGTCGCCACCTACGACCTGCAGCCGGAGATGAGTTGCCCGGAGCTGACCGAGAAACTGGTCGATGCGATCCGCGCGCAGGCTTTCGATGTCATCGTCTGCAACATCGCCAACCCCGACATGGTCGGCCACACCGGCGTGCTCGAGGCTGCGGTCAAGGCCGCCGAAGCGGTGGACGTGGCGATCGGCGCGGTGAGCGATGCAATCGAATCCGTCGGCGGCGCGCTCCTCATCACCGCCGACCACGGCAACCTGGAAATGATGCGCGATGCCACGACCGGGCAGCCGCATACCGCGCACACGGTCGGCCCGGTGCCGCTGGTCTATGTCGGCACGCGCACCGGTGCGCACCTGCGCGAAGGCGGAGCGCTGCGCGACGTCGCACCCACCATCCTCGACCTGCTCGGCATCGACAAGCCGGCGGAGATGAGCGGACGGAGCCTGCTCAAGGCATGAGCCGCGCCTTCGCCCGCGTCCTTGCATTGGCCCTGTGCTGCACGCTGCTGGCCGGCGTGGCGACCGCGCAGAATCAGGGCGAGACCGAGCGCAAGTTGCGCGAGCTGCGCAAGGAGCTGAAGGAAATCGGCAACCAGCGGCGCAAGCTGGAAGGCCAGCGCGGCGATGCCACCCGCGCGGTGCGCGATGCGGATGAAGCGGTCGGCCGCAGTACCCGCGCGTTGAACGAGACCCGCGCGGCGATCGGCCGCGAGCAGACCGCGCTCGGCACCTTGCAGCAGCAGCGCGAACAGTTGGCCGCGTCCCTGGTGGGCCAGCGCGAAGTGCTGGGGCGGCTGGTGCGCGCTTCCTACATGACCGGCACCGACGCGCCGCTCAAGGTGATGCTCTCGCAGGACCAGGTGGCCAAGGGCAATCGAGATCTGGCCTATTACGCCGCCTTGCAACGCGACCGCGCCGCGCGCATCCGCGACATCAGTGCGCGCCTGGCCGAGTTGCAGGCGGTGGAAACGGCGATCGGTCAGAAGCAGACCCTGCTGGCCGCCGCGCAGCAGCGCCAGCAATCCGAATTGGCCGATGTCGCAAGACAGCGCGAGCAACGGGCCAGTGTGCTGGCACAAGTGGACAAGCAATACCAGGACAAGGCCAGCCGCGAGAAGGTCATAGGCCAGGATGCGCGCGCACTGGAACGCGTGCTGGCGCAGTTGCGGGCGGCGGCGGCGAAAGCCGAACGCGCGCGTCGTGCCGCCGAAGCCCGTGCCAAGCGCGAGGAGGCTGCCCGCGCCAAGCGTGACGCGGCGGCATCGCGCAACACTGGCACGCGTTCACGCGTCACGACCCCCTCGCGCAGCCGCAGCACGCCGAGTCCGCGCACCACGGTGGCAAGCGCCGCACCGGTCGCGGTCGGCGGTGCCGGCTGGCCGTTGGCCGGCAGCCTGCTCGCCGGCTTCGGCGGCACCATGCCCGATGGCAGCGCCAGTTCCGGCCTGCTGATCGGCGCGGCGGCCGGCACGCCGGTGCGCGCGGTCGCCGACGGCCAGGTGGTGTTCGCCGAATGGATGAGCGGTTACGGCCTGCTTTGCATCGTCGACCATGGCAACGGTTACATGAGCCTGTACGCCCACAACGATGCGTTGATGAAGGATGTCGGCGCCCGCGTCTCGCGCGGCGATGCCGTCGGCAGCGTCGGCAATTCCGGCGGGCAGGGCCGGCCTGCGCTGTATTTCGAGTTGCGCCGCGCAGGCAAGCCGGTCAACCCTTCGGTCTGGCTCCGCCGCTGAGGCCCTTCATCGCCCGCTCAAGTTGGGCGCGCGCATAATCGACGCATTCATCCGCACGCGTTTCAACACCGGAGTGATCGATGCGCCTTCGCCCCACCTTCCTCGCCGTCGCCCTGATGCTGGCCTTGCCGGCATCCGCACAGCAGCAGGCGGAACAGGATCCGCCAACGGCGCCGACGCAGGCGCCGGAAGTCGCCGCAGTCGATGATCCCGATGGCGCCGAGAGCGTCGGCAAGCAGGTGCCGCTGGCCGAGATCCGCCGCTTCGTCAGCGTGTACAACGCGATCCGCGAGGCCTACGTCGAACCGGTGGCCGACGAGAAGCTGATGCACTCGGCGCTGCGCGGCTTGTTGCTCGACCTCGACCCGCACAGCGTCTACTTCGACCGCGAGGCCGCGCGCGATTTCAACCAGGATGCCAGCGGCGCCTACGACGGCGTCGGGCTGGAACTGCAGCAACAGCCGGGGCCGCTGCTGAAGGTGATCGCGCCGATCGAAGGCGGGCCGGGGGATCGCGCGGGGCTGAAATCCGGCGACATCATCACCGCCATCGACGGCAAGCCGATCTCCAACGACGATGGCACCACGCCCTTGCGCGGCGCGGCGGGCACATCGGTCAAGGTCACCGTGCAGCGCGAAGGCACCGCCAAGCCGTTCGACGTCACCCTGGTCCGCGAGCGCATCCGCCTGCTGAGCGTGCGCGAGCGCATGCTCGAACCCGGCTACGGGTATGTGCGCATCGCCAGCTTCCAGAGTGGCACGGCGGATGACTTCGGCAAGGCGGTGGCGGCGCTCAAGTCGCAGTCCGGCGGCAAGTTGAAGGGCCTCTTGATCGACCTGCGCAGCAACCCCGGCGGCTTGCTCAACGGCGCGGTGCAGATCGCCGACGACCTGCTCGATGCCGGCCAGATCGTCAGCACGCGCGGGCGACTCAAGGGTGGCGATACCAGCTTCAGCGCGACCCGCGGGGATGTGGTCGACGGGGTGCCGGTGGTGGTGCTGGTCGATGCCGGCTCGGCCAGCGCCTCGGAGGTGCTGGCCGGTGCACTCGCCGACCACAGGCGCGCGCGCATCGTCGGCAGCCGTACCTTCGGCAAGGGTTCGGTGCAGACCTTGTTGCCGCTCGACAATGGCGATGCGGTCAAATTGACCACCGCGCGCTACTACACGCCGAGCGGGCGCTCGATCCAGGGCGTGGGCATCGCGCCCGACTTGGTTTTGCGGCCCGAAGGCAAGACCGATGATGCGATGCGGGTCAGCGAAGCGGATCTGCGCGGCCACCTGCGCGGCGAGGAAGAGGGCGAGGCGATGGCTGGCGAGAACGCCGGCGACGTGTTGCCGGGCGAAGCCCCGTTGAATTCCGCGCTGGTCGAACTCAAGCGGATGGCCGGTGATGCGAGCGCCAAATTGCCGGCCGCTGCCACCCCACCCGCGCCGCCGAAGCAGCCTGAACCCGCGAAGGTGCCGCCCCGCCGGTGAAGTGAACCGGTTCAGCGACGCGGCATCGGGAACGGCGTGACCACCCGGCCCGGCTCGGCGGCTTCATGGATGGCGGCACTGCCGCGACGCACGACTTCCTCGATTCGCAACACGCTGTGCATCGGAAGGTGCAGGCTGCGGGTATCGGCGAATTCCTCTCGCAGGCGCTCCTCGGCCGGATCGACCAGCACGCCTTCGCGGATGTCGAAGTCGAGCTCGCCGACCTCGACGAAGCCCCAGATCGCGCTCGATTCCACCCGCCCGGCGTAGACCACGTAGACCTTGTCCTGGTGCTGGAATTGCAGGCGGAACAGCTTCTTCGACATCGTCCGATTATAGCGGGGCGGCGATGCGGGCCCGTCGCGGCGCCGCCGTGTCGATGTCGCGGCGTCAGTAACCGCGCGCCTTGCGCATGCGCCTTGCAATAGCGCGGCGCGAGAGCATCGCCAACACGCCGCCGATGCCGAAGCCGGCGACATGCGCCACCCAGGCGACCTGACCATAGGCGGGTCCGATGTAGGCGAACAGCACCTGCAAGAGAATCCACAGCCCGATCAGCAAGGCCGCCGGCGCGCGCACGAATTCCAAAAAAACGCCGAGCGGGATGACCACCCCCAGCCGCGCCTTGGGAAACAGGGTCAGCCAGGCGCCGATCACCGCCGAGACCGCACCGCTCGCGCCGATGATCACCTGGTCGCCGGCGATCGACAGCGCGGCCGCCAGGTTGGCTGCCGCGCCTCCGACCAGGAACACCAGAAGGAAACGCAGCGACCCCATCACCCGCTCGGCGGGAAGGCCGAAGATCATCAGGAAGACCAGGTTGCCCACGAGGTGCGACCAGTCCGCGTGCAGGAAGAGGGCGGTGAAAAGCCGTAACCAGCGATGCGGATCGTCCAGCCCGGAGAAGTCGCCGCCAAGCGCCCCGAGCGTGCCCCAGGCCTGCAACAGGCCCTGCCGCGCGGTGGGCGGCATCGACTGCGTCCACAGGAACACCGCGCACAGGGCGACCACCAGCAGGGGAGTCACCCACCGCGGTCGGGGTTTCTGGCGGGAGGGAATGGCGACGAACACGTGGCTTCGGGGTTCAACGGACCATACGGTGATTCGCTGCAGTGCGAGATGTTACGGGGAAGTTAATCCGGCTATAGTGCGGACGGTGCCGTATGCCGGGACAGTTCCGGCGCGTGCCTATGAGGCCACGCAGGCCACCCAACTTATACACAACCGAGCTTACGGAGAGAACTCATGCAGCAAGCTTCCCGCCACGCCCGCCTGTCCGCGCTTGCGGTCGCCGTCGTCGGCGCGCTGGCCATCGGCAATGCCGCCGCGTCCGGTTTCCAGTTGCGCGAGACCAGCACCAAGGCCGGTGGCCGCGCCTACTCGGGCACCGCCGTCGCCAAGGATGACACCGCAACGGTTTCCGGCAACCCGGCCGCGATGGTCAATACCGATCGCCCCCTGGTGCAGGTCGGCGTCGGCATCATCGATCTGACCGCCGAGTTCAACGGAAGCGGTACCACGGCGCTGGGCACCCCGATCAGCGGCGGCCTGGGTGGCAACCCCGGCACCAAGAAGGCCGTGCCGTCGCTAGGTGTGATCGTGCCGATGTCCGGATCGCTGGAAGGACTGAGCCTGGGTGCCAGCGTCACCGCGCCATTCGGCTCCAGTACCGAATGGGAGCAGGGATGGGTCGGACGTTACAACGCCACCGAAACCAGCTTGGCGATCGTCGACCTGACGCTGTCCGCGGCCGTCCAGATCACTCCGGCCTTCTCCGCCGGCGTGGGCCTCATCTATGAAAGCGCCGATGTCACCCTGGCCAAGGATCTTCCTCTGGGCGTGATGTTGGCAGGCGTGAATCCGGCTCTGGCCGCCACCCCGGACGGCAGCGTCAGCGTGGAAGGCAAGCACAAGGGCCTTGGCTGGGTCGTCGGCATGCAGTTCCGCCCGAGCGAGCGCTTCGCGATCGGCTATTCGCATCGTTCCGAAATCAAGCATGAGTTCGATGGCCACGCGGACTTCACCATCCCGCCGTCGTTCGCCGGCATGCAGGCCGGCTTTGCGGCGAATGCGGCCAACCCGGCGTTGCCTTTGACGCCCGCGCAGCGCCAGCAGCTGATGGTGCTGGGTCGTGGCTTTGCCGACACCGAAGGGCGCGCCCGCCTGGTGACGCCGAGCGTCGATACCTTGAGCGCATCGCTGGGCGTTGGCGAGCGCGTCACCCTTTACGGTGAAGCGCAGCGCACCGGCTGGAGCTCTCTGCAGAACGTGACCATCAACTTCGGCAATCCCTACCAGCCGCCGTCGCGCGAGCAGTTCCGCTGGAAGGACACGATGTTCTACTCGATCGGTGCCGACTTCGCGCTGAGCGATGCCTTCACCCTGCGTGCCGGCGTGGGCATGGACGAGTCGCCGACCAACAATGTCGACCGCACGCCGCGCCTGCCCGACAACGACCGCAGGCTGTATTCGGTGGGCATGAGCTGGAAGGCCACCCCGCAGCTGTCGGTGGACGCATCCTTCACCCGCGTGGAGATTGATGATTCCACCACCAACCTGCCGGTCAACATCGCCGAAGGCCGCTACAACAGTCTGAACGGCACCTTCAACGGCCACGCCAACGTGTTCGGGATCGGGGCTTCGTACAAGTTCTGATCGGCCGTATGTTCCAAAAGAAAACCCCGCTTCGTGCGGGGTTTTTCTTTGGCTGCAACACGCCGCGGGGCGTGCGATGCGCGATGCCGGCGCATCCGCCGATCATTCCCCCAGCGTCAACAGGCTCGCATTCCCGCCGGCAGCGGTGGTGTTGACCGTTACCGTCTTCTCCGTGGCGAAACGCGGCAGATAGTGCGGGCCACCGGCCTTGGGTCCGGTCCCGCTCATGCCCTGGCCGCCGAACGGCTGCACGCCCACCACCGCGCCGATCTGGTTGCGGTTGACGTAGATGTTGCCGACCCTGGCGCGATTGACGATGCGCTCGACGGTCTCGTCGATGCGCGAATGGATGCCGAGCGTGAGCCCGTAGCCGGTCGCGTTGATGGTGTCGATGACCGCGTCCAGCTCGTCCGCTTTCCAGCGGATCACGTGCAGGGCCGGGCCGAAGTTCTCGCGGGTGAGCTGGTCGATCGAATCCAGCTCCCACGCCACCGGCGCGAAGAAGGTGCCGTGCCCGGTGCCTTCGCCCAGGCTGGCGGTCGCGATGTGCTTGCCCACGCCGCCCGACATGCGCGAGGCATGCTCGTCGAGCTGGCATTTCGCGACGTTGTCGATCACCGGGCCGACATCGGTCGAAAGTTCGCCGGGATTGCCGACCTTCAGCTCCGCCATCGCGCCGGCCAGCATGTGGATCACCTTGTCGGCGATGTCGTCCTGCACCAGCAGCACGCGTGCCGCCGAGCAGCGCTGCCCGGCCGAGGTGAAGGCCGAACCGATCGCATCCTTCACCACCTGTTCGGGCAGCGACGACGAGTCCGCGATCATCGCGTTCTGCCCGCCGGTCTCGGCGATCAGCGTGGCGATCATTCCCTCTTCGCGCGCGGCCAAGGCGCGGTTGATTGCTCGCGCGGTCTCGGTGGAGCCGGTGAAGCAGACGCCGGCCACGCGTGCATCTTGCGTCAACGCGGCACCGACGGTCGCGCCATCGCCCGGCACGAATTGCAGCACCTCGGCGGGGATGCCGGCTTCCTGCAGCAATTTCACCGCGGCAAAGCCGATGAGGTTGGTCTGCTCGGCCGGTTTGGCGATCACCGTGTTGCCGGCGGCGAGCGCGGCGGCGATCTGGCCGATGAAGATCGCCAGCGGGAAGTTCCACGGCGAGATGCAGACGAAGACGCCGCGACCGGCCAGCTGCAACGTATTGGATTCTCCGGTCGGCGAAGGCAGCGTCTCAAGCGTGAACGCACGACGTGCTTCGGCGGCGTAATAGCGCAGGAAATCGACGGCCTCGCGCACTTCGGCGACGCCATCTGCCATGGTCTTGCCGGCCTCCTTGGTGCACATCGCCATGTACTGCGCGATGCGGGCTTCGAGCAGGTCGGCGGCTTTCTGCAGCATCGACGCACGCGTGTGGACCGGCGTCGCATCCCAGCCCGGTTGCGCGGCCAGCGCGTTTTCGATCGCACGGCTGACGGTCGCTGCATCGCCCGCCTGCCAGTGGCCGACCGTTTCGCGGCGGTCGGCGGGGTTGGTCACCGCGATGCGTTCGCCGGATGTGTCCGCGCCAGGCACCAGTGGCGCGGCCGCCCAGCTGCCGCTGCCGGCGTTGTTGATCTGCGTCGCGAGCGCGCGCAACTCGTCGTCGTTGGCGAGATTGATGCCCATGGAATTGTCTCGTTCTTGGCCCTGGCTGCGGTACAGCGCGACCGGCAGCGGGATGCGGGGATGGGGAATCTGTTCGAAGCCTGCGACCACCTCGACCGGGTCGCGGATCAGGTCGTCGATGGCGATAGCCTCGTCGGTGATGCGGTTGACGAAGCTGGAATTGGCGCCGTTCTCCAGCAGCCGGCGCACCAGATAGGGCAGCAGGTCCTCGTGCGAGCCCACCGGCGCATACACGCGGCAGGGCACGTCGAGGCGGTCCTGCGGGATCACTTCGGCGTACAGGTCATCGCCCATGCCGTGCAGCTTCTGGAATTCGTAGCGGAACCTGTCGCTCCGTCCTTGCTCACCGATGCGCGCGCCGCCGCCCAGTTCAGTGCGTGCCATCTGGTGGATCGCGGCGATGGTCTGCGCGTTGTGGGTGGCGAACATCGGGTAGATGACATCGATGTTCTCGAGCAGCCGGCGCGCATTGGCCTGGTAGCTGACATCGGTATTGGGCTTGCGGGTGAACAATGGATAGCCGGGCTGTCCATCCATCTGCGCACGCTTGACTTCCGCATCCCAGTAGGCGCCCTTGACCAGCCGCACCGGAATGCGACGGCCAAGTTCGCGCACCTTCGCCGCGATGTAGTCGATCACGAACGGCGCGCGCTTCTGGTAGGCCTGAACCACGATGCCGAAGCCGTCCCAGCCGCGCAGGCTGTCGTCTGCCAATACGTCGAAGATGAGGTCGAGCGAGAGTTCGAGGCGCTCGGTTTCCTCGGCGTCGATGGTCAGGCCGATGCCGTACTTCTTCGCCAGTTGCGAGAGTTCCAGCAGGCCGGGACCCAGTTCCGCCAGCACGCGCTCGCGCTTGGCGTGCTCGTAGCGCGGATGCAGCGCGGAGAGCTTCACCGAGATCGACGGCGCGGCGAACACGTCATCGAACGGGCCAGCCGCATCGCCTTGACGATGCGAACCCGCGTGCGAGCCGATCGCGTGGATCGCCTGTCGATAGGCTTCGAGATAGCGCTTGGCATCGGCCATCGTCAGCGCGCCTTCGCCCAGCATGTCGAAGCTGTAGCGATAGGCGGCGTTCTCGCCCTTGCGCGAGCGTTCCAGTGCTTCGTCGATGGTGCGGCCCATCACGAATTGGTGGCCCATGATCTTCATCGCCTGGCGCACCGCGCCGCGGATCACCGGCTCGCCCAGCTTGCCGATGAGTCGGCCGAAGGCGCCGGCGGCATCGCGCTGGGTATCGTCGGACAGGTTGACCAGCTTGCCGGTCAGGAGCAGGCCCCAGGTCGACGCATTCACCAGCAGGGAATCGCTCTGCCCCAGGTGGCGGCGCCAGTTGGCCTCGCCCAGCTTGTCGCGAATCAGCGCATCGGCGGTGGATTGGTCGGGGATGCGCAGCAGTGCCTCGGCCACGCACATCATCAGCACGCCTTCCTCGCTGCCCAGGTCGTACTGGCGCATGAAGGACTCGACCAGGCTGGCATCGCCCGCACGGGCCCGCACCCGGCGCACCAGATCGGCGGCGGTGGCGCGGATCGCGGCGCGATCGGCCTCGGGCTGGCGGGCCTGCTCCAGCAGGGCCTGGACATGGGTTGTTTCATCCAGCACCCAGCCGGCGGTGATGGCGGCGCGCAGCTCGGATGCCGGGCGGATGGGCACTTCTTGGAGCAGGCTGGGGCTCAAGGCGGGCTCGACGGGGCGATTGCGAACCCGGAATTATAGGCAAGCAGCGCCGGAAAGATCGGCTGCCCGAGTGGTATGGCTTGCCGCCCGGGCCGCCCGCCCGCTACCATTCCGGGGATTCAGCCGGCGCAGGGCCGGCGGTTGTTCAACGCGGTTGCCCCGTGCGCCGCACGCATTCGGGATCCTTCAGACATGGTGCAACTCGCACGCGCCGGCAAGGCAATGGCAATCGGGGCGCTGGCGGCATGCCTGCCGATGGTGGCATGGGCGCAGTCCGCCGACCCGAAACGCTGGCAGCTGAACATGGGGCGCGGCGTCACGCCGACCTCGCACGCCGCCTACGACGCGCACATGTGGGTGCTCTGGGTCTGCGTGGCGATCGGCGTGATCGTGTTCGGCGCCATGGCCTATGCGATGTTCCGTTTCCGCAAATCGAAGGGCGCGGTGGCGGCCCAGTTCAGTCACAACACCGCGGCCGAGGTCGTCTGGACCGTCATCCCGGTGGTCATCCTGGTGGTGCTGGCGTTCCCGGCCACCAAGAACCTCATCAAGATGTACGACACCCGCAATGCCGAGATGACCGTCAAGGTCACCGGCTACCAATGGATGTGGAAGTACGAATACCTGGGCGAGGGCGTGGAGTTCACCAGCCGCCTCGACCGCAAGAGCGACGACCTGCGCCAGAGCGGCAAAACGGTCGCCGAGGGCGACCACGCGCATTACCTGCTCGATGTCGACAACGTGCTGGTGCTGCCGACCGATACCAAGATCCGCTTCGTGATCACCGCAGACGACGTCATCCACGCCTGGTGGGTGCCCGCGCTTGGCTGGAAGCAGGACGCGATCCCGGGCCTGATCAACGAGGCCTGGACCCAGATCGACAAACCCGGCGTCTACCGCGGTCAGTGCGCCGAGCTGTGCGGCAAGGACCACGGCTTCATGCCGATCGTCGTCCGCGCGATCCCGAAGGACGAGTACAAGCAGTGGCTGGCCGAGCGCAAGGCCGAGAACGCGCCGGCACCGGCCGTCCCCGCGCCTGCCGCTGAACCCGGGCCGGCGGCCACCGAAGCTGAGGCGGCTGCTCCGGCGACCGCCGCAGCTCCCGCCGCTCCTGTCGCCACGCCCGCCGCGGGCTGATCGCCCGCCGCATCGCACAAGTATTCCGAGGTCCAGCGCATGTCCGCCATCCATCCCGCCGCCACCGACCATCACGACGACCACCACGGTCACAAGCAGAGTTTCGTGGAGCGTTGGTTCTTCTCGACCAACCACAAGGACATCGGCACGCTGTACCTGGTGTTCTCGTTCTGCATGTTCATCATCGGCGCCTTCATGTCGGTGATCATCCGCACCGAGCTGGCGACCCCGGGCCTGCAGCACGTCAGCCCCGAGTTCTTCAACCAGATGACCACCATGCACGCGCTGGTGATGATCTTCGGCGGGGTGATGCCGGCCTTCGTCGGCTTGGCCAACTGGATGATCCCGCTGCAGATCGGTGCGCCGGACATGGCGATGCCGCGCATGAACAACTGGTCGTTCTGGATCATGCCGTTCGCCTTCAGCCTGCTGCTGATGACGCTGTTCCTGCCGGGCGGCGGCCCCGCCGGCGGCTGGACCATGTACCCGCCGCTGTCGCTGCAAGGCGGCGCCAGCGTGTCCTTCATGATCTTCGCCATCCACATGATGGGCATCAGCTCGATCATGGGCGCGATCAACATCATCGCCACTGTGCTCAACATGCGCGCGCCGGGCGTCGACCTGTTGAAGATGCCGATCTTCTGCTGGACCTGGCTCATCACCGCCTTCCTGCTGATCGCGGTCATGCCGGTGCTGGCCGGCGCGGTCACCATGTTGCTGACCGACAAGTTCTTCGGCACCAGCTTCTTCAACGCGGCCGGCGGCGGCGACCCGGTGATGTACCAGCACATCTTCTGGTTCTTCGGCCACCCCGAGGTCTACATCATGATCCTGCCGGCGTTCGGCGTGGTCAGCGAGATCCTGCCGACCTTCAGCCGCAAGCCGCTGTTCGGCTACCAGGCCATGGTGTACGCCACCGCCGCGATCGCCTTCCTGTCGTTCATCGTGTGGGCGCACCACATGTTCACCGTCGGCATGCCGCTCGGGGGCGAGATCTACTTCATGTTCGCGACGATGCTGATCTCGGTGCCGACCGGCGTGAAGGTGTTCAACTGGGTCAGCACGATGTGGCGCGGCTCGTTGACCTTTGAAACGCCGATGTTGTGGGCGATCGGCTTCGTGTTCCTGTTCACCATCGGCGGCTTCTCCGGCCTGATGCTGGCGATCGTCCCGGCGGACTTCCAGTACCACGACACCTACTTCGTCGTCGCCCACTTCCATTACGTGCTGGTGACCGGCGCGCTGTTCTCGATCATCGCCGCGGTCTACTACTGGTGGCCAAAGTGGACCGGCCGCATGTACAGCGAGAAGCTTGGCAAGTTCCATTTCTGGTGGACGATGGTCTTCGTCAACCTGCTGTTCTTCCCGCAGCACTTCCTGGGCCTGGCCGGCATGCCGCGCCGTATCCCGGATTACAACGTGGTGTTCGCCGACTGGAACCTGGTCAGCTCGATCGGTGCGTTCGGCATGTTCGCAACGCCCTTCCTGATGGCCTTCATCCTGTGGCGCTCGCTGAAGACCGGCGAGAAGGCCGCGCCGCGCGCCTGGGAAGGTGCCCGTGGCCTGGAGTGGACACTGCCCTCGCCGGTCCCGCACCACACCTTCGAACTGCCGCCGGTCATCGGCCCCGGTGACCTGGCCCATGGCGATCCGGAGGAGCTGGATTTCTCCGATGAGCACGCGCGCGTGGTCAACGCGCCCAAGACCAACGTACGTGAATCCTGATCGCGCGCCCTTGCCGATGAAGCCTGACGGCGCCCGCCGCCGCGCGGTGCGTCGCACGGCACTGATCGTCGCGGGCATCGCGATCGGGATCTACGTCGCCTTCATCCTCTCGGGCGTGCTCAACGCATGAGCGAAAAGACGGCCAACGGAAAGCAGCGCGGCTTCGGCAAGATGGTGCTGGTGGCGCTGGGCGCGTTCGCTTTCAGCTTCGCGCTGGTGCCGGCCTATCGCATCGCCTGCGAGAAAGTGTTCGGCATCCGCCTGCAGCAAGGGCCGGCCGATGCGCAGGCCTCGGTGCCGGTGGCAGGCAAGGAGCGTTGGGTGACCGTGCAGTTCGATGGCGGGGTGAATTCCGGCCTGCCGTGGGAGTTCAAGCCGCACCAGCTGACCATGCAGGTGCAGCCAGGCAAGCAGTACGAGACCACCTACTACGCGAAGAACACCAGTCCGCGCACGATTGTCGGCAGTGCGGTGCCGTCGGTGGCGCCGGCGCGCGGTTCCAAGTACTTCAACAAGACCGAGTGCTTCTGCTTCACTGCTCAGAAGCTGGAAGCCGGCGAATCCCGCGACATGCCGGTGCGCTTCATCGTCGACCCCGCATTGCCGGCCGACGTCAAGACGCTCACCCTGTCGTACGCTTTCTTCCGCAACGATACCCTGACGGCCGAGGCGAACAAGATCGCCGCGACGCACTGAACGACCCGAGAGACCCACCATGGCACAAGCGCACGCAAGCGAGCATCGCAACCCGGACATCTACTACGTCCCGCCGCAAAGCAAATGGCCGATCTGGGCCTCGTTGGCGCTGTTCACCACCATGGTCGGCGCTGGCGCATGGTTGAACGATGCCGGTTGGGGCAAGCCGGTGTTCTTCCTCGGAGTGGCGTTCCTGGCCGCGATCATCTTCAAGTGGTTCGCCGACGTGATCACCGAATCGGTACGCGGCTACTACAACAAGAAGGTCGATGTCTCGTTCCGGCAAGGGATGATCTGGTTCATCTTCTCCGAGGTGATGTTCTTCGCCGCGTTCTTCGGTGCGCTGTTCTATGCCCGCCAGTTCGCCCTGCCGTGGCTCTCCGGCGCTGGCGACGGCGCGATGACCAATGCGCTGCTGTGGCCGGGCTATTCCACCGGTTGGCCGAGCAACGGGCCGGCGGCGATCGGCGGACAGTTCCAGACCGTGGGTGCCTGGGGCTTGCCGCTGCTCAACACGCTGATCCTGCTGACCTCGGGCGTGACCATCACGATTGCCCACCATGCGCTCAAGGATGGCAAGCGCGGCATGCTGCTGCTGTTCCTGGGCCTGACCATCCTGCTCGGTCTGGTCTTCCTGTTCTTCCAGGCCGAGGAATACATCCATGCCTGGAGCGGCCTCAACCTGACGCTGGGCTCGGGTATCTACGGATCGACCTTCTACATGCTCACCGGTTTCCACGGCTTGCACGTGACGCTGGGCACGCTGATGCTGATCATCATCTGGCTGCGCTGCCTGCGCGGCCATTTCACCGCGGACAACCACTTCGGCTTCGAAGCCGTGGCTTGGTACTGGCACTTCGTCGATGTGGTCTGGCTGGGCCTGTTCCTGTTCGTCTACGTGCTCTGAGCCGGCGACATCATCCAGCCCGATGGCATGAGGCCGGCGAATGCCGGCCTCGTCCGTCTGGAATCCCGAAACTCAGCCCGGATTGCTTCCCACC
The DNA here is from genome assembly GCA_023461075.1 of Pseudomonadota bacterium. Taxonomy (GTDB): domain Bacteria; phylum Pseudomonadota; class Gammaproteobacteria; order Xanthomonadales; family Xanthomonadaceae; genus Solilutibacter. The sequence goes on along the minus strand of JAEWNY010000076.1, from coordinate 9,644 downwards.
CCATGTGGCACCACCCAACCCATCTTGATCGCCAGCAGCAACAGCAGGATCAGGGCCACCGACAGCGCGATGCGCTTGGTGAGCGCGTTGACCGTGCGCTTGGACTCGCCCTTGTCCGTGAGCATGTAGTACAGGCCGGCGCCCAGGTTCCAGATGATCGCGATCAGGAACGCGATGATCAGCAGGGTCTTCAGTGCGGGACTCATCATGGCCGGCATTTTAGCGGGCTTTGGTATTGCATGAACGGGGCGCGGCGATGAATCGCCTGTCCATGACGGCGCTGTTCGGCTGGATGGTGGCGATCGCGCTGGTCGCGGTCGGTTGCGCGCTCGGCAGCTGGCAGCTGCGGCGCATGCACCAGAAGGAGTCGATGCTGGCCGAAGTGGCATCGGTGATCGCAAACCGCACCGCGCGACCGCTCGGCGTGGCCGCAGACGCCACGCGCAGCCGCGGTTACGACTGGGCCGCGGGCGAAGGCCGTTTCCTTACGCAAGCCGCGTGGTTGCTGGACAACCAGCAGCGCGAAGGCCGGCCCGGCGTGCGCGTGTTCCGGCTGTTCCAGCCGGAGGGCGCGATGCCGCTCCTCGTCGAAATGGGCTGGCTGCCGGTGGGTGCCGGTCGCGAGATGCCGGTGGTCGGCGCGGCCCCCGAAGGCCGGATCGCGATCCGCGGCCTGTTGCTGCCGCCGCCCTCGCGCGGATTGATGTCCGGGGCCGAGAGCGCGACCGCCGACGGCCAGCATTTGGTCATCGGGCTGGATGCGGCGAGAATAGCCGCCCGGGCCGGCCTGCCGGCGATCGCGCCGCGCGTGCTGCGTTTGGATCCGGCATTGCCGATCGGCCACGCGCGCGACCTCGACGTGCTGCCGAACACGCTGCCGCCGGAACGCCACCTGGGCTATGCCGTGCAATGGTTCGCACTGGCGGCCGCCGTCCTGGTCATCGCCCTCCTGCTTACCCTGCGCCATCGCCGCCGTCTTCGCCCATGAACACACCCAGCCCCGCCCCGTCCGATGCACGCAAGCGCAACCGCAATGCGCTGCTGCTGATCGCCGTGATGATCTTCGGCAGTTTCATCGTCGCCGGCGCGCTGCGCTTTTCCGGCTGGCGACCGGCGGGCCTGAAGAACAAGGGTGAACTGCTGCAACCCCCCGGCGACCTGCGGCAGGTGCATCCGCAGCTGGCCGATGGTGGCGAGTACGCATGGAACCCGGTCGAACGGCACTGGCGCATCCTGGTGGCACCGCCCAAGCCGTGTGACGTGCGCTGCGACCAGTTGGCCGCCAACCTCGACAAGGTGTGGCAACTCACCGGCCGCGAGGCGGATCGCGTCGAGATTTTCTGGTTGGGCACGGTTCCGGCCGCGGCACCGGCGACCAGCCATCAGCGTGCCTTGCGCGATGCCCCGGCCTTGCGCGCCGCCTTGCCGCGGTCGAACGACCAAGGGCCGGTGACCTATCTCGTCGACCCCAACGGCTTTGCCATCCTGCGTTATCCCCCGGGGCATGATCCCGGCGACCTGCGCAGCGACCTGTCCAAGCTGTTGAAGCTGAGATGAGCCTGCTCAACGGACCCGGGCTGCACAAGCACTTCCATCGCATCGCCTGGCTGGCGGTGGCGTTGGCAGTGGGCGTGATCGTGTTCGGCGCCTTCGTGCGCCTGTCGCACGCGGGGCTATCGTGCCCGGATTGGCCGACCTGCTACGGCCGTGCCACCTGGCCCAAGGCGGCCGGCGAGGTGGTCGAACACGTCGCCAGCGGCATCCGCGAATTCGATGGCAGCCGCGCGTGGCGCGAGCAGTTGCATCGACACCTCGCGGCGACGCTCGGCGTGCTGGTGCTGATCCTCGCGTTGCTGGGTGCGCGCAAGCGGCGTCTGGGCATCGCGCAGGTGCTGGCGGCCGCGTCCATCGTCGGCATCGCCATCCCGCTGTACATGCATGGCGAACATGTCGCCGCCAGCGTACTGGCGATCATCGGTGAGGCGATCCTGCTGCTTGCCGCGTGGCGCTGGTCGAACAGCGACCTGGCGCGCGTCTCGGTGCTGACTTTGGCGGTGATCATCTTCCAGGCGTTGCTGGGGATGTGGACGGTCACCTGGCTGCTCAAGCCCATCGTGGTGATGGGGCACCTGATCGGCGGCATGACCACGCTCGGCCTCCTGGTATGGATGGCTTGGCGCGCGACCGACGCGCCGTTGCGCGCGGTGGATGTGGATGCACTGCGGCGATGGCTGCGCATTGGACTTGGCGTGCTGCTGGTGCAGATCGCGCTTGGCGGCTGGACCAGCGCCAATTACGCGGCGCTGGCCTGCGGGATCGAATTCCCAAGGTGCCTCGGCCAGTGGTGGCCGCCGCATGATTTTCGTGAGGCGCTGGTGCTCTGGCGCGGCATCGGCGTGGATTACGAAGGCGGCGTGCTGGATGCGCCGGCCCGTACCGCGATCCAGCTGATGCATCGCATCTTCGCCGGCGTGGTGCTGGTGTACATGGCGGCGCTGGTGGTTCGCCTATTGCGCGTGCCGGGCATGCGCGGCTGGGGCGTATTGCTGGGTGTGCTGACGCTGGCGCAGTTGTCGCTCGGCATCGCCAACGTGCTGATGGGCCTGCCGCTCAAGGTCGCGGTGATGCACAACGGCGGCGCGGCCTTGCTGCTGGGGGTCATCGTCACCCTGCTCGCGCGCCTCGCGCCGCTGGACCGGGAAGCCTGATCGTGCATCTGCGCGACTACTGGCAACTGACCAAGCCGCGCGTCGTGGCACTGATCGTGTTCACCGCACTGGTCGGCATGTTCCTCGCCGTGCCCGGCTTGCCGCCGCTGAAAGAGAGCGTGGCCGGACTGCTCGGCATCTGGCTGGCGGCGGCCAGTGCGGCGGCCATCAACCATCTCATCGACCAACGCATCGATGCGGTGATGGCGCGTACCGCGCACCGGCCATTGCCGACCGGGGCGTTGAACGCGCGGCAAGTGTTGCTGTTCGCCATCGCGCTCGGCGTGTTGTCGATGCTGTTGCTCATCGTGTTCGTCAACACGATCACCGCGCTGCTGACCTTCGCATCGCTGATCGGCTACGCCATCATCTACACCGGCTGGCTCAAGCGCGCCACGCCGCAGAACATCGTCATTGGCGGCATCGCCGGCGCCGCACCGCCGCTGCTCGGCTGGGCAGCGGTGACCGGCATGCAGGGCGCTTGGGACTGGGCGCATGCGCTGCTGCTGGTGCTGATCATCTTCGTGTGGACGCCGCCGCATTTCTGGGCGCTGGCGATCTTCCGCCGCGAGGACTACGCGCGCGCGCTGGTGCCGATGTTGCCGGTCACCCACGGCGTGCACTACACGCGCTGGCAGATCCTGCTCTACACGCTGCTGCTGTTCGCGGCCACGTTGTTTCCGTGGGCGGCAGGCATGAGCGGCGTGTTCTACCTCGGCGGCGCGGTGGTGTTGGGCCTGGTCTTCATCGGGTACGCATGGAAGTTGCAGGACCCGCCGGATGACTTCTTCGCCATGCGCGTCTTCAACTATTCGGTGGTCTACCTGATGGCGTTGTTCGCCTTCCTGCTCATCGACCACTGGCTGATGCCGTGGCTGGGCGGCGAGCCGGCCTTCACCCTGGTGCCGATCGACTGAGTCTCAACCCAGGAGGCGGGTGACGCCCAGGTTGATCGCCAGCCCACCGAACACCAGCCAGGCGAACAGCAGTGCCGCCAGCAACAGCGGCTTCACCCCGGCCTGGCGGATCGCGCCGACATGCGTGCGCAGGCCGAGCGCGGCCATCGCGGTGGCGAGCAGGAATACATCGAGCAGCAGGATCGCATCGACCGTGGCCTTGGGCAGCAGGTGCAGCGAGTTGAACGCGCCGACCAAGAGGAACAAAACCGCGAACCACGGGATCACCAGCTTCGACTTCGCGCCCTCGCCGGATTTCGCGCGCATCCACGCCGAGAGCAACAGCAGGAACGGCGCCAGCAGGATCACCCGGATCATCTTCTCGATCACCGCGATGTTCGCGGCTTCCTCGCCGACCGCGCGACCGGCCACCACGACCTGCGCGACTTCGTGGATGGTCGAGCCGGCGTACAAGCCGTAGGCGTGCGCATCCAGCCCGAACGGGGCTTTCAGGAACGGATACAGGAACATGCCGATGGTGCCGCCGACCACCACCGTCGCGACCGCCACCGACACCTTGTGCGCCTGCGCGCGCACCACAGGCTCCGCGGCCATCACCGCCGCCGCACCGCAGATCGATGCGCCGGCGCCGACCAGCATCGCGGTTTCCTCGTCCATCTTCAGCAATTTGCCCAGCCACACCGCGAGCAGGAACACGCTGGCAACGATGAGCACGGCGATGACGATGCCCGACAGCCCGACGCCAAGGATGTCCTGGAAGGTGAGCCGGAAGCCGAACAGCACGATGCCTGCGCGCAGCACCATGGCCTTGGCATAGTCCACGCCCGCACCCAGCGCCGCCGCGATGCGCGGGAACAGCGTGTTGCCGATGACGATGCCGAGGATGATCGCCAGCAGCAGCGCACTCAAGCCGATCGACTGCAACTCCGGCAGACGCGCGAGCAACATCGCGGCCAGCCCGATCGCGGCGGCGAACAGCAGGCCCGGCGCGCGCATGCGCCAGATCGAAGTGGACGAAGCTCCGGGCGTGGTGGTCATCGGCTCTGGCGCCAAGCGAAAGCGCGGATTATCCCCGAATCCGCGCCCGTGACCGCGCGCGGGTCAACGACCGAGCAGGTACGTCTGCCAGAACTGCATGCTGGCCGCGTTGAAGTAGTCGCTGTTGGCCTTCTTGCGGAAGCCGTGGCCTTCGTCGTCGTACAGCAGGTACCACACCGGTCCGCCATTGGCGCGCGCGGCCTTCACGATCTGCTCGGCTTCGGTGTACGGCACGCGGGGATCGTTCTTGCCCTGCGCGACGAACAGCGCCGACTTGATCTTGTGCGCGTTGTTGAGCGGCGAGATGCGTTCGAACACCGCCTGCATCTCCGGCTTGCGTTCATCGCCATACTCGGCGCGGCGCAGGTCGCGGCGATAACTCTCGGTATTGTTGAGGAAGGTGGTGAAGTCGGAAATGCCGACCACGTCGATGCCGGCCTTGATGCGTTCGGGATAATGCTGCAGCGAGGCCAGCACCATGTAGCCGCCGTAGCTGCCGCCCATCACGCCCACGCGCGAGGCATCGAGTTCCGGCTGCCTGGCGATCCAGTCGAGCAGGGCGCCGATGTCGCGCACCGAGTCCTCGCGTTTCTCGGCGTTGTCCAGCGACAGGTACGTCTTGCCGTAGCCGCTGGATCCGCGCACGTTGGGTACCAGCATCGCCACGCCCAACTCGTTGGCGAGGTATTGCGCGGTCGGGTTGAAGGTCGGATAGGACTGCGCTTCCGGCCCGCCGTGGATGTTGATGATCACCGGCAGCTTGCCTGTCGCGTTCGCCGGGCGGTAGTAGAACGCCGGGATGGTGCGCGCCTTCCCGTCCACCTGATCGAAGGTGGGATAGCGGATCAGCGAAGGCGCGACGAACTTCGACGCATCCAGCCCGCCGACTTCGCTCTCGGTCCAGCGCGCCGCGCGCTTGCCGGCGAGGTCGATCACGTAGGCATCGCTGGGCGAGGTCGCGCTGTTGAGGCTGACCGCGAGGCGCTTGCCGTCCGGCGAGAACGCCGCCCCGGAGATCACGCCGATCGGCAATTCCGGCAACGCGACTTCGCGCATCGATGGCAGTTCCAGCACGCGCAAGCGGGTGATGCCGTCTTCGTTGCTGGTGTAAGCGAGGTATTGGCCGTCACGGCTGAGGTCGAAACCCTGCACGTCCCAATCGATGCGGGGGCCGACGCGCGTCACCTTGTTGGTCGCAAGGTCATGCCGGCGCAGCGACTTGAATTCCTGCGCCTGCCCATCGAGCGGTTCGTCGGAAATGAAATACACGCCCTTGCCACCCGGGGTGAACGCAAAGCGCCCGAACGACGCGGTGCCGCCCTCGACCGGGAACATCGTCAGCTTGCCGGTGGCGACATCGACCACGCCCGGGCGGCTGTCGCTGGCCGAGAGATAGCGCATCACCAGCAGCTGCTTGTTGTCGGGCGAGAAGCCCATCGCGTTCCAGCTGCCCTCGTTTTCCAGCACGCGACGGCTCTGGCCGCTCTGCATGTCGCGCAGGTAGATGTCGCGATCCTTCCCGTTGCGCCCGGTGCCGGCATAGGCCAGCCAGCGCCCGTCCTCACTGAACACGCTGCCGCCGTTCTGGCTGCGCTGGCCATCACTCAGCAGTTGCACCTCGCGATTGCCGAGGTCGAACCAGTACAGCTGGCTGAACTCGTTGCCGCCCTGGTCCTTGGCGAAGACGAACCCTTTGCGTGGTGATGCAGCCGGTGCCACCGTGATGCCGGCGACCGGCTCCGGGTAGAACGTCAGCTGCTCGCGCGCGCCGAGCGGCTGGCAGACGCGGTGCGCCTGCGCGGTCTCGGCGAAACGCGTGCCGATGATCAGGCAGCCGTCGCTGGTCCAGCCTTCGACACTCGCGCCGCGGGTGTTCTGGTAGCGATTGAGCTGCTCGATGAGCTCCGGGCGGATCGGGGGCACGTTCTCGGTCGTGCGGTTGCCGACGACCTCGCGCTTCGGGGTCGTTGACTGTGCCGATGCGGTGGCACTGGCCAGCGCGAGCGCGCAGGCGAGCAGGGACAGGGGAAGGCGCATGGCGGGCTCCGTCGATCGTCGGGACCCAGAGGTTAGCGCGCCAACCCGGGCGAAGACCGGGCCGGAAGTCACGCCCATGCCCGTTACGGATCGATTTCAGCCGCGTACGCGCGCCTGCAACTCGCGCAGTTCGTCCTTTTCGGCCGCCGTCATCCCGGCGTTGCCGACTTCGCGCATGCGCAACGTCAAATCGTCGATGCGCTGCTGCAGAGTCTGCTTCTCCAACTGCGCCAGTACGTCGTCGAACTCGGCCTGCCAACCCTTGGCATCGCCCGGCAGGCTGATGCCGGCGAGTTTCTGCAGTGCTTCGGCTTCCTCGCGCCCGGCGAACAGTTCCAGTAGTCCTCCGGTGGAGATGTCGGGGCGCATCTGCACCACGTCGAGCAGTTCGGTCAGCAATTCCACGCCGGGTTGACGCAGGCCGGCGAAGACGTAGGGGATCGCCGCTTCAAGACCGAGCGAGGGCTGTTGCAGCAGCAGGGTGATCGCGCTGCGCACCAGGCTGCGCTTCGGCGCTGCGGTGCCGGTTGACGCGTGCGCGCGCTGTACCGGCACGTGGGTCTGCGGTGCCGTGGCGCGCGCACCGACGCCGGTGAGTTCGGTCAGGCGTGCGCGCATCAGGTCACCGAACGCTCCATCGGGGATCTGCGCGAGATAGGGCTTGGCGCGTTCCGCCAGCCTGCCCTTGCCTTCGAGCGTGTGCAGATGCACGTCACGAGAGAGTTCATCGAAGAAGAATTTCGACAGCGGCGTGGCATCGCTCAAACGTGCATCGAAGCCTTCACGGCCCTCCGCGCGCACCAGCGAATCCGGGTCTTCGCCCTCGGGCAGGAACAGGAAGAACGCCTGCCGCCCGTCCTTCATCCGCGGCAATACCGACTCCATCGCGCGGGACGCGGCGCGGCGGCCGGCCGCATCGCCATCGAAACAGAAATAGACATCCGGCGCGTTGCGGAACAGCAGTTCGGCATGCTCCGGCGTGGTCGCGGTGCCGAGCGTGGCGACCGCCTCGGGCAGGCCGTGCTGGAACAGCGCCACCACGTCCATATAGCCTTCGACCACGATCAGCCGCGCGATCTTCTGGTTGGCCTGGCGCACCTGCCACAGGCCATAGAGCTCGCGGCCCTTGTGGAACAGCGGGGTCTCGGGCGAGTTGAGGTACTTCGGCGAGTCCTCCACGCGCAACACCCGGCCGCCGAACGCGATCACGCGGCCGCGGCGGTCGTGGATCGGGAACATCACCCGGTCGCGGAACTTGTCGTAGGTATGGCCGCGGTCGTTCTTCGACAGCATGCCGGTGCGCTCGAGCAGCGACAGCCGGCGCGGATCGGTGCCCAGTGCGTCCTTGAGCGCGGAGAAGCCGCCGGGCGCGTAGCCGATGCCGAACTGTTCGCGGATGGTGCCGTCGAGTCCGCGGCGCGAAAGGTAGTCATCGGCGGCGGTGCCGGGCACCAGCGCGCCGCGGTAGAAGCGCGCGGCCTCGTCGCGCTCGCCGAACATGTCGCGGGTGTCGGGATTCTCGTTGTGCTGGCGGGTCTCGCGCGGCACCTCGATGCCGGCGCGCCTGGCCAGCTCATCGACGGCATCGAGGAATTCGAGCCGGTCGAAGTTCATCAAAAACGAGATCGCCGTGCCGTGCGCGCCGCAGCCGAAGCAGTGGTAGAACTGCTTGGTCGGCGACACCGTGAACGAGGGCGAGCGCTCGTCGTGGAAGGGGCAGCGCGCCGAATACTCGCGGCCCTGGCGCTTCAAGGGCACGCGCGCACCGATCACCTCGACGATGTCCGTCCGGGCGAGCAGGTCGTCGATGAAGGCGTCGGAGAGGCGTGCCATGGCTGTGGCCATGATCGCACGCGTCCTGCCACCAGACCCCCGTCCGCAATCTTCCTGCCGCGATCTTCCGGCCGTGATCCCCCTGCAGGAGCAGCTGCAGCTGCGATCCGGGATCGCGGGAACCTGCGATCGCAGCTGTAGCTGCTCCTACAGCGAAGTCGGCGGGGTCGGCGGGCGGGTGTCCGGCGAGTGGATGGGCCGGCCGCGCCGCTGCGCCCGCTCTTCCAGGCGTCGGCGCACGTCGCTGAAGCGCCAGCGTTCGTCGATCACCGCGGTGATCATGGCGCCGACGAAGAACACCACGGCCGCGTAGTACAGCCAGACCAGCACCACCACCAGGGTGCCCGCCGAGCCGTAGGCGCTGCCCGGCGCGGCCTGGGAGATGTACAGGCCGATGCCCCAGCGGCCGACGACGAACAGCAGCGCGGTGAGCACGCCGCCGAGGAAGGCCTGCTGCCAGCGCACGCGCCGGTCGGGCAGGTAGTGGTACATCAGCGCGAACGCCAGCGCGTACAGCGCCAGCGACGTCAGGTTGCCGAGCACCGGCAGGGTGGGTGAGCCGGCGAAGGCGATCTCCAGCGCCGTGGTCAGCGCCGCCGACACCAGCAGCAGGAAGCCCAGCGCCAGCACCACGCCGAAGGAGAACACGCGCTTGCGCAGCCAGGCGCTCAGCCCGCCGCGGACCTTGTCGCCGGAGGTATGGAAGACCAGGTTAAGCGTGCCCTGCAGGCGCGCGAACACCGCGGTGGCGCCGAAGATCAGCAGCGCCGTGCTCCACAGCCCGGCCAGCGAGCCGACGTCGGGTTCGGCGTTGGCGTTCTGCAGCACCGTGCTGGCCACTTCGCCAGCGCCGGATCCGGCGATCGACTGGACCTGCTCCAGCAGCGCGTCCTGCGCCGCGGGATACAGCGACGCGGTCAGCCACAGCAGCAGCACCAGCAGCGGTGCCAGCGACAGCAGGGCGAAGAACGTCAGCGAGGCCGCGTGGGTCAGGATGTCGACTTCGACGAAGCGCTGCGCGATGGCGTAGGGCAGCGACTGCTGCAGGCGTTCGAAGCTGGCCTTGAGGCGACCGGTGATGAATTCAGCCATGCGCCGGAGGATGCGGACC
>JAEWNY010000075.1 GCA_023461075.1 Pseudomonadota bacterium | reverse complement strand
CGGGAAGTTGATCGGTTCGACCCAGGTCAACGAACTGGGCGAGCTGGAAACGCCGATCGTGCTCACGTGCACGCTGTGCGTGTGGAAGGCGGCCGATGCGCTGGCGGAGTGGATGCTGCGCCAGCCGGGCATGCAGGAAGTCCGGTCGATCAACCCGGTGGTCGGCGAGACCAACGACGGCGGGCTCAACGACATCCGCCTGCGACCGGTGACGGCGGCGCATGTGGTGCAGGCGCTGGAGGGTGCGGCGGACGGCCCGGTCTCCGAAGGCAGCGTGGGTGCCGGCACCGGTACGGTTGCCTTCGGTTGGAAAGGCGGCATCGGGACCTCGTCGCGGCATCTTCCCGAGTCACTCGGCGGCTGGACCATCGGCGTGCTGGTGCAGGCCAACTATGGCGGTGTCCTGCAGATGGGCGGCGCGCCGATCGGCGTCGAACTCGGTCGCCATGCGTTCAAGGACGCGGTCGATGCCGAGCGCGGCGATGGCTCGGTGATCGTGGTGATCGCGACCGACGCGCCGTTGTCGGATCGCAACCTGCGCCGGCTGGCATCGCGGGCGATGATGGGGCTGGGGCGTACCGGGAGTTCGGCATCCAACGGCAGTGGCGATTACGTCATCGCGTTCTCCACCGCCGAATCGGTGCGGCGTGCGTTCGGCGGCCAGCGCCTGGAGACCTCCGAACTGCCCAATGACCGGATGAGCGCGCTATTCCAGGCCAGCGTGGATGCGGTAGAGGAGTCGGTCTACAACGCGCTGACGATGGCGATGAGCGAGAACGGCAATGGCGTTACCGTCGAGGCGCTGCCACTGGAGCAGGTGCGCGCGATCCTGCGCCGCCACGGCATCGTTCCACCCGAAACCCACACGTCGAAGCGGAGCAGGCCATGAGCCTGGAATGGTATGACTGGATCGGGATGCTGGGCACACTGATGGTGCTCGGGGCCTTCTTCCTGTTGCAGGCCGGGCGCCTGCACGGCACCGGGCTGGCCTATCAGCTGCTCAACCTGTTCGGGGCCGCCGGGGTACTGGTCTCGCTATGGGGCAGCTTCAACATCTCGGTGTTCCTGCTCGAAGCCGCATGGGTCGCGGTCAGCCTCTACGGGATCGCGCGCGCGTTCAGGGCGAAGCGTCGGTCGACTCCAACACTGTGACCGCAGCTGCCGCCGTACGCACTGGAAATGCGGCGCCCGGGTGCATTTGGCGATACCCGGGAGGCGAGACCTTGATGGCTGGGACGCGAGTCGATCGTGCCGGCCAATGCCATGTGCCGATGCCGGTAGGGTTACGCATCGGTTCAGCGATTGACCCTGCGTGGACGCGCCGGTTGCGAGACTGGGATGGCCACGATCCGTGGCGTACACGCAAAGGAGAAAACATGCGCTTGCAAGGCAAGAACGCAATGATCACCGGCGGTGCACGCGGTCAGGGGGCTGCAGAAGCACGCGCTTTCATCAAGGCGGGCGCCAAGGTCTTGATCACCGACGTCGAGGAAAAGGATGGCACCGCGCTGGCGAAGGAACTCGGCGAAAATGCTTTTTTCCTCAAGCATGACGTCGCCGAGGACAAGGACTGGCTTGCCGCGATCAAGCAGGCCATGGACAAGCTCGGCGGCCTGGATGTGCTGGTGAACAACGCCGGCATCTACGAGCCGGGCAGCATTGCAGATACCAGCGTCGAGGACTTCGAGCGCCAGGTCCGCATCAACCAGCTCGGCACATTCCTTGGAATGAAGCACGCCGCGCCGGTGATGGGCAAGGGCGGATCGATCATCAACATCTCGTCGGTCGCGGGGATGGAAGGCTTTCCGGGTGCCTGCGCTTATGTCGGGACCAAGTGGGCGGTGCGCGGGATGACCAAGACCGCCGCCAAGGAGTTCGGCGAGCAGGGCATCCGGGTCAATTCGATCCATCCCGGTTTCATCGACACTGACATGTTGGATGCCAATGACGATGAGGCCAACGCCCAGGGCAAGGAGGACACGCCACTCAAGCGCTTCGGCACGGCCGAGGAAATCGCCAATCTCGCGGTGTTCCTCGCGTCCGACGACAGCGCCTTCATCAGCGGCGCGGAAATCGCCATCGACGGCGGCTATTCGGCCTGAGTCGGCTGCGCCTCGCCGCCGGTCGCCACCGTGGCGGCCGGCGAGAGCCGTGGCCAGGCATTGGCGATGCGACAGAACAACTGCGCGGTGATCTCGGCGTCGTAGACCGCCGAATGTGCATCGGCCGCGTTCCACTGCAGTCCCGCCGCCTGCACGGCACGGGCGAGCACGGTCTGGCCATACGCAAGCCCGGCCATGGTCACCGTGTCGAACACGCTGAAGGGGTGGAACGGGTTGCGCTTGTGCCTGGCCCGCGCGACTGCGGCGTTGAGGAAATTGAGGTCGAAGTGTGCGTTGTGCCCGACCAGGATCGCGCGCTGGCAGCCGTGGCGCTTGACCGCGTCGCGTACGGCATTGAACACGTGATCGAGCGCGTCCTTCTCCGGCTTGGCGAGGCGGAACGGATGATCGAGCTGGATGCCGGTGACCGCGAGTGATTTCGGGTCGATCTCGGTGCCGGGCGCGGGCTGCAGGTGGACGCAGGCGGTCTGGCCGAGGACCAATTGGCCATCGTCGTCGAGGTCGAGCGGCACTGCCGCGATCTCCAGCAGCGCATGTCGATTCCAGTCGAATCCCCCGGTCTCGACATCGACCACCACCGGCAGGAAGCCGCGGAAGCGCGAAGCCATCGAGGGGTGGGAGAGATTGGATGCGGCAGCGTCAGGCATGCAGGCAGTTTAGCCGCTGCGAACGCCGATCACCGTGTCTTCGCTGCGCAGCCGCCCGAGCATTGCGCGCGCATCCTGGATGAAACCGATGTCACCGGGCAGTCCGGCCTCTCCGGCGAGCGTGTCGATGAGTGCATCGCCGCTGGCCGAGTCGTTGGCCTGGATGAGCTGCAGCAGCCGGAACGCCAATGGCGAGAGCGCGGCGAAGTGCACTTGCATCGACGCATCGCGACGGACCAGCAGCAGTGTGGGCTCCGCTGGCGGCGCGGAGGGAATGAAGTCCGGCCCGATGCGATCGACCGGCCACGCATACGCCAGCGGCCATGCCTGCGGCGAGAGCAGGGGTGCCCCTGCAAGGATGTCGCCAGCGGGATCATGCGAGGGCGGTGCAGTATCGTCGATCTGCGCACGCAGCTCCATCCATTCGTAATGCGCCAGTTCCGGCAACCACGGCACGTGTCTGTCGGCGGTGGTCGCCAGCCACTCGATGAATTCCTGCGCGACTTCGGTGAACAGCGGGGTGGCGCAACGGTGCTCGCGGTGGAACTCGTGCACCAGCGGATGCCATGCCGTGTCATCCAGCGTCCTGCGGATGACCGGAAAATTGGCGGCCAGCAGGCCTTCGATCGCGTTGTAGAACAGCTCGCGGTAGACCGCCATCCGCCGCGCTTCGATGCCGGGAGGCGCCGGGTTGGATGGATCACGCAGGTGCGCGGCGAATACGCGCTGGCGATCGGCGAGCGTATCGGGCAGCTCAGCCATCAGCGTGCGCCTGTTGCAGCCTGCGTATGCGGTGCAGTTCAAGTTGCAGCTCCGCGTAAGGCGGATAGTTGAAATCGCGTTCGAGCAGGGTCGGCTTGACGCCGTGGCGGGCATAGGCGACGTCGAGCAAGGCCCAGACATCGTCCTTCACCGCCGCGCCATGGGTATCGATCTTGAGGTCGTCGGCTTCATCGTAATGGCCGGCGATGTGGTATCCCGCGACTCGTGACGAAGGCATCGACATCAGGAATTCGCGCGCATCGTAGCGGTGGTTGATGGCGTTGACATGGATGTTGTTGACATCCAGCAGCAGGGCGCAGTCGGCGGCGTCGAGCACCGCATTGATGAAGTCGGCCTCGCGCATGGCCTGCCACGGCGCCGCGTAATAGCTGACGTTCTCGACGGCGACGCGCCGGCCGAGGCGTTGTTGCACCCGGTCGATGCGTTCGGCCACGTGCGCCACCGTCGCTTCGTCGTAGGCCAGCGGCATCAGGTCGTAGAGATGGCCGTCATCGGTGCTGTAGCTCAGGTGTTCGCTGTAATGGGTGATGCCATGGCGCTGCATCAAACTGGCGATGTCGTCCAGCAAATTCTCATCCAGCGGCATCACCCCGCCCAGCGAGAGCGAGAGGCCGTGCAGGGTGATCGGCAGGCGTTCGGCCAACGCGGCAAAGCGCGCGCCCAATGCGCCACCGACGCCGATCCAGTTTTCCGGCGCGCATTCCAGGAAATCGAAGTCGCCGGCCGGCGCGGTTTCGATCGCGTCCAGCAACCCGCGCCGGAGGCCGAGCCCGACGCTGGCTTCAGCGAGCATCTTCATCGCCTGCGAAAAGGGCGCCACGAAGGGCGCCCCGAGATCCACGTTGCATGTGCAGGGTCAGAGGCTGCCGCCGCATTTGCCGGCACCGCATTTGCCTTCGCCACACTTGCCCTCGGCGGCCTTGGCATCCTTTCCGTCCTTGGCGGCGGGCTTGGCACCGCACTTGCCGGCGCCGCATTTGCCTTCGCCACACTTGCCCTCGGCGCTTTTGCCGCCGGCTTGCTTCGCTTCGCGCATCCTGGCGTGGGCCTGATCCATTTCGGCCTGAGTGATGAAGCCATCGCCATCGATATCGTGCGCGGCGAACTTGTCGGTCTTGCCATCATGGGCGGCGGCGAACTCGGCTGGCGACAACTTGCCGTCGGCGTTCTTGTCCATCGACTTCACGCCGCATTGGCCTTCCGCGTGTTGCTTGTCGTCGTGGCCCATGTAGCCGTTGGCGAGCGGGGACACGGCGAACGCCGCGCCGCTCAGCGCCAGCGTGCCGGCGAGGGTGCCCAGGGTCAGGGCGGTCTTGCGCTTGGCGGTCATCGCGGGATCCATTGCAAAGGGAGGAGGTGCCGATGGTAACCGCAGTGCCTTGACCGCGTGTAAACAATGCGTTCCCGGCGACGGATGCACGAAAAGGCCCGCCGGAGCGGGCCTTGAGCGGCGCGTGGGTCGATCAGGTCCGCGCGATCAGGTTGCTGTCGTCGCGCTTCTCGCGCGGTGGCAACGGATGCTGGTCGCCATGCACGCGGAACCAGACGTTCTCGGCGATGTTGGGCGCGTGGTCGCCGATGCGCTCCATGTTCTTGGCCATGAACAGCAGGTGCGTGCAGGGCGTGATGTTGCGCGGGTCTTCCATCATGTAGGTCAGCAGTTCGCGGAACAGCGCGGTGTACTGCAGGTCGAGGTCGGCATCGCGCTCGCGCACGCGCTGGGCGGCATCGGCATCCAGATCCTGGTAGGCCTTCAGCACGTCGCGCATCTGCTGCGCGGCCAGCGAGCCGATCGCCTTCAGCCCGCCGGTATGCGGGATCGGCGGCGCGGTGTTGAGCGCCAGCGAGCGCTTGGCCATGTTGGCGGCGTAGTCGCCGACGCGCTCGATGTCCGACGCGATCCGCAGCGCGGCCAGGATGATGCGCAGGTCGGTGGCCATAGGCCCGCGCAGCGCCAGCTTCATCACGTCCTGGCTGACTTCCTGCTCGAGTGCGTCGATCGCCTCGTCGTTGGCGATGATGCGCTCTGCGGCGTTGTCGTCGCGGCGCTCGACCACGTCCAGCGCGGCTTCCAGCTGCGCCACCGCCATCGCGCCCATGCGCTGGATCTCGTGCGTGAGCCGTTTCTGCTCCTCGTCGTAGCTGCGGACGATGTGGTCGTTTTCGGAATTCGGCATGTCAGGCTCCTCAGCCGAAACGGCCGGTGATGTAGTCCTCGGTTTGCTGCTTGGACGGATTGGAGAAGATGGTCGATGTCGCGTCGTGCTCGATGAGGTCGCCCAGGTACATGAAGGCGGTGTAGTCGGACACGCGCGCGGCCTGTTGCATGTTGTGGGTGACAATGACGATCGTGTAGTCATTCTTGAGTTCCTCGACCAGCTGCTCGATGCGACTGGTGGAGATCGGATCGAGCGCGGAGGTCGGCTCGTCCAGCAGCAGCACGTCCGGGCGCAGCGCCACCGCGCGGGCGATGCACAGGCGCTGCTGCTGGCCACCGGACAACCCCAGCGCACTCTGGCCCAGCTTGTCCTTGACCTCGTCCCACAGCGCCCCCTGACGCAGTGCCATCTCGACGCGCTCGTTCATCTGCGCCTTCGACAACTTCTCGTGGTGGCGGATGCCGTAGGCGACGTTCTCGTAGATCGTCATCGGGAACGGCACCGGCTTCTGGAACACCATCCCCACCTTCGAACGCAGGCGGTTCATCGGGTACTTGGCATCGAGGATGTTTTCGCCATCCAGCAACACCTCGCCGGTCGCGTCCATCTTGGGATACAGCGCGTAGATGCGGTTGTAGACGCGCAGCAGGGTGGACTTGCCGCAACCCGACGGCCCGATCAGCGCGGTCACGCGCTTCTCCGGGATGTCCATGTTGATGTCCTTCAGCGCATGGAACTTGTCGTAGTGGAAGTCCAGGCCGCGGGTGGCGATCTTCACGGGCGCAGGCGTGATGGCCTGGCCTTCGCGGACCTGCATGTGCATGGCGGGGCGAGCGTCGTTCATTTCGATCGTCCGGGGTGTGAGGTTAGTCATGGGTGATCCTGTTGCGCAGCAGGATTGTGCGTGCGAACAGGCTGACGGCGAGCACGAACAGGGTGATGACCAGGGCACCTGCCCAGGCGATCTTCTCCCAGTTCTCGAAGCCGGAACCGGCGAACTTGTACATCACCAGCGGCACCGCCGACATCGCACCGGTCGGATCCAGGCTGAAGAACTCGTTGCCGAAGGCGGTGAACAGCAACGGCGCGGTTTCGCCCGAGATGCGCGCGAGGGCGAGCAGGATGCCGGTGACGATGCCGGGCAGGGCCGAGCGGTACAGCACCTGCATGATTACTTTCCACTGCGGAACGCCCAGCGACAGCGCCGCCTCGCGCATGGTGACCGGCACCAGCCGCAGCATCTCGTCGGTGGTGCGCACCACCACCGGCAGCACGATGAAGGCAAGTGCCAGCGCGCCGGCGACGGCAGAGAAGCGACCGCCGGTCTGCATCACGAACATCGCGTAGACGAACAGGCCCAGCACGATCGACGGCGCCGACAGCAGGATGTCGTTGACGAAGCGCACCGCGGTGCCCAGCTTGCTGCGGTGGCCGTATTCGGCCAGCCAGGTGCCGGCGGCGATGCCGAGCGGGGTGCCGATCGCGATGCCCATCGCGCACATCATCAGGCTGCCGACGATGGCGTTGCGCATGCCGCCGCGTTCCATCGGCGGCGGCTGGTCCATGGTGAACAGGTCAAGGTTCAGGCTGGCAAGACCCTTGGACAGCAGCGTCCACAGGATCCAGCCGAGGAACAGCAGGCCGAACAGCGCCGCCGCATTGGCCAGCGCCACCGCGATCAGGTTGGTGAACTTGCGCCGGCGGAAGAGCGCATCGGCACGCTTGAAATCCTTGGCGGGAAGGGTTTGCGCGTTCATCAGTTGCCCTCCTTGCGTGCCAGCTGCATCAACATCAGGCGCGCCAGTGCCAGCACGATGAAGGTGACGATGAACAGCACGAAGCCGAGCAGCAACAACGCCGAACGATAGATCTCGGTCGCTTCGCCGAAGTCATTGGCGATCAGCGCGGCGATCGTGGTCGACGGCTCGAGCAGCGAAGAGGTGAACTGCACGCTGTTGCCGATGACGAAGGCCACCGCCATCGTCTCGCCCAGCGCGCGGCCGAGGCCGAGGAAGATGCCGCCGATCACCGCCGAGCGCGTATACGGCAGCACGATGTCCCAGCTCACTTCCCACTTGGTCGAGCCGAGCGCGTAGGCCGATTCCTTGAGGCGCGAAGGCACCGTCAGGAACACCTCGCGCATGGTCGAGGAAATGAACGGGATCACCATGATCGAGAGCACGATGCCCGAGGTCAGCATGCCGGCGCCGATCGGCGGGCCCTGGAACAGCTTGCCGATCACCGGGATCGGGCCGATGTTTTCATCGAGCCACGGGATGATGGTTTCGCGCATCACCGGCATCAG
>JAEWNY010000074.1 GCA_023461075.1 Pseudomonadota bacterium | reverse complement strand
CTCCACCACGGCACCGCCACCAGGTTCGCCAGCGGGCCGGCCAGCGAGGCCTGTCCGAAGAAGGCCGCGGCGACCGGGAGCAAGCCGACGCTGGCTACGACCTGCGCGGCGATGAACTGCCTGACGTGTCCCGCGCGCATGCCCTGCAGGCACCAGACCAGCCAGGCCACGCCGCCGAAGCTCAGCCAGAATCCGGGACGCAGAACCGAAAGCGGGTCCAGCCCCAGCACGATGATCGCGGCGATGGCGATCGACTGTGCGACGCCCGATTGCCGCCGCAGCCCTCCCGCCAGCGCGACGAACACGATCATCAACACCGTGCGCAGCGTCGGCAGCGATGCACCGCTGGCCAGCAGGTAGCCGAAGGCGCCGAGGCTGGCCGCGGCCGCCATCCCCAACCGGCGCGGCAGGCGCAGCGACAGCCCGGGCCACGCGCGATAGACCAGCCACGCCAGTCCGGCCAGCGCCAGCCCCACCAGCCCGACATGGAAGCCGGAGATCGCGATCAGGTGGGTCAATCCTGCGGTGCGCAGGACCTCCCAATCCGCGGGCGAGAGGCCGCGTGTGTCGCCCAGGGCCAACGCGGCGATGAAGCGTGCCGAGGGCGCATGGGTGTCCTTCATGATGCGGGCCGACATCGACTCGCGCCAGGCGGCGATGCCGGCCGGTCCAGCGATGCGCCTCGCGCTGTCCGGATCGCGCACCTGGCCGGTCGCGCTGATCCCGTCGACCAGCATCTGCCGTTCGCCATCGAAGCCGCCGGGATTGCGCAGGCCACGCGGCGCGCGCAACTTGACCCGCATCCGCCAACGCTCCCCGGCTTTCAGCTGCCAGCGCGGACCGATGGTGGCCTCATCCGACCGATACGGGTCGTACCACGATAGTCGCAGTACGCGGCCGCGCAACGCCGGGAGCGGGTCCGATGCCACATCCACGCGCAGATCGAAACGGGTGCGCCGTGCATCGTGGATCGGAAGCTCGACAATGCGGCCGCTGACCGTCGCCTCGCGCAGCTCCAGCGCAGGTGGCAGTTGCCGCGACATCCGCCATGCGCCTTGCCCGAGCAGCAGCGCCATCCCCAGAGCCGCCGCGCCGAGGATGCGCATCACACCCGCACCTCGCCACCAGGCGATCAGTCCCGCAGCGCCGAGCAGCCCCACGCACCACGCCGCCGGCAGCTGCGGCAGCCGCGTCGCCAGCCACATGCCGAGGGTGAACGCTGCGGCGGTAATCGGGGATAACGGCGGCGTCCGTGCCGCATCGTCCATGTCGGACCTCCGTGTCAGACCTCGTCGATCGGGACTTCCCTCAACTTGCCCTCGTGCAGTTCCAGTACGCGGTCGAGCTGGCGTGCCAATCTGCGGTCGTGCGTCACCAGCACCAGGCTGGTCTTCTGCTCGCGGTTGAGGCCGAGCATCAAATCGAACACGCCGGCCGCGGTCTTGTCGTCCAGGTTGCCGGTCGGCTCATCGCCGAGCACGCAGGCGGGATTGTTGACCAGCGCCCGAGCCACTGCCGCGCGCTGGCGTTCACCCCCGGACAGCTCACCGGGTTTGTGCCCGATGCGATGGCCCAGGCCCACCTGCTCCAGCAGCGCTGACGCGCGCTTGCCTGCCGCCTCCGCGGAGGCACCGCCGAGCATCACCGGCAGCATCACGTTCTCCAGCGCGGTGAACTCCGGCAACAGGTGGTGGAACTGGTAGACGAAGCCCAGCGCCTTGTTGCGCAACTGTCCACGCGCAGCATCGGACAGCGCGCTCATTTTCTGCCCGGCGACGTAGACCTCGCCCGCGCTCGGTGTATCCAGCCCACCGAGCAGGTGCAACAGCGTGCTCTTGCCGGCGCCGGAAGCGCCGATGATCGCCACCGTCTCGCCGGTGCGCACGGCAAGGTCCAGGCCGTCGAACACAGGCGTACGCAGCTTGCCTTCGGCATAGGTCTTGCCGAGTTGCTCGGCGCGGATCGCTTCGATTGCTTGCGTCATCGACTCACTCATAACGCAAAGCCTCCGCGGGCGCGGTGCGCGCGGCGCGCCAGGCGGGGTACAGGGTGGCAAAGAAAGCCATGGCCAGCGCCACGCAGGCGATGATGATGACGTTCTCGGCCTTGAGCTCGGTGGGCAGGCCGGTGATGTAGTAGACGTCTTCCGGCAGCAGTTGCACGCCGAGGATGCGCTCGATGACACCGAGGATGCGCTCGAGGTTGAGCGTCAGCAGGATGCCGCCGATCACGCCCGCCACCGTGCCGATCACCCCGATCAGCGTGCCCTGCACCATGAAGGTCTGCATCACCTGCGCCGGGGTGACTCCCAGCGTACGCTGGATGGCGATGTCGGCCTGCTTGTCGGTCACCAGCATCACCTGCGAGGACACCAGGTTGAACGCGCCCATCGCGATGATCAGCGAGAGCAGGATGCCCATCACCGTCTTCTCCATCTTGAGCGCGCGGAACATGTTGGCGTTTTCGTACATCCAGTCGCTGACCCGGTACGGGCCGCGCAACTTGAGCGCCAAGTCCGTCGCGACCTCTCCGGCCTCGTCCATGTCCTTCATCTTCATCCGCACGCCGGTCACCGCATCGCCCATCCGCAGCACCCGCTGCAGGTCGTGCATGTTCACCAGGGCCAAGCCCTTGTCGTACTCGTTGTAGCCGGCCTCGAACACGCCAGACACCGTGAATCGCTTTGTCTGCGGCACCGCGCCCACCGGCGTCGCGCTGATCTTGGAAGTCATCACCACCACGCTGTCGCCTACACCGACATCCAGCCACGCCGCCAATTCGCGGCCCAGCACGATGTTGAAGCTGCCCTCGCCCAGCGAATCGAGCCGGCCGAGGCTCATCTTGTCGGCGATCACCGAGACCTTGGCCTCCTGCGCCGGCTCGATGCCGCGGATCATGGCCGGTTGCTCGCGCGGGCCCTGGATCAAGCCTTGGGTGTCGATGTAGGGCGCGGCCCCGGCCACGCGGGTATCCGCGCGCGCGAGTTCCAGCGCATCGCGCCAGTTCTGCATCGGCGCGCCATCGGCGCTGACCGTCGCATGCGCGACCATCTGCAACATGCGGTCGCGGATCTCGCGCTGGAAGCCGCCCATCACCGCGAGCGTGGTGATCAGCACGGCTACGCCGAGCGCGATGCCGAGGATCGAGGCCATCGAGATGAAGGAGATGAAGCCGTTGCGGCGCTTGGCGCGCAGGTAGCGCAGGCCGATGGCGACGGGAAGTGGTTTGAACATCGGTCGGGTCGAGGGTGCCAGCGGCTATGTTGCCATCCCGACGGCGGGCGAGACAGGTGCCACCGCCGGCGTAGCCAGTCTCAGTTCACGGCGCAGCGCCGGCGGCAGCGTGTCCGGCCAGAACGAGCGCGCATGCAGGCGACCACGTTCATCGCGCCAGTGAATGAAGGCCAGCGGGCCGCGCCAGTGGAGTTTCCAGTGCGCGTACGACACGCCCTCCAGCTGTAACGGGCCTTCGGCACAGACCCGCAGGCGGCTTTTCGGCAGCCTTCGATAATGCTCGTACTGTCGATAGGCGATCAGCGCCGCAGCGACCGCCGCCGGCCATGCGATCGGGCGCGGCATTGCCGAGGCCAGCAGGCAGACCGGTACCAGCAGCAACTGCAACCGCAGCCAGGCGATCACCCAGCGCGACGGCCGCCACTCAAGGTGGCAGGTCGCGGATGCGCTGGATGAGCGATGCGATCTCGACATCGGCGGCGGCCTCGTAGCCCATGAACCATCGCCACAGCTTGTCGTCTTCCGAATCCAGCAGGCGTAGGAAAACCGCCCGCGCATCGTCGGAATCCTGCGCCCAGCAACGGTCGAGGTAGCGCTCGAACAATTGGTCCAACTCGCGCATGCCGCGCCGGGAACGCCAGCGCAGGCGACGCAGTTCGGTGGCCTCGGCTTCGTCCATCGCCCATCCCATGGCACCCGGTGCGACCGGATGCCACGGCGGTCACATCGTGCGCGCCAGCATGAGCTGCTTGATCTCGCCGATCGCCTTGGCCGGATTCAGGCCCTTCGGGCAGGTGCGCGCGCAGTTCAGGATGGTGTGGCAGCGGTACAGCTTGAACGGATCCTCGAGGTCGTCCAAGCGCGAGCCGGTGTCCTCGTCGCGGGAGTCGATGATCCAGCGGTAGGCCTGCAGCAGGATCGCCGGGCCGAGATAACGGTCGCCATTCCACCAGTAGCTCGGGCACGCAGTGGAGCAGCAGGCGCAGAGGATGCATTCGTACAGGCCGTCGAGTTTCTCGCGGTCTTCCTTGGACTGCAGGCGCTCGCGGGTTGGCTGCGGGCTTTCGGTGCGCAGCCACGGGCGGATCGATGCGTACTGCGCGTAGAAATGCGTCAGGTCGGGCACCAGGTCCTTGATGACCGGCATGTGCGGCAGCGGGTAGATCGGGATGTCGCCCTTGCCGCAGTCCTCGATCGCCTTGGTGCAGGCCAGCGTGTTGCTGCCGTCGATGTTCATCGCGCAGGAGCCGCAGATACCCTCGCGGCAGGAACGGCGCAGGGTCAGCGTCGGGTCGATCTCGTTCTTGATCTTGATGAGCGCGTCCAGCACCATCGGCCCGCAGTCGGCGGTGTCGACCTCGTAGGTATCGGTGCGCGGGTTGGCGCCATCGTCCGGGTTCCAGCGGTACACCTTGAAGGTGCGCGTGGCCTTGGCGCCGGAAGGCGCGGCGAAGTGCTTGCCCTTCTGGACGGTCGAGTTCTTCGGAAGCGTGAATTGAGCCATGTTCTGGGTCCCCGGATCAGTAGACGCGCGGCTTGGGCGGCACGACCTCGACATCGTCGGTGAGCGTGTACATGTGCACCGGGCGATAGTCGATGTGGGCCTGGCCGCCATCATCGACCGAACAGACCGTGTGTTTCTGCCAGTTGGCATCGTCCCGGTCCGGATAATCCTCGCGGGCATGCGCGCCGCGCGACTCGGTACGGTTCGACGCCGAGGTGATCGTCACCAGCGCCTGGCCCAGCAGGTTCTGCAACTCCAGCGTTTCGATGAGGTCGGAGTTCCAGACCAGCGAGCGGTCGGAGACGCCGACATCCTTGAACGATGCGTAGATCTCGTTGACCTTGGCCACGCCCTCGGCCAGCGTTTCCCCGGTGCGGAACACCGCGGCATCGGACTGCATCGCCCGCTGCATGTTGTTGCGGATCTCGGCGGTCGGCAACGGGCCGCTGGCATTGCGCAGGCGATCCAGGTTGGCCAGCGATTTTTCGGTCGCATCGCCGCTCAACTTGGGATGCAGGCTGCCCGGCTTGATCGTCTCGGCGGCCCGGTTGGCCACCGCACGACCGAACACCACCAGGTCCAGCAGCGAGTTGGAGCCGAGGCGATTGGCACCATGCACCGAGACGCACGCGGCTTCGCCGATCGCGTACAGGCCGGGTACCACGTGGTCGGGATCGCCATCCTTCAGCTGCACCACTTCGCCGTGGTAATTGGTCGGGATGCCGCCCATGTTGTAGTGCACGGTCGGCAGCACCGGGATCGGTTCCTTCTCGACATCGACGCCGGCAAAGATCTTGGCGCTCTCGGCGATCCCCGGCAGCTTCTCGTGGATGTCCTTCGGGTCGAGGTGGGTCAGGTCGAGGTGGATGTGATCCTGGTGCGGGCCGACGCCGCGGCCTTCGCGAATCTCGATCGTCATCGAACGCGACACCACGTCGCGCGATGCCAGGTCCTTGGCGTTCGGCGCATAGCGCTCCATGAAGCGCTCGCCATTGCTGTTGCGCAGGATGCCGCCCTCGCCACGCACGCCCTCGGTGATCAGGCAGCCGGCGCCGTAGATGCCGGTCGGGTGGAACTGCACGAACTCCATGTCCTGCAGTTGCAGGCCGGCACGCAGGGCCATGCCGCCGCCGTCGCCGGTGCAGGTATGGGCCGATGTCGCGGAGAAATAGGCGCGGCCGTAACCGCCGGTCGCCAGCACGGTGCCGTGCGCGCGGAACAGGTGCAGCGTGCCCTCGGCCATGTCCAGCGCCAGCACGCCGCGGCAGACGCCATCGGCATCCATGATCAGGTCGAGCGCGAAGTACTCGATGAAGAACTCGGCCTCGTGCGCCAGCGACTGCTGGTAGAGCGTGTGCAGGATCGCGTGGCCTGTGCGGTCGGCGGCGGCGCAGGTGCGTTGCGCGGCGGGACCGCGGCCGTAGTCGGTGGTCATGCCGCCGAACGGACGCTGGTAGATCTTGCCTTCCTCGGTGCGCGAGAACGGCACGCCCTGGTGCTCGAGCTCGATCACCGCCGGAATGGCTTCCCGGCACATGTACTCGATCGCATCCTGGTCGCCCAGCCAGTCCGAGCCCTTGATGGTGTCGTAGAAATGCCAGCGCCAGTCGTCCTCGCCCATGTTGGCGAGCGCCGCCGAGATGCCGCCCTGCGCCGCCACGGTGTGCGAGCGCGTGGGGAACACCTTGGTGATGCAGGCGGTCTTCAGGCCCTTCTGGGCCAGGCCGAAGGTCGCGCGCAGGCCCGCGCCGCCGGCGCCGACCACGACCATGTCGTACTTGTGTTCGGTGATCTTGTAATCGGTCATGGTGCTCAGGCCGTCATGGCGATGCGGGCGATGGCGTAGATGGCGCTCAACACGCCGACCAGGCTGCCCAGGATGAGGAGGATGCGCAGCGCGAGGTGCATGGCGCGGTCGTGCACGTAGTCTTCGATCACCACCTGGAGGCCCAGTTTGGCGTGCCAGAACATGGCGATGGCGAACACGGTGAAGATGATCGCGTTCCACGGCTTGGCGATGACGGTGGCGATGGTTTCGTGGTCGGAACCGGCGATCCGCGCGACCAGGAACACGATGTACGGCACCAAGAGCGCCAGGATCACAGCCGTCACCCGCTGCCACCAGAAGTGGCCAGTGCCGGACTTGGCCGAGCCCCAGCCCTTGGCCTGGTGCAGCGGCGTGCGGTACTTCGGGAACTTCGCGCTGGTGCTCATGCCGCACCTCCGGACATCGCCACGAACCAGAGCAGCACGGTCGAGACCACGGTCAACGCCAGCACCATGTAGCCCGAGGCATACACCTGCGGGATCCTGAAGCCGAAGCCGGCATCCCAGGCCAGGTGGCGGATGCCGTTGAACAGGTGGTACATCAGCGCCAGCGAGATCAGGAACAGACCGATCTTGCCGGGTATCGAACCGGTAACCGCGGTGGCGAATTCGGCGTAATCGCCACCGAGCGCCATCGACATGATCCACCAGGAGAAGCTGAAGGCCGCGAGCGCCAGCACCACGCCGGTCAGGCGATGCAGCAGGGACATCACCGAGGTGATCTGGAAGCGATACGCCTGCCCCAGCATGAACGGTGAAATGGGTCGATCGTGTTTCGCCATGGGATGGCGGCCTCCGGGCTGGGCGGTCAACCGACCGCGTGGCGGTCAGAAATCGATGCAGCGTCCGTTCTTTTCCCAATCCCCGTAGCGCGTCGGCTCCGGGCCCTCGCGACCCCCGAACTCCGGTGGCAATTCGGGCATGGCCTCGCGCGGCAAAGAAGGCGCATCCTCGCGGGCTGCGTCGTCGGGCTTGGCGTCGGCTTGGCCTAAGATGGGTGTGTTCACGATTCGTTATTTTACGGCGACGCAGCAATGCACCACAACCCGACCCCGCTCAGCGACCACGGCGTGCTGGAAATCGCCGGCATCGACGCACTGAAATTCGCCCAGGCGCAGTTCATGAACGATGTCGCCGCGCTGGCCGATGGCGAGTGGCAGTGGAACGGCTGGCTCAATCCCAAGGGCCGCCTGATCGCGCTGTTCGTGCTCATCCGCCGCGATGCCGAGACCCTGTGGCTGCTGCTGCCGGATCATCGGCCGGCCGATCTCGCAGATGCGCTCGGCAAGTACGTGTTCCGCAGCAAGGCGAAACTCGTGGCGCGCGGTGATCTGCATGTCGAAGGGCATTGGGATGCGGCTTCGGCGGCCCCCGGCTCGCCCGCGCCGGATGTCTTCGCATTGCCGTGGCCGGGCGGCCGCCGCATCGACATCCACCCTGGCTCGCCCATCCATTCGACCGATGGCGATGTCGAAGCGCTGGGGCGCTGGAAGCAGGCCGACTTCAACGCCGGCATTCCGCGGCTGGATGCCACCCAATCCGCGCAGTGGACCCCGCAACAGCTGTCGCTGGACCGGTTGCAGGCCTACAGCGTCAAGAAAGGCTGCTATCCGGGGCAGGAAATCGTCGCCCGCACCCACTTCCTCGGCCAGGCCAAGCGCGGTCTGCGGCTGCTGGAAGCCGATGCGGGCATCGCGCCGGGCAGTGAAGTCGGCGATGGCGAGCGCGGCATCGGACAGATCGTCGCCAGCGCCGGAAACCTGGCGCTGGCAGTGGTCAATCTCGAAGCCGTTCCACGCGAAGCCGCCGGCTCGCCGGTCCGCGCACTCGAGTTCAACTGATCACTTGACCTTGTCGATCCACTCGACGAAGGCGTCGACGAAACCGGCGAGGAACTTGCGCGTGTCGTCATTGGCGACGTTGCCTTCGGCGTCGATCGTCTTCTCGTCCACCTTCAAATAGACCTCGGGCTGCGCCAGCAGGCGCGTGTCGAGGTAGAGCATGATCGTATCCAGGTGCGCCTGCGCCACCGCTGTGCCCTGCGCGCCGATCGATGCGCCGATCACCGCCGCCGGCTTGCCCTTGAAGGAATTGGTGCCCCAGGGCCGCGATGCGATGTCCAGCGCATTCTTCAACACGCCAGGGATCGAGCGGTTGTACTCGGGCGTCACCACCAGCACCGCATCGGCACCCTCGATGGCCTTCTTGAGGCGCGTGCCCCCGGCCGGGTAGTCCTGGTCGAAATCCTGGTTGTAGAGCGGAAGGTCATCGATGCGGACATCGACGAACGACAGGCGGTCGCCAGCGAGCTTCTCGATCGCCTTGGCCAGGCGCTTGTTGTACGACTCTTTTCGAAGGCTGCCGACGATGACCGCAACAGTGGCTTTTGACATGACTCTCTCCGTGATGGTCAGTGATTGTCGCGATCGCCGCCTCAAGATCGCGTCATCGACAGGCACGATCCGGCGGACAGCCCGTTGCGTGGATGGAACGGCGGCCGTCAGTCCTTCGCCAGCTTGGCGGCCGCCGTCACGATGTCCTCGTCCTTGGGGATGACCAGGAAGGCGGCGCCGGCCAGCGGCGTATAAGTATCGGCACCGACCACGCGCTGCAGCGGCTTGCCGCCGTGCCCGGCTTCGGTGATCGCGGTGATGATGCCTTCGCCGATGCCGGCGCTGAAGCGGCCTTCATCGACGATGAGGATGCGGTCGCACGCGCCAGCGTGTTTGGCGATGGCGACGTGGTTCAGCGGCACCAGCCAGCGCAGATCGACCACCCGCACCTTCCACCCATGTTTCGCCTCGATCTCGCGCGCGGCACGCAGCGACATCGGCATGCCGTTTCCGTAGCTGAAAATCACGCAGTCCGTCGCTTCCGGGTGGTAGACGCGCTCCTCACCCAACACCAGCGCCTGCTCCGGCGAAGGGTACTGGGTCAGCCATTGGCCATCCCCGGCTTCGTACAGGTCCTTGGTCATGTACAGCGCGATCGGCTCCAGGAACACCGTGACGCGCCCGTCCACCTTGGCCAGCGCCGCCAGCGTACGCAGCATCATCGCGGCATCGTCGCCGCGCGACGGGCAACCCACCACGATGCCGGGGATGTCGCGCAGCGCGGTGACCGAGTTGTCGTTGTGGAAGTGGCCGCCGAAACCGCGCTGGTAACCCAGCCCGGCGATGCGCACCACCGTCGGATTCGCATACTGGTTGTTGCTGAAGAACTGCAAGGAAGCCGCCTCGCCGCGGATCTGGTCGATGGCGTTGTGCAGGTAGGCCAGGTACTGGATCTCTGGGATCGGCAGCATCCCCATGTTGGCGAAACCCTGCGCCATGCCGAGGATCATGGTCTCGTCCAACAGCGTGTTGAACACGCGCCGGTTGCCGAACGCCCTGTGCAGTCCCTTGGTCACCGTGTACACGCCGCCCTTCTGGGCCACGTCTTCGCCGAACAGCAGGGTCTGGGGATACTTCGCCATCACATCATGCAGCGCGTTGTTGATCTGGATGGCTAGATGTCGCGGTGGCAGTTTTTCGGGCAATTTGTCGGCGCCACCGAAGACCTGCTCGCGCTTCTCGTCGTAATCGACGCGCGTCGCTTCGGCCTGCACCTTGTCGGGCGTATACGGCGCCAGCGGCTGCATGACGTGTTCGAGCGTTTCGATGCGCGGGCGCCGGTCGGCATCCTCGGCCGCCTCGAAGCAACGCTTCCGCGTTTCCTCGTACAAGGTGATGATTTCCATCTTCGACATCAGCCCGGATTCGAGCGCGATCGCCGTGCTGCGCAGCAAGGGATCGCTGGCTTCGACCGCGCACAGCTCCTCGATCGAGCGCCATTCGATCTCGAAGTCGGTGCCGGCGTGGCCCATGATCCGCGTCGTGCGCAGATGCAGGAATGTCGGCCTGCGCGTGCGCCTGCAATGCTCGACCGCGCGCTGCACGTCGCCATAACCGCTGGCCAGGTCGAGCCCGTCGGCGAAGAAATAGTCGATGTCCGGCCGGTTTCGGAACGATTCGGCGATCCAGCCACCCGGCGTCTTGACCGAGATGCCGATGCCATTGTCCTCGCAGACGAACAGCACCGGCGCCGGCAGCTTCTGGTACGCGGTCCAGCTGGCCGCGTTGAACGCGGTCTGCGCGGTGGCATGGTTGGCCGAGGCATCGCCGAAGGAACAGATCGCGATGCTGTCATCGGGGATCGGCAGGCCAACGCCCAGCCGCTTGCCGGCCTCGATCGCGATCGCGGTGCCGAGCGCTTTGGGCAGATGCGAGGCAATGGTCGAGGTCTGCGGCAATACCCACAGCGGCTTCGATCCCCAGACCTTGTGGCGGCCGCCGCTGGCCGGGTCCTCCGCGCTTGCCGCGAAAGAGAGCGCCGAATCCATGACCGGATCCATGCCCGGGATCTTGCGGAAGCGCTCGGCCATGAAACCGCCGCTGCGGTAATGCAGGAGGGCCGGGTCGGTATGCCGCGTGGCGCGGGCGACCATCGCATTGCCTTCGTGCCCGGAAGAACCGATCGTGTAGAACACCTTGTTCTGCACCCGCAGTACGCGCGCCATCAGGTCGAGGTGGCGGCTGATGAGTTGCGATTCGAACAGTTCGCGGAAGCCTTGCGCGTCCAGCGCGCTGCCCTCGAGGATCGCCTCGTGCGGTGCGGGACGCTCCTGTTTCGCGCCCTCCCACTGCTTGACGAACTCGACGAAATTGACGTCGCAGATCTCGGCGCGGTTGAGGCCGCGCATGCGTGCGGGAATCGGGTCGGGGATGGTGGCGAAGGTCATGGCGAAGATGCTTTCAGGAAAGGGATTGGCGGGCCAACCAGTGTTCGCGGCTCTGGCCCCAGACATCGACCACGTATCCCTCGAACGGCACCTCGTTGTCGATGCGCCGCAGGATGCCGGAACCCAGTTTCTCCGCCACCCGTTGCGAGGCGCGGTTGTCGATGTCGATGTTGTGGATCACCTCGCTCCAGCCGAGCGCCTCGAAGGCCCAGTCGATGGCGGCGATGCAGGCCTCGGTGGCATAGCCCTTGCCCTGCGCATCGGGATGGAACGCGTAACCGACCTCGGTGCCCGGCCAGCCATCCGGCTGCCAAGGGCCGGCTTGCCCGACCCATTGGCCGCTCGCCTTCTCTTCCACCGCGAACATGCCGAAGCCCTGCAACGACCACGCGCCCGGCATCTGCAGGAAACGCCGCCACGCGACGCCGCGTGCCGATGCGCCGCCGATGTAGCGCGCCGCCTCCGCATCGCCGAACAATTGGAAGTAACGCTCGAAGTCATCCACCCGCCACATCCGCAGCCGCAGCCGTTCGGTCTCGATGCGCGGCGCACCTTCGTGCAGGCGCGCGCACCATGCGGCATGGGCTTGGGCGCACTCGGTCATGGTCGAATCGGGCCGGTACTCGCGGCGAGGGTCAGAACGCGTTGATGCCGGTCAGCTCGCGTCCGACCACCAACTGGTGCACGGTCTCGGTGCCTTCGTAGGTGATGACCGATTCCAGGTTCAGCGCGTGGCGGATCGCCGCGTGTTCGGTGGTGATGCCGGCACCGCCGAGCAGGTCGCGGCATTCGCGGGCGATGTCGATCGCCATGCGGCAGTTGTTCCACTTGGCGAGGCTGACCTGGGTCGGCTGCATGTTGCCGGCGTCCTTCAAGCGACCGAGTTGCAGCGACAACAACTGCGCGCTGGTGATGCGACGGGCCATGTCGGCCATCTTCAACTGCGCGCTCTGGGTCGCCGCGACCGGACGCCCGAACAGGATGCGTTCCTTGGTATAGCCGATGACTTCATCAAGGCAGGCGATGGCCGCACCGATCGGCCCCCAGGTGATGCCGTAACGCGCCTGGGTCAGGCAGCCCAGCGGTCCCTTCAGGCCCTTGACGTTGGGCAGGCGCGACGAATCGGGCACGCGCAGGTTGTCGAAGAACAGTGCGCTGGTGACCGAGGCGCGCAGGCTCATCTTGTGCTTGATCACCTGCGCGTCGAAGCCCTTCACGCCCTTCTCGACGATGAAGCCCTGGATGCCGTCGTCGGTCTGCGCCCAGACGATGGCGATGTCGGCCAGGTTGCCGTTGGTGATCCACATCTTGGAGCCGTTGATCACCCAGTCGTCGCCCTCGCGCTTGGCGTGCGTCTTCATGTTGGCCGGATCGGAGCCGCCGTGCGGCTCGGTCAGGCCGAAGCAGCCGATCACCTTGCCCGCGGCCATGTCCGGCAGCCAGCGGCGCTTCTGTTCCTCGCTGCCGTAGGCATAGATCGGATACATGCACAGTGAACTCTGCACGCTGGCGAAGCTGCGGATGCCGGAGTCGCCGCGCTCCAGTTCCTGGCAGATCAGCCCGTAGCTGACGCCGTTGAGGCCCGCGCAGCCGTATTCCTCAGGCAGCGAACTGCCCAGCAGCCCGAGTTCGGCCATCTCCGGGATCAGTTCCTTCGGGAACTCACCGCGGTCGAAATGGTCGCCGATGATCGGCAGCACGCGTTCGTCGGTGAAGCGGGCCACGGTCTCCTGCACCGCCCGCTCCTCTTCGGTCAGCAGGGAGCGCACGTCGTAGAGGTCGTAGGGGTTCAGGGCCATGTTGGATGTCGCTTCCGGAGGAGACACAAGCCCCGCAGTTTAACCGTCGCGCCAACCCTCGTGCCGAAAGCCGGGCCAAAATGACCCGCAAAAGAGACGGGAGCCGTCGCCGGCTCCCGCTCCATTCGCATCCGTTTGCTTTGCAGGTGGCGCGATCAGCCCTTGGTGATCACCTGGCCATCGACCACGCGGAAGCGATCGACGCTCGGACGCTCGTCCATCCGCACCACCTTCTGCTCGCCGTTGAACTCGTAGGTCACGTCATAGCCGGCGGTGCTCGTCGATTTGCCGAGGTTGAGGCGCGAGCCGGGGCGGCTGGTCATCCGCTTCATCCCGGTCGAACCGTCCGGATTGCGGAAGGTCACGTCGTAGCCGATCACCTTGCTGCTGTTGACCGTATCGCTGACCGTGCGGCATTGGCGCTCGGTGGTCTGCACCACCCGGCCGCCGACATGACGCTGGTCGATGTAGCGACCGAGGAAGGCACCGCCGACCGCACCGGCGGCGGTTTCGATCTTGCGACGGTCGCCGCCCTTGTTCTTGCCGAGCTGGTTGCCGGCCAGGCCACCGATCACAGCACCGGCCACCGTGCCGCCGACGTTGCCGTCACGCTCTGGCAGGCGTTGGGTCACGGGCACGTTTTCGCAGACCTGACGTGGCTGGCTCTGCGCCACCTGGCGGGTGACCGGATCGACATCCAGCACCGTCGCGTACTGCGTGCTGCTGGTCGTGACCGGTTTGACCCCAACGATCGGGGCGAAGGCAATGTCCGGACCGGCGGCGAGATTGAGCGGCGCGACCTGCGCAGTCGTATCGGGCGCGAGCGCCGCCGGCTGCGCGGTCACCATCGAAGCGGCTGCTGCCTGTGCGGGTGAAGCCGGCTGCGACTGGATCGTGTTGTAGGCCGCGACGGCACCGCCACCGACCAGCAGGGAACCCAAGGCAACCGCGAGCAATTTGTTGTCGATGTACATGTTGTTCTCCTTCGGCGGAAAGCCCGCCGCGTCCGACAGCTGCATTCAAGCGCGGGTTGTCTGAACATGACCATGCTTGGGCCGGCGCGACGCATCGCGGCTCAGAAGCCAGTCAGCTAAATGTGCGCCAACCCTCCAGTGAGGACATCGCCTGGCCGTGGCGTCCATCGTGTTAGGTTTTGCTCGACAGCGGCCTCCCGCCGCAGGGATTCGACATCGCCATGAGCCGACTCTTCCTCGCCCCTTTGCTCAACTGGGCACGCAAGCTCAAGCACCCGACCCTGTTCAAGCTGGCCGGCGTGCTGTTCGTTCTCGCGCTGTTCTCGCCCATCCCGCTGGTCGACGAATTGTTGTTCGGCATCGCGACGATCATCCTTGCGAACTGGAAAAAAGATCGCGATGCGGTGCGGCCCGACGAACCCGTGCGCCCTCCATTGGACCCGGATCGGCCACGCCACTGAGCGGCGACAGGCATGGCGCTGCGGCTTGTCGATACCCACAGCCATTTCGATGTCGATGCCTTCGACGCCGATCGCGACGCGGCGCTCGCCCGCGCCATGGATGCCGGCGTATTGGCGCAGGTCGTCCCGGCCATCGATGCCGATGGCTGGCCGCGCCTGCGCGATGTCTGCAAGGCCGAACCGGGCCTCCACGCCGCCTACGGCCTGCATCCGATCTACCTGCCCTGGCATCGCCGCGAGCACCTCGACTGGCTGAAAACCTGGCTTGACACCGAGCCGTGCGTGGCGGTCGGCGAGATCGGCCTCGACTGCTACGTCGAGGACCTGGACCGTGCCGAGCAGCAGCATTATTTCGAGGCGCAACTGAAACGGGCGCGCGACTTCGACCTGCCGGTCGTCGTGCATGCACGGCGTGCGTTCGATGCGGTCATCGCCACCTTGCGCCGCTTCATGCCATTGCGCGGCGTGGTCCACAGTTTCGCCGGTAGCCAGGCGCAGGCCGAGCAGCTCTACAAGCTCGGTTTCCTGCTCGGGATCGGCGGGCCGGTGACCTACGATCGCGCGCAAAGACTGCGGCGCGTGGTGGCTGCGATGCCGATCGAGCACCTGCTGCTGGAAACCGATTCGCCCGACCAGCCGGACAGCCAGTGGCGCGGCCAACGCAACGAGCCGGCGCGAATGATCCACGTGCTGGATGCGATCGCCGAGTTGCGCAACGAAGACCCCGCACTCATCGCGGCGGCGACGACCGCCAATGCCGAACGGCTGTTCGGGATCAAGGTCGACTGAGCGACCCGATCAGGCCGCGACCTTCGGCTTCAGCAGCATCTCCAGCGCCTTACCGACCGCCGCGAACGCGAACGTGCCGGTGATGTGGGTCGCCGCGCCCAGGCCCGCACCGCAATCAAGCTTCAACGCCTCGTCGGCGCCCAGCTTCGGGCGGAGGCCGCAGACGCTGCCATCGGCCTGCGGATAGCGCACGTTCTCCAGCGAATAGACCGCCGTCACGCCGAAGTAGCGGTCGTGGTTCTTCGGGAAGTTGAATTCGCCGCGCAGCTTCTTGCGGATCAGCGAGAGCATGGCGTCGTGCTCGGTGCGCGAAAGATCGCGCACCCTCACCTGGGTGACGTCGGTACGGCCCCCGGCCGCGCCCACGGTGATGATCGGCTGCTTGCGACGTCGACAGAACGCGATCATCTCGACCTTGCTGCGGAAGCTGTCGCAGGCATCGAGCACAAGGTCGTAGCCGTCAGAGAGCAGCTCGGGCATGTTGGACGGGGTCAGGAAGGAGGCGACCGCTTCGACCTCGATGCCGGGGTTGATCGCACGCGCGCGCTCGGCCATCGCATCGACCTTGTTGCGCCCGTACTGGCCGGCAAGCGCCGGCAACTGGCGATTGGTGTTCGACACGCACAGATCGTCGGCATCGATCAGGGTGAGCTTGCCGATGCCGCTGCGCGCCAGCGCCTCCACAGCCCACGAGCCGACGCCGCCGATCCCGACCACCGCGACATGCGCCCGCGCAAGCCGCGCCAGCGCGCCCTGTCCGTACAGACGGTCGATGCCGCCGAACCGTTCGATCCACTGCGCATTCATCGCATCATTCTACCGATGAGAGCGGCGTGCTAAGGTCCGCCAAACCCGTCGAACTGCGAGCCCCGCCCATGTCCAGTCCCGCCGATTCCACCCCGCGCAAGCCCTCGGCCGCCGGGCGCTACTTCTTCATGCTGCTGCTCGGCCTGGTGCTCGGCGCGATCGGCGCGGTGATGGCGATGCGCGCGTGGCAGGCCCGCCAGGACCACTTCCCCGATGCTGTCATGACCGTGCAGTCCTGGCACATGGGCCAGTTGAAGAAGAACCTGGAAGCCAACCGCTGCACTGCCAACGACACCATCCCGCACCTGCAAACCTTGCGCCGCATGGCCGACGACATCGATCCCGCGTTCGGCGATCTCGCCGGCGACGAGCGCTTCGCCAAGCACACCGCCGACTTCCGCGCCGCGCTGGATGCCGCGCAAAGCAGCCCGCCGCTCAGCTGCGAAAGCCTGAAGCAGACCATGGGCGAGGTCGGCGGCCAGTGCAAGGCCTGCCACGACGATTTCAGGAAAGGCTGATACGCAGTCTCGAGCATGGCGAAAAAACGCCGGCGGGTCCGGGCTTTTCCACTTGCCGGATCTTCCGCGATGAACGCCGCCTGACACGCCAGGCGCAGTTTCGCACGGGGTTCATTGGGCACAGCCTACGGTTCGGGGTGTCATTCCTCACGAAGTACACAGGAGACCCGCATGAACATCCGCCAGATCGCCTTCGGCACGCTTGCCGCCTCCACGCTCGCACTGTCGGCTTGCGCCACCTCCCCTTATGGCTCTACCTATGGCAGCAGTCCGCCTCCGGCGAGCGCCAACTGCTATGACTGCGGCACGGTGACCCGCATCGAGATGGTTTCCGGTTCGTCCAGCATGCCGAGCGCTACCGGTGCGGTAGTCGGTGGCGTGGTCGGTGCGGTCGCAGCGCGCGAGATCGCCAAGAACCAGACCGACAGCGAAGGTCGCCAGAACACCGCCACCGCGGCGGGCGCCGTCGCTGGTGCAGTCGCCGGCAATGCCATCCAGAACCGTACCGGTGCCGGCGGCAGCTACAACGTGTACGTGCGCATGAACGACGGCCGCGAGACGGTGGTCACCCAGAGCGACATCGGCGGCATCCGCCAAGGCTCCTATGTGCGCGTCTACAACGGTCGCGTCTGGGCCCGCTGATCCAGACGCGTCATCGTCCAATCATCGGATGACGAACCGGCCCGCGCAGGCGGGCCGTTTTGGTTGCGGCATCCATTGACACACTCCCGGCAAGAAAGAAGCCCCGCATCCGCGGGGCTTCCAATGTCGCAATATTGACTTGATCAGGCTTGTTTCACATCGGCTCGACGGCATCGGCCTGCAGGCCTTTCTGGCCTTGCACCACGGTGAAGCTCACCGTCTGGCCTTCCTTCAGGGTCTTGAAACCCTGCGACTGGATGGCGCGGAAGTGGACGAAGACATCCTCCCCGTTCTCGCGGCTGATGAAGCCAAATCCCTTGGCATCGTTGAACCACTTCACGGTACCGGTTTCACGGTTCGACATCGAACTGACTCCTAGGACATTGCAGGGTGGTCGCCTCATCACGGCAGGACCGCGCCTTGGCGATGCTGGTCACAAGGAGGGAACGTGGAACGACGGTGCAGCATCCGGTGAAGCCACCACGCAGGTCACGGTTCTCGGTGACCCTTGGAACTCAGCGGGGCCAAATTAGCGCTGGCCCCGTGAAATTGCAATCGGGCTTTTGGTGGACAATCGACGGCGCCCGGAATCGAGACGCATGATGGAAAACCAGACGCTCTTTTACATCGTCGGCGGCCTGATGGTGCTGGTCGGCGTCATCGGTACCGTGCTGCCGGCGTTGCCCGGCGTGCCGCTGGTATTCGCGGGGCTGCTGGTTGCCGCCTGGGGCGATGGCTTCAGCCGGGTCGGCGTGCTGCCGCTTGTGATCCTCGGCATCCTGACCGTGGTCTCGCTGGTGGTGGATTTCTGGGCGACCGCCAAGGGCGCCAAGCGCGTCGGCGCTAGCCGCTTCGCGATCATCGGCTCGGTGCTCGGCATGCTGGCGGGGCTGTTCCTGGGTCCGTTCGGCATCTTCATCGGTGCGTTCGCCGGCGCGGTGGCCGGCGAGCTGCTGCATCGGCGCAGCCTGCAGCGACACGACATCGGCCATGCAGCCCGGGTCGGCGTCGGCACCTGGCTCGGCATCGTGCTGGGGATGGCGCTCAAGCTGGCACTGGTGGCGACGATGCTCGGGGTGTTCGCGCTGGCCTGGTTCATCGACTGAAGGCCTCGCTTCGCGCCTTCACCGGTTGAAGGCGGGCGGATGCGCATGCTGGCCGGGTTTTCGCCCCGACCTCACGCCATGCGTTTCGACTGGAGCCGCCGCCGAATGATCTGGACAGTGGTGATCACCGCTTTGCTAACCGTGCTGGCCGTGGTGCTGGCGATGAACTTCGCGACCCCGGAGAAGAAGCTCGAGCGCAAGATCGAGCATCGATACACGGTTGACGATCCGCAGTTCGAACGCGAGCTGGGGGTGATGCTCGGCCCCTCGATCAGCACCGGCAACCAGGTGGACGACCTGCAGAACGGCGACGCCATCTTCCCCGCGATGCTGGAGGCGATTCGCGGCGCGCGTCGCAACATCAATTTCGAAACCTACATCTACTGGTCGGGCGAAATCGGCCAGCAGTTCGCCGATGCACTGGCCGAGCGCGCGCGCGCCGGCGTCAAGGTCAATCTGCTGGTGGACTGGGTCGGTGCGATCAAGATGGACGATGCGCAGCTGGACGAGATGGAGAAGGCCGGCGTGGTCATCCACAAGTATCGCCCGCTCAAGTGGTACAACCTCGGGCGGCTGAACAACCGCACGCATCGCAAGCTGCTCGTCGTCGATGGGGAAATCGCGTTCACAGGTGGGGTCGGCATCGCCGACGAGTGGTCGGGCCACGCCCAGGACCCCAAGCACTGGCGCGACATGCACTTCCGCATCCGTGGCCCCGCCGTGAGCCAGTTCCAGGCCGCCTTCAACGACAACTGGATCAAGACGACGGGCGTGGTGCTGAACGGCCCGGACTATTTCCCGGCGCTGGCAGCGGCCGGGCCGATGGACGCGCACATGTTCATCGCCTCGCCCGCCGGCGGCAGCGAATCGATGCACCTGATGTACCTGCTCTCCATCGCCGCGGCCGAGCGCAGCATCGACCTTGCGGCGGCCTATTTCGTGCCCGACGATCTCATCATCAAGGCGCTGGTCGCGGCGCGCCATCGCGGGGTAAGGGTGCGGGTGATCGTGCCGGGCAAGCACATCGATTCGGAGACCGTGCGGCTCGCTTCCAAGGCGCACTGGGGCGAGGTGCTCAAGGCCGGGGTCGAGGTGTACGAGTACCAGCCGACGATGATGCACAACAAGATGCTGATCGTGGACGGGCTGCTGGTCAGCGTGGGCTCGACCAATTTCGACATCCGCAGCTTCCGGCTCAACGACGAGGCCAGCCTCAATGTCTACAACCGCGACTTCGCCGCGCGTATGACCGAAGTGTTCGAGGACGACCTCAGGCCCACCGTGCGCTATACCTATGACACCTGGCTGAAGCGACCCGGCAAGGAGAAGCTCATGGAGAAGTTCGTGCTGCCATTGAAATCGCAGTTGTGAACTGCGCGCCCGGTTCGGTGACAATGGCTCGATGACACATCCGCATCCACATCGACACCGGTTGCCGACCGGTCTGGTGCTGGCCCTGCTGCTGGGCCTGGCCGCCTCTCCCCTGCGGGCGCAGACTACACCGCCGGAGGCGACGCTCACCCGTACCGATCGCCAGGCCGAGCGCCAGGTGCAGCAGACGCTGGACAAGCAGCCCGAGCTCAAGCAGGTCGATGCCGAAGTCGCGAGTGGCGTGGCGACGCTGTCGGGTCAGGTCCCGACCCAGCCCGATCGCAAGCAGGCCGGCGCGATCGCCGCCGATGTCCGCGGCGTGGAGGAGGTGAACAACCAGATCGCGCTCGATCCCGACCTCAAGGTGCGATTCACCGCCGCCCTGCGCGAAGTGCAAGGCAAGCTGGTGCGGATGGTCGCCAACCTGCCGCTGTTGGTGGTGGCGATCCTGATCGTGATGCTGTCCGCGTGGCTGGGCGGCTTCCTTAGCCGACGGCTGCGCTTCCTCAAGCGCATCGGCGGCAGCAACCCGTACATGGAAGGCCTGGTCCGCAACATCGTGCAATGGCTGGTCACGATCGGCGGCGTGCTGCTGGCGCTGGACCTGCTGGGCGCGACCTCCCTGGTCGGCGCGGTGCTGGGCTCGGCGGGCGTGGTCGGCCTGGTGATGGGCTTCGCCTTCAAGGACATCGCCGAGAACTACATCGCCGGGATCCTGCTGTCGATCCGCCGGCCGTTCAGCCCCGGCGACCTGGTCCGCATCGATTCGCACGAGGGCCGCGTGGTCGCGTTGAACTCGCGCGCCACCCAGTTGATGACGCTGGACGGCAACCACCTGCTGTTGCCGAATTCACTGGTGTTCAAGTCGGTGCTGCTCAACTTCAGCCGCAACCCGAGGCGGCGGTTCGAGTTCAGCACCAACATCGCCACCGGTCGCTCCTGGCACGACGCGATGGACCGCGGCATCGAGACCCTGCGCGGTATCGATGGCGTGCTCGCCGACCCGGCGCCTTCCGCCTTGATCGAGACGCTTTCCAACGACAGCGCCACCCTGCGCTTCATGGGCTGGATCAACCAGCACGAAAACGACCTGGCCAAGACCCGCAGCGAGGCGATGCGACTGGTGCGCCACGAGTTGCGCAGCGCCGGGCTGACACCGCCGGTCGGCGTGCAACGCATCCTGCTCTCGCGTGGCGATGAAGTGGATGCCAAGCCTGAAAGCGATACCGGCAAGCGGCGCGATACCTCGGTGGACCGGGCACTGGATGCGCAGCTCCGCACCGCAGGTGACGAGGCAGAAGACGGTGCCGACCTGCTGCAGCCGGTGCCGCCGACCGCCAAACCCTGAGCCTTCAGTCCTCGATCACCGCCACCGGAATCCCGCCGATGCCGCCCTGCGCGATCTTCGCCGCCCATGCTTTCGGGCCGGTCTCGTGCACCGAGCTGCCGCGCGCATCGACCGCGACGGTGACCGGCATGTCCTCGACTTCGAATTCGTAGATCGCCTCCATGCCCAGGTCCTCGAAGGCCAGCACCTTCGCCGCCTTGATCGCCTTCGACACCAGATAGGCGCTGCCGCCGACCGCCATGAGATAGGCCGCGCCGTTGTCGCGGATCGCCTCGATCGCCGCCGGGCCGCGCTCGGCCTTGCCGACCATGCCGGCAAGACCCGTCTGCTCCAGCATCTGCCGGGTGAACTTGTCCATGCGGGTCGCGGTGGTCGGGCCGGCCGGGCCGACGACTTCATCGCGCACCGGATCGACCGGGCCGACGTAATAGATGAAGCGGCCGTTGAGATCCACCGGGAGCGTCTCGCCCTTGTTCAACATCTCGACCATGCGCTTGTGCGCGGCATCGCGGCCGGTCAGCAGCTTGCCGTTCAACAGCAGCACGTCGCCGGGTTGCCAGCCGGCGATCTCGTCCTTGGTCAGCGTGTCCAGATCGACGCGCCTGCCTTTCGATGCGTCGTAGGTCAGTTCCGGCCAATCGGCGAGCGAAGGCGGATCGAGCATCACCGGACCGCTGCCATCCAACGTGAAGTGCGCGTGCCGGGTGGCCGCGCAATTCGGAATCATGGCGACCGGCAGGTTCGCCGCGTGGGTCGGGAAATCCTTGACCTTGATGTCGAGCACGGTGGTCAGGCCGCCGAGGCCCTGCGCGCCGATGCCGAGCGCATTGACCTTGTCGAACAGCTCCAGCCGCAGTTCCTCGGCACGATTCGACGCGCCACGCGCCTTGAGCTCGGTGATGTCGATCGGCTCCATCAGCGATTCCTTGGCCAGCAGCATCGCCTTCTCGGCGGTGCCGCCGATGCCGATGCCGAGCATGCCCGGCGGACACCAGCCTGCGCCCATCGTCGGCACCGTCTTCAGCACCCAATCGACGATGGAGTCTGACGGATTCAACATCGCGAATTTCGATTTTGCTTCCGACCCGCCGCCCTTGGCCGCGACGATGACATCAACCGTATTTCCCGGCACCACCTTCATGTTCACCACCGACGGCGTGTTGTCGCCGGTGTTGCGGCGCTTGCCGGCCGGATCGTCCAGCACCGAGGCGCGCAACTTGTTGTCCGGGTCGTTGTAGGCGCGGCGCACGCCCTCGTTAGCCATGTCCTCGATCGACATCGTGGCGTCATCCCAACGCACGTCCATGCCGATCTCAAGGAATACGGTGACGATGCCGGTGTCCTGGCAGATCGGTCGGTGGCCTTCGGCGCACATGCGGGAGTTGATGAGGATCTGCGCCATCGCGTCCTTCGCCGCCGGCGATGCCTCGCGCTCGTAGGCGGCGGCCAGGTTCCGGATGTAGTCGACCGGATGGTAGTAGCTGATGTATTGCAGCGCGTCGGCGACCGACTGGATGAAGTCTTCCTGCTTGATGGCGACGGGCTGGCCCACGGTGCGGCTTCCGGTTGGGGAAACCGCCATTTTAGCGGCTGGCCGCGCGCGGCATGACGTGGACGTCATGCGCGGCTGGCACACTCGCGCCATGTCGAAGATGTTCCGCCTGCTGCTCGGACCCGCCTGTCTTGCGATCGGCCTGCCCGGCCTCTCCCAATCCCTCCCGCCCGAACAGCCGCCCGCCGAGCCGCCAGCGCAGCCGCTTGATCGCGTGCAGGTCAGCGGCCAGCGCATCCCGCTCAGCCATTTTCCCGGCGCCGTGAGCGTGATCGATGGCACGACGCTGCGCGATGGCCAGCGCCAGGTGAGCCTGGCCGAAAGCCTGCAGGCGGTGCCGGGTGTGATCGCGCTGGAACGCCACAACCATGCGCAGGACCTGCAGCTGCAGAGCCGCGGCTTCGGTGCGCGCAGCAGCTTCGGCATCCGCGGGCTGATGCTGGTGACCGACGGCATCCCCGCCTCCGCGCTGGATGGTCAAGGCCAGGCCTCCGGCTTCGCGCTGTCGATGCTGGACCGGATCGAGGTGCTGCGCGGCCCGCTCGCCCTGCAGTACGGCAACGCGGCCGGTGGCGCGATCATCGGCGAAAGCGTGCTCGGCGATGACAGCCAGATGCGCATGCAGGCGTGGTTCGGCTCCGATGCCAGCCGCCGCTTCAGCCTGCGTGGTGACCTTTCGATGGGCGATGCGGGCACGTGGCGCGCACGCGCGGGCGTGATGTCCTTCGCCACCGATGGCCACCGCCCGCACAGTGCGGCACGGCGCGACGAAGCACATGCCATCTTGCGTTGGCAGCCGGACGATCGACAGTCGTTGCAATTCGTTGTCGATGCGCTGCGCCAGCCGAATACGCAGGACCCGCTCGGCCTCACGCCGGCGCAATGGCGGGAGGCGCCCCATTCCGCCGATGCCGCCGCGCTCGCGTTCGATACCCGCAAGCGCATCGACCAGCGCCAGGCCGGGCTGCGTTGGCAATCGGCTTATGCAACGGGCCGCGAAATCACCGTGGCGCTGTGGCATGCAAGTCGCGACATCGAACAGTTCCTGGCCATCCCGGTGGCGGTGCAAAACGCGCCCAGCCATGCCGGCGGCGTGGTCGCGCCGGAGCGCAGCAGCCGCGGCGTGTCGATCAGCCACCGCAGCGAAATCGCACGTGGTGCGTGGGCGCTCGGTGCAGACCTCGGCTGGCTGCGCGAAGACCGGCGCGGCTACGAAAACTTCATCGGCAACCAGTTTGCCGTGCGTGGCCGATTGCGTCGCGACGAGATCAACCGCGTCACCACGCGCGATCTCTGGGCCAGCGGCGAGATGCGCTTGGCCGAGCACTATTCGGCACTGGCGGCGGTCCGCCATGCGCGGCTGCGGTTCGAATCGCGCGACCGCTACATCGCACCCGGCAATGGCGATGACAGCGGTCGGCTGGATTATGCCGAGACCGCGCTTTCCCTGGGCATCGCCCGCAATTTCCGCTGGGGGGAAGCCTTCGCCAGCGCCGGGCGCGGCTACGAAACGCCAACCGTCAACGAACTCGCCTATCGCCCCGATGGTGCCGGCGGTTTGAATACAGCGCTTCGTCCCGCACGTTTCAACAGCGTGGAAACCGGCCTGCGCTGGCGCGGCGCGCGTCATGATGCCAGCCTCGCGCTGTATCGCATCGAAGGCCGCGACGAAATCGTGCAGGCCCTCTCCAGCGGTGGGCGCAGCAGCTTCGCCAACGCCGCGCGCACCCGTCGCGATGGGCTGGAAGCGAGCCTGCAGGGCGAGTTGCATCCCAACCTCGACTATCAACTCACGCTCAACCTGATCGATGCCCGCTTCCGCCAGGGCTGGCAAAGCGTGGTGCTGCGCGGTGGCCAGCGCGAGGTACGTACGATCGCCGCCGGCAATCGCGTGCCAGGCATTCCGCGCGTGGCCGGTTTCGCCGCGCTTGACTGGCACGATGCCGATCGCCGCCGTGCGTTGCGCTGGGAAATTACCGGCAACGCCGTGATTCCGGTGGATGACGGCAACGCGGTCGAGGCTCCCGGCCATCTGCGCCATGCGCTGGCCCTGCGCTGGAATGCGCCCGATCGCGCCGGCTGGCATGCGTTCGCGCGGATCGACAACCTACTCGACCGCCGCTACGTGGGCTCGGTGATCGTCAACGAGGCCAACGGCCGCAGCTTCGAGCCGGCCCCCGGGCGCAGTTTCAGCATCGGGCTGGGCTGGAACGGCGGCGAGCGGCGCTGAACGCCGGCCTCGTGCCATCATCCGCACCCATATCCGGGGAGACACCGCCATGTGGAAGAAGATCCTGGTCGTCATCGCCCTGCTGGTCGGCGCGGTGTTCGCGTTCGCCGCGACCCGGCCGGACAGCTACAGCGTCAGCCGCAGCATCGACATCGCCGCATCGCCCGAAGCGGTGCACGCGATCGTCGACGACTTCCACAATTTCCCGCAGTGGTCGCCGTGGCAGAAGCTCGATCCCGCGGTGCAGACCACGTTCGAAGGGCCCCGGCGCGGCGTCGGCGCGGTATATCGCTGGAGCGGCAACAGCGATGTCGGCCAGGGACGGATGGAGATCCGAGAATCGGTGCCGGCGCGCAAGGTCGGCATGGACCTGGAGTTCATCGAACCGTTCGCCTCCAAGGCGCGTACCGACATCGACATCGCGCCCGCGGGCAACGGATCGAAAGTGACCTGGAGCATGCGCGGCGACAACAACTACATGGCCAAGCTGATGTCGGTGTTCATGTCGATGGACAAGATGATCGGCAAGGATTTCGAGGAAGGCCTGGCCAACCTGAAGCGACGCGCCGAGCAACCCGGCTGATCGCTGCCTAGTCGCCGGCATCACGCGGACGCGCAGATACTGCGCCGATGCCGCGACCGCTACCCCCGCAACAACTCGATTTCCGCCAGCGCGTCAGTGCGATGCGCAACATCCCGCCGTTCCTGCGCGAGATATGGTCGACCAGCAAGCCGCTGACGCTGGCCAGCATCGGCCTGCGGCTGATCCGCGCGCTGCTGCCGGTGGTGATGCTGTACATCGGCAAGCTGATCATCGACGAGGCGGTGCGGCTGATCGCGCTGGATGTCGCGGACGAGCTGCGCGCAGCGTGGGAGTTGGGCCAGCTCGACCATCTGCTGTGGCTGATCGGCGCGGAATTCGCGCTCGCCATCGTCTCCGACCTGCTCGGCCGGCTGGTCG
The DNA here is from genome assembly GCA_023461075.1 of Pseudomonadota bacterium. Classification (GTDB taxonomy): domain Bacteria; phylum Pseudomonadota; class Gammaproteobacteria; order Xanthomonadales; family Xanthomonadaceae; genus Solilutibacter. The sequence continues at coordinate 2,174 of JAEWNY010000074.1, read as the reverse complement.
GCTATGTCGATACATTGCTGTCCGAGCGCTTCACCAACGCGACTTCGATCCGCCTGATGGAGCATGCGGCGACGCTCGACCTGGAGGATTTCGAGGACGCCGACCTGCAGGACAAACTGGACCGCGCGCGCCGCCAGACCATGGGCCGGATGAACCTGCTCTCGCAACTGTTCGGGCAGGCGCAGGACATCATCACCGTCATCAGTTTCGCCATCGGCCTGCTCGCCTACGCACCCTGGCTGATGCTGCTGCTGGCGGTGGCGCTGATCCCGGCTTTCGTCGGCGAATCGCATTTCAATGCGCTCAATTATTCGCTCAACTTCCAGTGGACGCCGGAACGCCGCCAGCTGGAATACCTGCGCCAGACCGGCGCCAGCGTGGAGACGGCGAAAGAGGTCAAGATCTTCAACCTCAACCGCTTCTTCATCGAGCGCTTCCGCACGCTCTCCGACAAGTTCTACTCGGCCAACGCAAGACTGGCCGGACAACGCGCGCTCTGGGGCACGGTGCTGGCCGCGCTCGGCACGCTCGGTTACTACATCGCCTATGGCTACATCGCCTGGCGCACGGTGCGCGGCGATTTCACCATCGGCGACCTCACCTTCCTTGCCGGCAGTTTCCGCCGCCTGCGCCAGTTGCTGGAAAGCCTGCTGGCCGGGTTCTCGCAGGTGGCGAGCCAGGCGCTCTACCTCGATGACCTGTACTCGTTCTTCGACATCCAGCCCGAGATCATTTCGAAACCGGATGCGCTCCCGGTGCCGCGCCCGATCCGCCAGGGCTTCGTGTTCGAGGATGTCGGCTTCCGTTACGAAGGCGGCCACAAGTGGGCGCTGCGTCATCTGTCCTTCGAATTGCATGCCGGCGAGATCCTCGCGCTGGTCGGAGAGAACGGGGCCGGCAAGACCACCTTGGTGAAGCTGCTGGCGCGGCTTTACGACCCGGACGAGGGCCGCATCCTGCTCGATGGCCGCGACCTGCGCGACTACGACCTCGACGACCTGCGCGCCAACATCGGCGTCATCTTCCAGGATTTCGTGCGCTACCACCTGACCGCCGCGGAGAACATCGCGGTCGGCCAGATCGATGCGATGGGCGACCAACCCCGCATCGAATCCGCCGCGCGCAAGGGCATGGCCGACCAGGTGATCGCCGGCCTCGAGCAGGGCTACGACCAGGTGATCGGCCGCCGCTTCAAGGAGGGCGTGGATCTCTCCGGCGGACAGTGGCAGAAGATCGCGATCGCGCGTGCCTACATGCGCGATGCGCAGGTGATGATCCTGGATGAGCCGACCGCCGCGCTGGATGCACGCGCCGAGTACGAGGTATTCGAGCGCTTCAAGGAGCTGGGTGAAGGCAAGACCGCGGTGCTCATCTCGCACCGTTTCAGCAGCGTGCGCATGGCCGACCGCATCCTGGTGCTGGCCGATGGTCGGGTCGAGGCCAGCGGCACCCACGAGCAGCTGATGGCAGAGGGCGGCCGCTACGCCGAGCTGTTCGAGTTGCAGGCGCAGGGCTATCGCTGACTGCGGGCGCACGTATGCTGGCCTGCATTCCTCCATCCCACGGACAATCCACGCCATGCCCGAATTGAACGAACGCGTCCCGCGCCTGGCCCTGCTGGTCGATGCCGACAACAGCAACCCGGCACGCCTGCCCGCGCTGCTTGCCGAGATCGCCAAGTACGGCAATGCCAGCGTGCGCCGCGCCTACGGCAACTGGACCTCCGGGCATCTGGGTGGCTGGAAGGCCGGGCTGCTCGCACATTCGATCCAGCCGATCCAGCAGTTCAACTACACCACCGGGAAGAATGCGACCGACAGTGCGCTCATCATCGATGCGATGGACCTGCTCTACGGCGGACACTTGGACGGCTACTGCATCGTCTCCAGCGACAGCGACTTCACCCGCTTGGCCGCGCGCATCCGCGAGCAGGGCCTGACCGTCTACGGCTTCGGCGAGCGCAAGACGCCGCAGGCCTTCGTCGCCGCCTGCGACAAGTTCATCTACACCGAGAACCTCGGCGACGAAACATCGGCCAAGCCGAAGCCGGCATCGACCTCAAGGCTCAAGCGCGATGCCAAGCTCGATGCGCTGCTGGCAGAAGCGATCGATGCCGCCTCCGACGACGAGGGCTGGGCGCACCTGGGTGCGGTCGGCAGCAACCTGCAACGGCT
>JAEWNY010000073.1 GCA_023461075.1 Pseudomonadota bacterium | reverse complement strand
CGATGTCGTCGGCGCCGGTGGCAACAACGGCTTGAGGTCGGCCGGGACTTCCGCCTTGGGATGACGCTCGATGAAGGCCTTGAGGCTGGTGCGCGCTTCATCGGGCTTGCCGTCATCGCGCAGCTCGCGGATGCGGGTCAGCCACGCTTTCTGGACCTCCGGAGTGTCGGCGGTGACCGGCGGGCTGGCGTCGAAGCCGGCGCGGTCCTTGTCCGGTGGCGGGACCGGCATTGTGACACTGGCGCCTTCAACGCTCAATGCCTGCGTGTTCCTGGATTCGGCTGCGGCACGGGAGGCACGCGCGGCTGTCGGGGCGGGCTGTGGCACCGGCACTGGTGCGCCAGCGACCGCGGCAGGCGTCGCGGCCGGTTCGATCGTGGCGGGCGTGGGACGGCGCGGTACCTCCTGGGCGATATCGCGGTCCGCATTGACGGCCCTGGCATTGGCAGCCACAGGCTCCACGGGCGCCGGTGCGGGCGCTGCCACTTCCGCAGATACATCGGCGGCAGCCGTGGCCTTGGCGGCGACCTGTCGTGCACGCACGGTGGCTGCAGGCGTGGCAGCAGGGGCGGTCTGCGGGCCTGTGTCGGACATCGGGGGCGGTGGAGGTGGAGGCGCCGGGGCAGTGGCGACGGCGGCGGCATCCTGCCCGATGTATTCGATCGGCTGGCGCTGCCCGTTGGGATCGGTGTCGGCGGCGACGCTGGCCGGCGCCTCGTAGCGCACGCCCGGCGCCGGATGCAGGATCGGTTCGAGCCGCCATACCAAACCGGCGACTGCGGTCAGCGATGCGGCCACGGCCAGCCACGCCGGCCAGCGCTGGCGACGGCGCGGGCCAAGTGTGGCTTCAACCCCTGCACCACGCTGGGCCATCGCCAGGATGCGGGCATCCAGCGCGGCCGAGGGTTCGCCACGCGGCGCGATCCGCGCCAGCTGCGCGGCCAGCTCGCGTTCTTCCTGGTCCAGCCCGTGATCGCGTCGCATCGTCATTCGTCCAACCTCGCGCGAAGCTTGTCCATCGCGTAACGCAACCGCGATTTCACCGTTTCCCGACCCACGCCGGTCGCTTCGCCGATTTCCTCCAATGTCAGTTCCTGCTCCAGCCGCAGCAGCAGCACGGTGCGCTGCTCCTCCGGCAGTTCCGCCAACGCCAGTTGCAGTCGGCGACGTTGCTCGAATTCCGACAACGCGCGCTCCGGCGTGTCGTGGTCGGCGATCCGGGCAATGCGCTCTTCGGCATCGCCGGGGGCGGGCGGGCGATGCTTCTGCGCGCGCCAGTGGTCATTGATCCGATTGTGGGCGATGCGGTACAGCCAGCCGCTGAACGGCGCCTCCGGCTTCCAGTCGGCTCGCGCGGTGATGACCCGCTGCCAGACGTCCTGGAACATCTCGTCGGCCAGCGCCGGATCGCGCAAATGCCGCAGCATGAAGCGGTAGAGCGGCGTGCGATGGCGCGCGTACAGCTGGGTGAACGCATCCAGATCGCCGGCCGCATAGGCCAGCATCAACGCGGCATCTCCCGTTTCCTCTCCGGCATGGTCCAGCGGCTGATCCATGCCGGACAGCCTACGCGGTGCGGAGGCCTGGGTGAAGCAAGCCCGCCGGGCGCGAGGTGGGGACAGCGCGCCGAGCGGGCGCAGGGTGTCAATCGATGCTGCCACGGTCCGGATCCGTGCCGCCCCGCATCAACCGGTCGGCGCGATCCACCAGGTCGATGAACTCGCGGCGTTCGCCATCGCGATCCTTGCCCGTGCCGCTCGTGGCCAGTTGGCGAATACGGGCGGCATCCCAGCCCTCGATGTTGCGGCCACCGCGCAACAGGTCGGCGAAGGCGGCGACCGCCGCGGCGAAACGCAGATCCGGGCCGGCGTCGCCACGCAATTGCTCGCGTCGGATCGGCCGCTCGATCAGCCGGCTCGGCGATCCGCCCGGCTGTTGGTAGCGCAATTTGAGGTTGGCGATCTCGCCGCTGCCGGCCTGCGCCGATGGGGTGCTCGCATAGCGCAGCTTGGGCAGGCGTTCGCCGCCCGAGCCGACCAACGCGATCTCGTACAGCGCGGTGACTTCGTGGCCGGCGCCGATCTCGACGGCATCGACCGCATCGTTGTCGAAATCCTCGTCGCGCAACGCGCGGTTCTCGTAGCCGATCAGCCAGTATTCGGCGACCTGGGCCGGATTGAACTCGACCTGGATCTTGACGTCCTGCGCGATCGTCATCAGCGTCGATTGCATGTTGCGGACCAGGACGCGTTCGGCCTCGCGCACACTGTCGATGTAGCTGTAATTGCCGTCACCGGCATCGGCCAGGCGTTCGGCCATCTCGTCGTTGTAATTGCCGGTGCCGAAGCCGAGCGTCGACAGGGCCACGCCGGATTCGCGCTGGTCGGACACCAGCGTTTCCAGCGCGTGGCGATCGAACACGCCGACGTTGAAATCGCCATCGGTGGCCAGCAGCACGCGGTTGACGCCGCCCTTGATGAAACCGCGGCGGGCCTCGGCATAAGCCAGCTGGATGCCTTCGCCGCCATTGGTGCTGCCGCCGGCTTCAAGCCTTGCCAGCGCATCGTAGATGGCGCGGCGATCACTGCCGCGGGTCGGCGGCAACACCAGTCCCGCGGAACCGGCATAGGCGACGATGCTGATGCGATCCTCGGCACGCAACTGCGGCAACATCCGGCACAGGCCCTGCTTGACCAGCGGCAACTTGTCGGCATCCATCATCGAACCCGACGTGTCGACCAGGAACACCAGGTTGGCCGGCGGCAATTGCGACTTCGGCACTTCGTAGCCCTTGATCCCGACCATCAGCAACTGGCGCTGGCTGTTCCATGGCGATGTCGTCAGATCGGTTCGCACGGCGAACGGCGTATCGCGGCGCGTCGGCGCTGCGTAGCCGTAGTCGAAGTAGTTGATGAACTCCTCGGCGCGCACCGCGTCGGCGGGCGGGCGCTGGCCATCGTTCAACATGCGCCGGACGTTGCTGTAGCTGCCGGTGTCGACATCGATCGAGAAGGTCGACAGCGGCGTTTCGCCTGTGCGTTTGACCGGGTTCTGGTCGAAGTGCTGGTAGTTCTCGGTATTGCGGTTGGGGAAGTAGGGACGCGGCATCGGCGCGGGCATCACGCTTGGCATCGCTTTGCGCGTCAGCGTTTTCTGTGGCGCGGCAGGTGGCGGGGGTGGCGCCACCGCGACGGCATCGACACGGCTCTCCATCATCGCGTTGGCCGGGGAGGCCATGACGGGGGTCGGGTGGCCGTAGCGACCACGGCCATCGAAGCGGGCCAGCGCATCGCAATCGAAACCCATGTCGCGCGCCGACGGCGGAGTCCGTTCGGGGCGCAAGGCGTTGGGGTTCTGGGCACCCTGAGATTCGCAGGCGGCGATGGCGATGACGATCGCGATGGAACTGGCAAGAACGAGCAGGGTGGTGCGCGGTTGCGGTTGCATGATGGGCTCCGATGCCGGGCGTGAGTGGGTGGCCCTGATGACAACGGCCGCCGCCGGCAAACGGGGTTAGCCCGGCGTTGAACGCAGCACCAGCAGCCGCTCCTCGGTCATGTCGGCAATCGCCCAGCGCACGCCTTCGCGGCCCAGACCAGAGTCTTTCACCCCACCGTAGGGCATGTGGTCGACCCGGAAACTCGGCACGTCGCCGATGATCACGCCGCCCACTTCCAACCGGTCCCAGGCCTGCATCGCGTGGTCCAGCCGCGCGGTGAACACACCGGCCTGCAGGCCGAAATCGCTGTCATTGACGCGATCGAGTGCGTCAGCGAAGTCATCGAACGGCTCGATGAACGCGACCGGCCCAAAGGCTTCCTTGCGGTACAGGTCGCCATCGCGTGGCACCTTTTCCAGCAGGTGCGCGCGCAGCAGGTTGCCCGCGCGCAGGCCGCCCGCCAGCACTTTCGTGCCGGATTTGCGGGCGTCGTCGATCCAGTTTTCAAGCCGCTTGGCGGCGTCCTCGTCGATCATCGGACCGATGAAGGTCGCGTCCTCGCGCGGATCGCCCATCGCGAGCGACTTCACCTTCGCCCGCAGTTTCTTTCTCAGCGCATCGTGGATGTCGCGATGGGCGTAGATGCGTTGCACGCTGATGCAGCTCTGGCCGCTCTGGTAATACGCGCCGAAGACCAGTCGTTCGACCAAATGGTCGAGCGGCGCGCCAGGATCGGCATCGACGATACAGGCCGCGTTGCCGCCCAGCTCCAGCGTGACCTTCTTCTTGCCGGCACGTGCTTTCAGGTCCCATCCGACCAGTCCGCCGGTAAACGACAGCAGCGCGATGCGTTCGTCCTCGACCAGTTGCGAGGCGTCCTCGTTGGAGCAGGGAAGAATCGAGAACGCGCCCTTCGGCAGGTCGGTTTCGGCGAGGATCTCGCCGATCAGCAAGGCGCCGACCGGGGTCTTCGCGGCAGGCTTGAGCACGAACGGGCAGCCCGCGGCGATCGCCGGCGCCACCTTGTGCGCGACCAGGTTCAGAGGAAAGTTGAACGGGGTGATGAAGCTGCACAGCCCGACCGGAACGCGCCGGGTCATGCCGCGATAGCCGCGCGTGCGCTCGCCGATACCCAGCTCGATCACCTCGCCACCGATGCGGATGGCTTCCTCGGCGGCGATCTGGAAGGTCTCGATCAACCGCGTGACTTCGCCGCGCGCATCCTTGATCGGCTTGCCGGCCTCGATGCACAGCGCCTCGGCCAGCGCCTCACGGCGTTCCTCGAACCGGCGCACGCAATGCAGCAGCACCTGGCGACGTGCATCGGGCGGGAAGGCGGCCATCGCCTCACGCGCCTTGTGGCCGGCGACGATCGCCTTGCGCACCAGTGCGGCATCGCCGAAGGCCACGCGGGTCGCGCGCTTGCCGGTGTACTTGTCGAATACGTCGAGCTGTTCGCGCGATTCGGTCGGCCGATTGGCCAGGTACAGCGGATAGTGCTTCTTGAGCTTCATGTCGATGCCGGCAGCTGCGAGATCGTCGCCAATCTAGCGGGGTCTCCGTCAGCGCCCGGCGAAGGCGTGCTCAGTCCAGCACGCGCAGGCGCAACTCGCCATCGACCAGTTGGGCGCGGATGTCCTCGCCGCTCGCCGCATCGTTGACGCTGCGTACCAGGTGCCCGTCCTGATGGTGGAGGATGGCGTAACCGCGCGCGACGGTGGCGAGCGGGCTGATCGCGGCCATCGCCCGCGCCAGGCCCATCAACCGCTGCTGCTCGAACTGCACCTTTGCCTGCAGGGCGGCGCGTGGCCGGTCGCGCTGGGCGCGCAGGCGATGCGCCAAAGCCCCCAATCGGTGCGCCGGCGCATGCGCGCGCAATGATGCGCCGGCGTGCCGGGTGCGAACCACCGCCGCGTGCAGGTTGCGGGCCAGCGCCGCATCCAGCCGACGCCGCGCCTCGCGTTCGCGCGCATGCAGCAAGGCGAGTCGGGCTTGCGGTCGGCTGGCGTGAAGCCGCAAGGCGGCGCGGTCCAGTCTTTGCGTCGCGCTGCGCAATCGATGCGATTGCTGGGCATCAAGGCGCTGTTGCAACCGCCGCAGCCGCTGCAGTAGCGCCACGCCATCAAGAGCGATCAACTCGGCCGCGACCGAGGGCGTCGGCGCGCGCAGGTCGGCGGCGAAGTCGCTCAAGCTGAAATCGGTCTCGTGGCCGATCGCGCTGACGACGGGGATGGGCGAAGCGGCGATCGCGCGGGCCAGTTGTTCGTCGTTGAACGCCCACAGGTCTTCCAGCGAGCCGCCGCCGCGCGCCAACACCAGCAAGTCGTAGCGATCGGATGCAATGGCGCGTGACAGCATTCCGCGGACCTGCGCCGCCGCGGTCGCGCCCTGCACCGGCACCGGCAACACCTCGACTTCAAGCAGCGGGAAGCGCCGCGCCAGCACCGACAGCACATCGCGCACGGCCGCGCCGGTCGGCGAGGTGAGCAAGCCGATCCGCCGCGGGAACGCAGGCAGCGCCCGCTTGCGCGTATCGTCGAACAATCCTTCCGCCTGCAGTTTCGCCCGCAACTGTTCGAACGCACGGCGCAAGGCGCCTTCGCCGGCTTCCTCCATGTGATCCAGGACCAGTTGGTACTCGCCGCGCGCCTCGTACAGGGTCAGACGCCCGCGCGCCAGCACGCGCAGGCCCTCGCGCGGGACGAACTTCAGCCATGAGGCCTTGGGCTTGAACATCGCTGCCCGCACCTGGGCGCGTTCGTCCTTCAAAGTCAGGTAGAGATGGCCGGAAGAAGGGCGGGCGACGTTGCCCAGCTCGCCCTCGATCCACACCAGCGGGAAGGTGTCCTCCAGCAGGTTGCGCGCCAGTGTGTTGAGCTGGCTCGGGGTCAGGGTTTCGCTGGGCGGTTCCATGGGGGGATGTTAACGGCAAGGATGGAATCGACCGATTCAGTCGTCGGCGCCGGTCCATTCGATCTGCAAGGTCGCGCCCCGTGCCATCCGTTGCAGGTGGTCGGCGACCACGCGCGTGATCGTCTCGAGGCGTTCGGCTCCAGCGGCATCGAGGCGTACGCGCAACTCGGCGGGAGCGGCATCGAACGTCGCATGCGTATCGGCATCGAGCGTTACCTCGCCATGATCCGGCTCGAGCACGACTTCGAACTTGTGTGCCCAATGAGTCAACAGCCGCTTGATCAACCGGCTGCCATCAGGCGTGGGAATGCGGGCATAAGCGCTCGGCATCGGGCTCTCCATCAGCGAAGTTTGGCGAGCCGCGTCGGGCCCTTGCCCCATCCTGCCAGAGTCGGGCTGGCGCCTGGGTGTTCGTTCCGCTGCGCCCGCCAGCCTTCATGCAGCCGCATCTACAATAGGACGATGAATGTTTCCCTCGACGACGCGGGCCGATCCACCGGGAACGAAGGTGACGGCGGACGACGCTTCGGTCCAATGCCGCGACACCGCACCCGCGGGGTGGCCATCGGTGGCGTGATGGTCGGTGGCGCGGCGCCGGTGGTCGTGCAATCGATGACCAATACCGACACCGCCGATGTCGCATCGACGGTGAAACAGGTGGCCGAACTCTGGCGCGCCGGCTCCGAACTGGTGCGGGTCACCGTCAACAACGCCGAATCGGCCGCGGCTGTCCCGCGCATCGTCGAGAAGCTGGCGATGATGGGCGTGGAAGTGCCGCTCATCGGCGACTTCCACTACAACGGCCATACGCTGCTGGCGAACGAGCCGGCCTGCGCCGACGCGCTGGCCAAGTACCGGATCAACCCCGGCAACGTCGGTTTCGGCAGGAAACGCGACACCCAGTTCGCGCAGTTGATCGAGTTCGCCATCCGCTACGGCAAGCCGGTGCGGATCGGCGCCAACTGGGGCTCGCTGGACCAGTCGCTGGCGGCGACGCTGATGGACGAGAACGCGCAACGCGCCGAGCCCTGGGATGCCGGCCGCGTGCTGCGCGAGGCATTGATCCGCAGTGCGCTGGATTCGGCGCATCGGGCGGTCGAACTGGGCTTGCCCGCCGAACGCATCATCCTCAGCGCCAAGGTCAGTGGCGTGCAGGAGCTGATCGCGGTGTATCGCGATCTTGCCGCGCGCAGCGATTTCGCCCTGCACCTTGGCCTCACCGAGGCCGGTATCGGCAGCAAGGGCATCGTCGCTTCCAGCGCTGCGCTGGCGGTGTTGTTGCAGGAAGGCATCGGCGACACCATCCGCATCTCGCTCACCCCCGAGCCGGGGCAGTCGCGCACCCAGGAAGTGATCGTCGCGCAGGAACTGCTGCAGACCATGGGCCTGCGCGCGTTCACCCCGATGGTCACCGCCTGTCCCGGTTGCGGCCGTACCACCAGCGAGTTCTTCCAGGAATTGGCCGGCGTGGTGCAGAACCACGTGCGCGAAAAGATGCCGGAGTGGAAAGTCACCCGCCCCGGCGCGGAGAACATGACCCTGGCGGTGATGGGTTGCATCGTCAACGGGCCCGGCGAGTCGCGCCACGCCAACATCGGCATCTCGCTGCCGGGCACCGGCGAGGCGCCGGCCGCGCCGGTGTTCGAGGACGGGCAGAAGACGGTGACCCTGCGCGGCGACAACATCGCCCGCGAGTTCATCGGGATCATCGATGACTATGTCGAACGAAAGTACGCCGCGATCACCGGCTGACCTCCGGCAGGTCATCGCCGAGGAAGCGCGCTACGGCGCGAACGAGATCCGCCGTTCGTGGAAGCGGATCGCGCTGCTGTTCGCGGTGATCCTGCTGCCGCTGTGGGGGTTCGGCGAACTGGCCGATGAAGTGCGCGAGGGCGAGGCGTTCTTTTTCGACAAGCCGGTGCTCGAATGGATGCGCGCGATGCACGCGCCTGCGCCGGATCGCTTCCTCCTCATCGCATCGAAACTCGGCTACGAGTGGGGCGTGGTGCCCTTTGACGTCTTGCTGGTGGTCGTGCTGGCGGCCATGCGCCGGTATCGCGAGGGCCTGTTCGCCGGACTGTCGCTGGCCGGATCGGGCCTGCTCAACCTGGCGGCCAAGCAGTACTTCGGCCGTGAACGCCCCTCGCTGTGGGAATCGTTGGCGCCCGAGGGCACCTACAGTTTCCCCAGCGGCCACGCGATGGGCTCGATGACGTTGGCGGCGGTACTCGTTCTGCTGGCGTGGCCGACCCGCTGGCGCTGGCCGGTCCTCCTGCTCATGCTGGCGTTCGTCATCGCCGTGGGCGCATCGCGCGTGTATCTGGGCGTGCATTATCCGAGCGACATCCTGGCCGGTTGGGCGGCGGCACTGGCCTGGGTATTCGGCATCTACCTGTTGTTGTTCCGCCGCGCCTACCGGCCGTGGCAGGACCGGCGCCCCGGAAGATAATCCCCTTTCGATGAGCGGGCCGGAGGATGCGATGCGGTCGCCGATGCCCCGTCGCTGCCTAATTGCCGGGCTCGACCGCTTCGCTCGGTGAGTTGGAAGCGTTTCGCCGTGCCAGCGTGGCCTCGCGATGGGCGATGTAGGCGGTGGCGCAGAAGATGATCAGCGCGCCGGCCGCGGTCCATCCATCGATCACTTCCTCGAACAACAGCCAGCCCGCCAACGTCACCACCGGCAGTTGCAGGAAGCTGATCGGCGTGAGCGCCGAGACCTCGCCGAGCTTCAACGCGCGCGTCCACAACAACTGGCCGATGGTGCCTAGTACGCCGCACAGCGCGAGCCACAACCAGGCGATGCCCTGCGGCGCGTGCCAGACGAAGATGGCCGGCAGCAGCGACATCGGGATCCAGAAGATGTAGGTCCAGAAAACAATCGTGTCCGAGCCGTCGGCTCGCGAGAGCTGCTTGATCTGGATGGCGACCACCGCGTTCAGCACCGCCGCCAGCAACGCGATCAGGAGGCTGGGCGAAAACGCCTGCGACCACGGGCGCACGATCACCAGCACGCCGATGAAGCCGGCCGCCACCGCCAGCCAGCGACGCAGGCGCACGGTTTCCCCCAGCCACAGCGCGGCGGCGATCGTCACGAAGATCGGGGAGGAATAGGCCAGCGAGATCGCCTGCGAGAGCGGCAGGTTGCCGATCGCCCAGAAGCCGCAGAACATGCTGAAGATGCCGATGAGGCAGCGCAGGAAATAGCGTGGCAACTGGTTGGAGCGCACGGTTTCGCGGATCGCCCTAGCCGGCGCGCCGCTGCGCATGGCGGGCAGGGCGAGGATCGGCAGCAGCGCGAGGAAGCCGAAGAAATTGCGGAAGAACGCGACTTCCCAGGTCGGCTCGCTGCGCGAGGCCAGGCGGATGGTGATCGCCATCATCCCGAACGCCACCGTGCTGGCCATCATCAGCAGTGCCGCGCGCAACTGCACCGGGCGTGGCAGGTCGGCGCTCACCAGCGTGCCCCGACGATGCGGGGCTCGGGTTCGATGTCGATCGCGAAACGCTCGCGGACGCTTGCGGCGATGCGTCGCGCCAGATCGAGCAGTTGCTCGCCGGTGGCATGGCCGTGATTCACCAGCACCAGCGCATGTCCGGGCGAGACGCCGGCGTCGCCATCGCGATGGCCCTTCCAGCCGCACTCATCGATCAGCCAGGCGGCCGACAGTTTGCGGTAACCGTCGCGGCCGGCGTCGAACACCGGCATGTGCGGATGTACGGCCTGCAACGCATCGGCGATCGCGGAATCGACGATCGGGTTCTTGAAGAAGCTGCCGGCATTGCCGATTACCGCCGGATCCGGCAGTTTGCGGCGGCGGATCGCGATCACCGCCTCGGCGACGTCGCGCGGCGTCGGTGCATCAATGCCTAGCGCAGCCAGTTCCCCGCCGATGCCGGCGTAGCCCAGCTGGAGGCGCGGCGCGCGCGAGAGCAGGAAATCCACCCGCAACACTGCGTGGCGTTGCGGATCGTGTTTGAACGCGCTGTCGCGATAGGAGAAGCCGCATTCGTCATGCGGCCACCAACAGGTTTCGCCGGTCGCCCGATCGTGCACCTGCACCGCATCGATCAGGTCCATCACCTCGACGCCGTAGGCGCCGATGTTCTGGATCGGCGCCGCGCCGACGCTGCCGGGAATCAGCGCAAGGTTCTCCAGACCGAACCAGCCGTTCGCCACCGTTCGCATCACGAACTCGTGCCAAGTCGCTCCGGCGGCGCAGCGCACGCGGATCGCATCGCCCTCTTCATCGACGATCGCGAATCGCGCATCGCGCGTTCGCACCACTGAACCGATGAGCGGATCGACGATCAACAGGTTGCTGCCGCCGCCCACCAGCAGGGCATCAGGGCCGGCATCGCGCAGTGCACTCGGCATTGCATCGATGTCATCAACCTCGATCAGTCGCTGCGCACGCGCCCGGACGCCAAAGGTGTTGGCGAGCGCCGCATCGCGGGATTCGCGTGATTCCGGCTCAGGCACGGGGCAGTCGCATGCCGGAGCTCGGGGCTTCCTTGCGCCGGCGGATCGCTTCGACGCATTCGCCGATCAGCCTCGGGCCGCGGTAGATCAGGCCGCTGTAGACCTGCACCAGTTGCGCGCCGGCCGCGGTCTTGGCCACCGCATCGGCACCGGACAGGATGCCGCCGACGCCGATCAACGGCACCGAATCGGGCAGCCGCGTGCGCAGGCGACGCAGCGTGGCGGTCGAGCGCCCGAGCAGCGGTGCGCCGGACAGCCCGCCGGCCTCCTGCGCAAGCCGATGCTGGCTGATGGCGACGCGGCTGACCGTGGTGTTGGTGGCGATCACGCCATCCACGCCGAGATCGGAGAGAACGCGGCTGGCGGCATCGACATCCTCGTCGGTGAGGTCGGGGGAGACCTTGACCAGCAGCGGCACGCGCTTTCCATGCCGCGCAGCCAGCTTTTCCTGCGCATCGCGCAGGGTGCCCACCAATGCGCGCAACTGTTGTTCTTCCTGCAATTCGCGCAGGCCGGCGGTATTGGGCGAGGAGATGTTGACGGTGACGTAATCGGCGAGCGGGTAGATGCGTTCCAGGCAATGCAGGTAATCGCGCGCCGCCTCCTCGTTGGGCGTGTCCTTGTTCTTGCCGATGTTGATGCCGATGATGCCGGGCCGCGCATCCAGTGCATCGATATTGCGCACCAGCGCATCGACGCCGGCGTTGTTGAAGCCCATGCGATTGATGATGGCGCGGTGCTCGGGCACCCGGAACAGGCGCGGGCGGGGATTGCCTTCCTGCGGGCGCGGCGTGACCGTGCCGACCTCGACGAAGCCGAAGCCGAGCGCAAACAGCGATGCGATGTGTTCGCCGTTCTTGTCCAGGCCCGCCGCCAACCCGACCGGATTGGGAAAGGTCAGGTCGAGCAGTCGGGTCGGGAACGGCGCGGGCTGGCGCGACAGTCGGCCGGCCAGTCCGACCGCGTGCACCAGGTCCAGGCCGCGCAGGGTCAGCCCATGGGCGCGCTCGGCGTCATTGGCGAACAGGAACGGACGGACCAGCGGATACATGTGCAGCGCGCGGGATAAGGTCAGAGATCGAACTTGATGCCCTGTGCCAGCGGCAGCGCGTCGGAGTAGTTGATGGTATTGGTCTGCCGCCGCATGTAGGCCTTCCACGCATCCGAGCCCGATTCACGACCACCGCCGGTGTCCTTCTCGCCGCCGAAGGCGCCGCCGATCTCCGCGCCACTGGTCCCGATATTGACGTTGGCGATGCCGCAATCCGAACCCCACGCCGCCAGGAACTGCTCGGCGCGCTTGAGGTTGGTTGTGAATATCGACGAGGACAGGCCCTGCGGCACCGCGTTCTGCATGTCGATGGCCTGATCGATGTCGCTGTATTTCATCACGTAGAGGATCGGCGCGAAGGTCTCGTGCTGCACCACTTCAGCCTCGTTGGTGAGGCCGGTGACGATCGCGGGTTTGACGAAGAAGCCGTTGCCGTCGATCTTGTCGCCGCCGATCTCCACCTTGCCGCCGGCTTTCTTCGCTGCTTCGATCGAATCCAGGAACGCATCGACCGCGTCGGACGAGTTCAACGGGCCGACAAGGTTCTTGGCGTCCGTCGGGTCGCCGATCTTGCCCTCGACCTGGCCATAAGCCTTGATCAGCGAGGCCAGCACTTCGTCGTAACGGGATTCGTGCACGATCAGCCGGCGCGTGGTGGTGCAGCGCTGGCCGCAGGTGCCCACGGCACCGAACACGATCGCCGGGATCGCCAGTTTCAGGTCCGCGGTTTCATCGACGATGATCGCGTTGTTGCCACCCAGCTCCAGCAGCGAGCGGCCCATTCGACGCGCGACGCGCTCGCCGACCGTACGGCCGACCTTGGTCGAGCCGGTGAAGCTCACCAGCGCCACGCGCTTGTCGTCGACGAACTCCTGCGCCAGATCGGTGCCGGCATCGTTGAACAGGAAGAAGATGTCGGGGAAGCCGCCTTCGCGCAGGGCCTCGTTGCATATCTTCATCGAGGCGATGGCCGAGAGCGGCGTCTTCGGTGACGGCTTCCACACGGTGATGTCGCCGCAAACCGCGGCCACGAAGCTGTTCCAGGCCCAGACCGCGACCGGGAAGTTGAACGCAGAGATCACGCCGACGATGCCGATGGGATGCCACTGCTCGTACATGCGATGTCCGGGGCGTTCGCTGTGCATGGTCAGGCCGTAAAGCTGGCGCGAGAGGCCGACCGCAAACTCGCCGATGTCGATCATCTCCTGCACTTCGCCATCGCCTTCCGGCTTGGACTTGCCCATCTCCAGCGCCACCAGTGAACCCAGTGCGTCCTTGTGGGCGCGCAGCGCATCGGCGCACAGGCGGATCGCTTCGCCGCGACGCGGGGCCGGGGTCTTGCGCCAGATCTTGAACGCCGCCTCGGCGCGTTCCATCAATGTGTCGTAGTCTGCCTTGGAGGAGGCATGCACCTTGCCCAAGACCTCGCCGGTGGTCGGGTTGACCGGCTCCAACACGCCCGCGTCGGTGGTCTTCGACCATTCACCGCTGCCCAGGTAGCTGCCGGATTCGGTGGCGGAAAGGCCAAGTCGCTCGAGGACGGGATGCAGGGACATGAGGGCTCCGGTGGCTTGGGGAATCGTGGCGCCCCCGGCGCGATTCGAACGCACGACCTTCCCCTTAGGAGGGGGACGCTCTATCCAGCTGAGCTACGGGGGCAATGTGAACGATTATCGCATGGGCCACGGAACCGTAACGCCGGACCGACGCGGCGACGAGGAGGAGAAGGTCGTCGAGCACCGGCCAGGCCCGGCGCTGCAACGAACGCGCTTGCATGGCGGGCAAGCCGGTCGCTAGGGCAGGCGGCTGGCCAGTGCATTGGCCACCGACGTGGGCTGGTTCAACCAGCTGAAATGATCGGCGGCAGTGCCCAGCATCGCGGCATCCATCCGTTGCACGTCGGCGCGGCCGCCGAGCTTCGCCAGCAGCGCACGCAGCGCCGCCTCCGGCGCGAAGCCGTCTTTCGCCAGCGCGATCGCATCCACCGGCACAACGACTTTCGCCAGCAAGGGGTCGAGGTCGCGGCCCAGGCTTTCGACGCGATAGCCACGCGCCCGGCCGGTGCCGGCCCAGTCGCGCATCACCCCGCGTGCCTCGCGGCCGCCGAATCCCAGCCGCCGGCCCGGCCAGTATCCGAACAGATCGGACAGCACCGGTGCCAGTCGCAGCGCGATCGGCAGGCCCAGGCCGACGCTGCCGGTGAAGGCTTGCGGGAACGGCGCACTGCTGGCGACCAGCCACAATCGCGCGGCATCGTGCCGGGACAGTGCGAGCCGGCAGGCCGCCAGTTGTCCGCCCAGGCTGTGTCCACCGATCAGGCGCGGGACACCGAATCGGGAAAAGGCTTCGCGCTCGCTGCGCGGGATGTCCTGCTCCAGCAGCTCGCGATAGCCCCAGTTGTTGCCGCGTGCCGCACGGACGCTGCTGCTGCCATGGCCGCGCCACTCGTGCAGGAAGGCGGCGATGCCGTGCCCGGCCAGCGCCTCGGCGAATGGCAGGTAATGCCGCGCGGCCACGCCCATCGCCGGCAGCCACAGCAGCACCGCGCGGGGCAATGCCGGTGCGTGGCCGATCAGCGTCCAGCGATGGCCGTCGGCGCCCTCCAACGCAATGTCGTGAATCCGCATCCTGTTGACTGCTCAGCCTCGCCTAGCCGCGCCAAAGTGGTCCAGCACTTGCATCTCGGCCTGGCCGGGCCGATACGAGAGCGCGAGCGCACGCGCGAGGTAATCGCCGGCTTCGCGCGCGGCATCGAATGGCGCAAGGCCCAGGCAGAGGTTGGCGGCGATCGCCGAGGCCAGCGTGCAGCCGGTGCCATGGCCTTCCACGTCGATCCGTGCATGGACGAAGGCATGCTCCACCTCGCCATCGAACCAGCGGTCGATGACGTTCCCGCCTTCGTCTAGATGCGCGCCCTTGAGCAGCACCGCTTTCGGACCGAGCGCATGCAGCTCACGCAGCGCAGCGCCGGCGGCCTCGGCATCCGGAACGGAATGGCCGATCAACCACTCGGCTTCGGGGATGTTTGGCGTCAGCACGCTCGCCATCGGCAGCAGGCGTTCGCGCAGGCTTCGGTGCGCGTCATCGTCCAGCAATTTCGCGCCCGAGGTCGCCACCATCACCGGGTCCAGCACGATGTGGCTCGGCGCGTGAGCCGACAGCGCATCGGCCACGGCATCGACCACTTCCGCGTTGGCCAGCATCCCGATCTTGACCGCGACGATGTTGAAATCGGCAAAGCAGGCATCGATCTGTGCGCGCACGAAGGTGGCGGGCGGCACATGCACGGCGGTGACACCCTGGGTGTTCTGCGCGGTCAGCGCGGCCAGCACGCATAGCCCGTGCACGCCGTGCGCGGCGAAGGTGCGCAGGTCGGCCTGGACACCGGCGCCGCCACCGGAATCGCTGCCGGCGATGGTGAGGGCACAGGGCGGACGCGGGTCAAAGGCCATGGCGGCTGAATCGATGGTGGTGATAGGCAACGTAGCCCAGCCCGACCAGCCCGGTCCAGACCGCCGGCACGTAAAGCGCGTGGTATCCGATGTGTTGAAAGAGCAGGCCCCCGACAACACTGCCGAGCAGGAAGGCGCCGATGGTGAGCACCGAGAGTTGCACGCGCTTGAACTGCCAAGGCTCTGCGCGCATGGCGTGCCCCAGCGCGATGCCGAGATCTGTGAAGAGGCCCGAGAGGTGCGTGGTGCGCACCAGTGCGCCGGAGTAGGTGGTGGCCATCGCGTTCTGCAGGCCCATCGCGGTCGCCGCCACCAGCGCGCCCTTGATGTCGCTGTCGTTGAACAACGCGGCGGCGATGAACAACAGGGCGGACTCGATTGCAAGCGCGACGCCGTAGCGCCGTCGCAGTGAGACGTTGTTGTCCTGGATGATGAAGCCGGACAGCACGCAGCCGACAAGGAAGGCCAGGATCACCGCGCAGATTTCCGTGGCCGCGCGCCACTGGCCCACCGCAAGGTGGGTGCCGAGCAGGGTGGTGATGCCTGTCAGGTGGGTGAGGCCCTGGTGAACGAAGCCGAGCAGGCCGACGACATTGACCATGCCGGCGATGCAGGCCAACGCACAGGCGCCGAGGATCACCCACAGTGGCAGCGCGGAACGATCCTTCATCGCGATGTCGCGCTCAGCCCAGCCACTGCATCGCGAGTGCCGCCAGCACCATCAATCCGCCGACCAGGGTGGCTGCCATCGCCACGCTCGATTGCTGCTGCGACAACGCGCCATCATCGCCGGGCATGCGCTTCCACACGCCGATGGCGAGCAGCACGAAACCGGCCAGCCCGACCAGGTCGTGCAACTCGCGTTCGCCGAGATAAGCCCAACCGCGCATGAGCGCGAAGACCGCGAACAACAGCAGGAACAGCTTGTCGCGGGTGGATGCGTGGCGCAGCCGCATCAGAGCACTTCGGAGGCGTGGTCGGCCAGGCGCGAGCGCTCGCCGCGGCGCAGGGTGACGTGCGCGCTGTGCGCCCAACCCTTGAAGCGGTCGACCGCATAGGTCAGGCCCGAGGTCGTCTCGGTGAGATACGGCGTATCGATCTGCTCGACGTTACCCAGGCAGACGATCTTGGTGCCCGGGCCGGCGCGGGTGATCAGTGTCTTCATCTGCTTGGGCGTCAGGTTCTGCGCCTCGTCGAGGATGAGATAGCGCGAGAGGAAAGTGCGACCACGCATGAAGTTCATCGAGCGGATCTTGATCCGCGAAGCGAGCAGGTCATTGGTCGCCTGCTGCTCCCAGCTGTTGCCGCCCTTGCGGCTGTTCGGCATCAGCACCTCAAGGTTGTCGGTCAACGCGCCCATCCACGGCGTCATCTTTTCCTCCTCGGTGCCGGGCAGGAAGCCGATGTCCTCGCCCACACTCACCGTGGCGCGGGTCATGATGATCTCGCGGTAGCGCTGCGCATCCATCGTCTGCGCAAGGCCCGCCGCCAGCGTCAGCAGAGTCTTGCCGGTGCCGGCAGTGCCGAGCAGGGTGACGAAGTCGATGTCCGGGTCCATCAGCGCGTTCATCGCGAAGTTCTGCTCGCGGTTGCGCGCGGTGATGCCCCAGACCGCGTGCTGCTGGCTGCGATAGTCATCGACGATCTGCAGCACCGCCTTGCCCGCATCGACCGACACCACGCGGAACTCGCTCTGCCCGTCGCCCGGCAGGTACAGGAACTGGTTGGGATGCCAGTCGTCGTCCTTGGCCAAGGCCACTTCGTAATAGGTGCGGCCCTTGTCGGTCCATGACTTCAGGTCCTTGCCGTTGCGCTGCCAGAAATCCTCGGGCAGGGCGGTGGCACCGGTGAACAGCAGGTTGAAATCATCCAGCGCGCGGTCGTTCTCGTAATCCTCGCTGGGGATGCCGGCGATCGCCGCCTTGATCCTGAGGTTGATGTCCTTGGAGACGAAGACCACGTGCTGGTCGGGCTCGCGGGACTGCAGCGAGACGATCGCGGCGAGGATGTGGTTGTCCGGCATCACCGTGCCGAAGGCATCGCCGCCGCCGCCGAAATTCGCGGTCTGGAAGCGCAGAACGCCGCGCGCTGACTCGCTCTTGAGCTGGAGGCCACCCGGCGGGCGCAGCTTGAGGCCGGTGGCGATCTTGTCGGCGCCCTGTTCCTCGATCAGTTCATTGATGAAGCGGCTGACCTGGCGTGCGTTGCGGCTGGCCTCGCTGGTGCCTTTCTTGCCGTTGTCCAGCTCCTCGATCACCTGCATCGGCAGGAACACATCGTGCTCCTCGAACTTGAACAGCGCGGTCGGGTCATGCATCAGCACATTGGTGTCGAGGACGTGGAGGCGCTTGCCTGAGGTCATGCGGCGGTCTTCCTTGCGGGCGTGGAAAAGAAAACGCCACCGGCCGGCGGGGCCGGGCGGTGGCGCCGGGACGGATGCGTCATCGTCACTGCGATGCAGCTTCCTTCAATGCGTCGAGCACTGCCTGCGCGTGGCCCGGCACCTTGACCGGCTGCCATTTGCGCGCGACGCGGCCCTCCGGATCGATCAGGAAGGTGCTGCGAACGATGCCTTCGTATTCGCGGCCGTAGAGCTTCTTCGGCTGGATGACGCCGAAGACACGGCACAGCGCTTCATCGCCATCGCTGACGAGCGGGAACTCGAAGCCCTGCCTGGCGCAGAAGTTGGCATGCGTCTTCACCGAGTCCTTCGACACCCCGATGACTTCGGCGCCGAGCTGGCGGAACCTGGGCAGCAACGCCTGGAAATCTCGGCCTTCGGTGGTGCAGCCGGGCGTGTTGTCCTTGGGATAGAAATAGAGGACGGTCCAGTCGCCCTTGCGATCGGCCAGTTGCATCGTCGAGTCATCGCCCAATGCCAAGGGCAGCTTGCGCGTGGAGATGGTGAGCTTGTCGCCTTCGTCCATGCTCAGAACTTCATCGGGTCCATGATGGCGTCGAGATTGAGGTGATCGCAAAACTCGAGGAAGTCATCGCGCAAGGCGGCGATGTGCATGTCGGCGGGGACACCTATCGTGATCTGAGCGGTGAACATCTCCGCGCCGGTCTGCATCGCCTTGTAGCGCGAACTGTGCAGGTTCTCGACGGTGATGCCCTGCTGGCTGAAGAAATCGGCCAGTTGGTAGAGGATGCCCGGTTTGTCGGCGGCGACCACCTCGACCACGTAGGGGATCAGGTTGGACTGCAGCGGCTTCGGGCCGGTGCGGTAGTGGATGATGCGCATCGACTCGTCGCGCGCCAGCCGCTCGATCATCGATTCCAGCTTGGCGATCGCATCCCACGAGCCGGTGGCGAGCGCGGCGACCGAGACATCGCGCCCGACCGTGGTCAGCCGCGCATCCACCAGGTTGCAGCCGCTGTCGGCGATGCGTCGGCTCACCGACAGCAGGGGCGAGGCCGGATGCGTGCTGTACGCATTGATGAAGAGATGGTTTTCGTTCTGCGAGGGACGGGCGGTCGGGTCGTTCAATTCGGTTCCGATGGCAGGCCGGGGCCGGCGCGGGCGGTGGGGCAACTGCGAGCAGCATACTTGCCGGGGATTTCAGCCCGCAAGTAAGATTCCGTCCATCCCGGCACCTTGCGCGATTCACGCGCAACCCGTCGATCCCGCGAGTTTTCCCTTGTCAGACAACCGCTTGCAGCTGGCCGGCAGCATCACTGCGCTGGCGACCCCGTTCGCCGCCGATGGATCGGTGGATTTCGATGGCTGGACCCGGCTGATCGATACCCAGCTCGCCGGCGGTACCCAGGCGTTGGTCGTCGCCGGATCGACCGGGGAGGCCGCGGCGCTCACCGACGAGGAATACGCGGCCCTGCTGCGTGCCGCCGTCGCGCAAGTCGCCGGGCGGGTGCCGGTGCTGGCCGGGACCGGCCTGTCGAATACCGCCAAGACCATCGCACTGACCCGGCAAGTGGCGGGCCTCGGTGCCGATGCCGCGCTGGTGGTGACGCCGCCCTACGTCCGTCCGACCCAGGATGGCCTGATCGCGCATTACCGCGCACTGGCGGCCGAGGGCGGCCTGCCGATCGTGCTCTACAACGTGCCGGGCCGCACCGGCTGCGACATGCAGCCCGAGACCGTGGCGGCGCTGGCGGGCGAGGCCGCGATCATCGGCATCAAGGAAGCGGTGGCCGATGCCGCGCGCATGCAGGCGCTGCTGGCTTTCAGGTCGCCGGGTTTCGCCATCCTTTCCGGCGACGATCCGACCGCCTGCCGGGCCATGCTGGCCGGTGCCGATGGCGTGATTTCGGTGGCCTCCAACGTCCTGCCCGGGGCGATGCGCCGGCTCTGCGACCTCGCCCGCGGCCACGACGCCGATACGGCCACCGCGCTGGACGCCCGCCTGCAGCCGCTGTTCGATTTCATCGGTTGCGCGCCGAACCCGATCCCGGTCAAGGCGCTGCTGCGCGAGGCCGGCATCGGCGAAGGGCTGCGCCTGCCGCTAACCCGACTCGCGGATGAACACGCAGGTCCGCTGGCGGACGCCGCAGCGGCTATCCTTGCCATCGAGAACGAATGCCGCCGCCCGGCGGCTTCGCCATGAACCCCCAGGAGATTTCCATGCGCATTGCTTCCCCCGGCCGCGTCGCCGTCATCGCCAGTCTTGCCGCCGCCGTCGCGCTGACTTCGGGCTGCGGCTGGTTCCGCAAGGACAACGACGCCTACAAGCTGAGCGGCGAAGCGCGCCCGCTGGAAGTCCCGCCGGAACTCGACCGTCCCAATACCGAAGGCGCGATGGCGCTGCCGGGTGGACAGTCGACCAGTGTGATGGCGTCGAGTGCCGGTCGTGCGGCGCCGGCCGCGCCGGCCAGCGGCTTCACCGTCGCCGGCACGCAGCGCGATGCGGTGTTCGCCAGCCTCGGCGATGCGCTGGCGGCCGTGCAGGGCGTGACCATCGCCAGCAAGGCGCAGCTGCTCGGCAGCTACGACGTCAACTATGGCGGCGCCGACTTCCTCGTGCGCACCTCGCAGAACACCGATGGCGTCTACGTCTCGGCGGTCGACCCGCGCGGCTTGCCCGATACCCGCGAGGCGCCGGTGGCGCTGATCAACCAGTTGAAGGCGGCGCTCGGCGGCCGCTGAGCGAAGCGATATCGACCATGCAAAACGGGCGCCTCGGCGCCCGTTCTTGTTTGCGTGGATCGCGATGGACGCAGCCGGCCACGCCCGCTCGGCGCTCCTTGATCACCTCTCCAGCAAGGGCAGCTTGTTCGGCTTGCCGTCCCATTCCTTGGCGTCGGGCAGCGGGTCCTTGCGGGTGGTGATGACAGGCCACTCGGCGGTGAGTTCGGCGTTGAGCGCGATGAAATGCTCCTGGCCGCCCGGCACGTCATCCTCCGGGAAGATCGCGTTGGCCGGGCATTCGGGCTCGCACAGGGTGCAGTCGATGCATTCGACCGGGTCGATGACGAGGAAGTTGGGCCCCTCGTGGAAGCAATCGACCGGGCAGACTTCCACGCAGTCGGTGTACTTGCACTTGATGCAGTTGTCGGTGACGACGTAGGTCATTTTGGCTCAGCAGGCAGTCTCTCGCCGCCAAAGGGCGACGGCGGTGCACTAAACCCTTTGGGCAAGGCTGACAAGGCGACGAGTTGGCGCGGAATGGCGCTGTAGCGGAATGGTTTTGCGTGGGAGCCTGTCAGGCCTATCCCTGATTGCCACGAAATGAGGGCAATTTGTCCGTGAGAACAGGCTCCTCTGCGGTGGCAGGGGACAGGTCCGTAT
>JAEWNY010000072.1 GCA_023461075.1 Pseudomonadota bacterium | reverse complement strand
GCCTGCACGGTGTCGGTCCAGCTCACCGCGAGGAAGCCGCCGATCAGCGTGTACGCGATCGTCGCAGCGGCGCCCCACCACAGCGCCTGTGCATACGGCATCCCGAACACGCTTTCGAACAGGCGCGCACCGGCCACGATGCCGCTGGCCGCATACAGCGCGAAGAACACTAGGATCACCAGCGCCGAGACCACCCGCAGCAACTTGCCGTTCTCGCCGGCGTCCTGGCCGAAGCGCGTGGTGAAGTAGTCCGGCAAAGTCAGCGCATCGGCGCTGCGCTCGGTGTAGAGGCGCAGCGGACCGGCGACGAAGCGCCAGTTGAGGTAGGCACCGACGACCAGTCCGACCGCGATCCACGCCTCGGAAAGACCGGTGAGGTAGATCGCGCCCGGCAGTCCCATGAGCAGCCAGCCGCTCATGTCGGAAGCGCCGGCCGACAACGCGGTGACATAGCCGCCCAGCGAGCGACCGCCAAGGATGTAATCGTCGAAGTCGCGGGTACGGCGCCAGGCGACGAATCCGATCACCACCATCGCGGCGAGGTACAGACCGAAAGTGATCAGGAGCGGCGTACTGGCAGTCATCGAGCGATCCCCGTCAAGTTGACGGGAGTTTACCTGCAGCGACGCAGATCGATCGGCGCCCTACTCCGGCCAGTCGATCGCCGGAGCGGCGCGCTCCGCACGCGGTGCAGGCAACGCCGCCACCGCCTCACAGACCTTCAGCGCATCCACCGTCGCGGCGACATCATGCACGCGGACGATGCGCGCGCCGTTCTGCGCGGCGATCACGTGAGCCGCCACCGAGCCATGCACGCGTTCGACCGGCAGCTCGCGCCCGGTCAGTTCGCCTATCGTCTTCTTGCGCGAAAGGCCGGCCAGCACCGGCACGCCGAGCTCGGTGAAGCGTTGCAGGCGCGCCAGCAGTTCGAGATTGTGCGCCATGGTCTTGCCGAAACCGAAACCCGGATCGACGATCAGCCTCTTCTTGTCGATGCCGGCCATCTCGCAGGCGAAGATGCGCTCGGCCAGGAAACGATGAACCTCGCCGACCACGTCGTCGTACCGCGGGTCCGCTTGCATCAATCGAGGCTCTCCGAGCATGTGCATCAACACCACCGGCACGCCCGATTCCGCCGCCGCATCCAGCGCGCCTTCGCGACGCAGAGCGAACACATCGTTGATGATTCCGGCACCGGCGTTCACCGCCGCGCGCATCACCTCCGGCTTGGAGGTGTCGATGCTGATCGGCACCTGCACGCGCGTGTGCAGCGCCGAGATCACCGGGATCACGCGCTGCAGTTCTTCCTCCACTGGCACTTCATCCGCACCGGGGTGGGTCGATTCGCCGCCGATGTCGAGGATGTCGGCGCCCTCCTCGACCAGATTCAATGCATGGGCGATCGCGGCATCGGTGGAATCGTGCGCGCCGCCATCGGAGAAGGAATCCGGGGTCACGTTGACGATGCCCATCACCCGCGTACGATCGAGTTTCAACACGCGGCCGGCGCAATCGACCTGTGGCGCGATGTCGAACATCAGCGGCCCTCCACGTGGGCATCGGGATGGCGATCCGGCACCAAACCGAGTTGCAACCCATGCTCCAGCCAGGCCTTGGCGCCCGCCAGCACCAGCGCGAAACCTTCGGTGCTGTCGCGCACCTGGGGCAGGACGGCATCGGCATCGCCTCTGAAGCCGGCATGCTCGATCTCGACGGAGGTCGCGTCGCCGTCGCGCGGCGGGAATCGCCAAGTGACGATGCCGGCATCCTCGGCTTCGCCCCAGCGGACGCGCAACAGTTTCGGCGGATCGATCTCCAGCACCTCGAGCGGGCTTTCGACGCCGTACCACGACCATCGCCACGTCGCGTGCTGCCCGGCTTCGCGCAGCACGGAACTGCCGTCGCTGAACCAGAACTTCGAGGTGATGGCCGGATCGACGAAGGCCTCGAAGACCTCCACCGGCGTCCGCCGTATCAGCATCGCCGCCTGCGCTTTAGCTTCGCTCGATTCCATTGTCCAAGCTTAGCGCGCATCGGAGCGAGCACGCGGCTGAAAAGCAAACGGGCGGCATCGCTGCCGCCCGCATCGCGTATCGACAGGACCCGCCCTCAAACGCTCGGCGCTTCCACCCCGCCCAAGTTGATCTGCTTCGGCTCCTCCGTCGCCGGACCGCCCGGCGACCAGCCGGCCGGCGGCGGCGGCTCGCGGCCTTCCATGATCGCGTCGATCTGCGGGCCGTCGATGGTCTCGTACTTCAGCAGCAGCCTGGCCATCGCATGCAACTTGTCCAGGTGCTCGGTCAGGATCTGCGTGGTGCGTCCATAGGCACGATCCAGGATCCCGCGCACGACCACATCGATCTTGCGCGCGGTCTCGTCGGAGACATGCTTGGTCTGCGAGACCGAACGGCCGAGGAACACTTCCTCCTCGTCCTCGGCATAGGTGATCGGGCCGAGTTCGTCGGACAGGCCCCACTTGGTCACCATGTTGCGCGCCATCTTGGTCGCGCGCTCGATGTCGTTGGAGGCGCCGGTGGTCACCTTGTCGGCACCGAAGATCAGCTCCTCGGCGACGCGGCCGCCATAGAGCGAGGCCAGCTGAGATTCGATCGCCACCTTGTTGAGCGAATACTTGTCGCCCTCGGGCAGGTACATGGTCACGCCCAGGGCACGACCGCGCGGGATGATCGTCACCTTGTAGACCGGATCGTGCTCGGGGACCATGCGGCCGACGATGGCGTGTCCCGCCTCGTGGTAGGCGGTCAGCGTCTTCTCTTCCTCGCTCATCGCCATCGAGCGACGCTCGGCACCCATCAGGATCTTGTCGCGCGCCTTGTCGAAGTGCTCCATGCGCACCGACTTGGCGTTCTCGCGGGCGGCGAACAATGCGGCCTCGTTGACCAGATTGGCGAGGTCGGCACCGGAGAAACCCGGGGTGCCGCGCGCGACGATCATCGGCTCCACGTCATCGGCCAGCGGCACCTTGCGCATGTGCACGCGCAAGATCTGCTCGCGGCCCTTGACGTCGGGCAGGCCGACGACCACCTGGCGATCGAAGCGGCCCGGACGCAGCAGCGCCGGATCCAGCACGTCGGGGCGGTTGGTCGCGGCGACCACGATCACGCCCTCGCCGCCCTCGAAGCCGTCCATCTCGACCAGCAGCTGGTTGAGGGTCTGCTCGCGCTCGTCGTGGCCACCGCCAAGGCCGGCGCCGCGATGGCGGCCGACCGCGTCGATCTCGTCGATGAAGATGATGCACGGCGCCTGCTTCTTGGCCTGTTCGAACATGTCGCGCACGCGCGAGGCGCCGACGCCGACGAACATCTCGACGAAGTCGGAACCGGAGATCGAGAAAAACGGCACCTTGGCCTCGCCGGCGATCGCCTTGGCCAGCAGGGTCTTGCCGGTGCCGGGCGGGCCGACCATCAGCACGCCGCGCGGGATATGGCCGCCGAGCTTCTGGAACCTGGATGGATCGCGCAGGAACTCGACCAGCTCGGCGACTTCCTCCTTGGCTTCATCGGCCCCGGCGACATCGGCGAAGGTGACCTTGGTCTGGTCCTCGTTGAGCATCTTGGCGCGCGACTTGCCGAACGACATCGCGCCGCCGGCGCCGCCCCCGCGCTGCATCTGCCGCATCATGTAGATCCAGATGCCGATGAACAGGGCCATCGGCAGCAGGTTGATCAACAGGCTGACCAGGATGCTGCGGCCGGACGAGGCCGGCTGCTGGCTGATCTCCACCTTGTGGTTGATGAGATCGTCCATCAGGCGGTCGTCGCGCGGGGCTATCGTCGTGCCGCGCGTGTTGTCCTTGCGCTCGAAAGTGATGGTACGGCCGTCGCCATCGATGTCGACCTTGCGGATGCGGTCACTGCGCACCGCATCGACGAATTCCGAATACAGCACGTTGCCGCCGCTGCCACTTGCACTGCGGGTCGGGCTGAAACCCTGGAACACCATCATCAGCACGATGGCGACGGTGACCCACAGCAGCATGTTCTTCATCAGGTCTTTCATGGCGACTCCGGGCGATTCATTGCGTCATTTCATCTGCGCCAGCTTGCCCTGGGCCAGCGCATAGACCTCGTTGGAACGGCGGCGCGAGGCGGCGGGCTTGCGGATCGCCACCTTTGCGTAGCGGCGGCGCAGGTCGCGCACGTAATCGTCGAAACCCACGCCCTGGAACAGCTTGATCAGGAACGCGCCCCCGGTCCGCAGATGGTCGTCGGCGAACGCCATCGCCAACTCGGACAGGTGCATGGCCCGGGCCTGATCGACCTGATCCACTCCACTCATATTGGGGGCCATGTCGGACAACACAAGATCCACCGGATCCCCGTCCAGCATCGTCTCCAGCGTCGATAAGACGTCATCCTCCCTGAAATCCCCATGAAGGAAGTCGACCCCGGCGATCGGTGGCATCTCGAGGATGTCCGATGCGATGACCCGGCCCGGCTTGGCCTGGTCAAGGCTGCCCAACTGCTGACGCACCCACTGCGACCAACCCCCCGGCGCCGCGCCCAGGTCCACCACTACCATGCCGGGCTTGAGCAGGCGGTCGCGTTCGACGAGTTCCTCCAGCTTGTAGGCTGCGCGCGAGCGCATCCCTTCGGCCTGCGCTTTCTTCACGAAGGGGTCGGAGAAATGCTCCTTGAGCCAGCGCTGGCTGGATTTGCTGCGGGACATGGCGTCGAGGTCGCGGGGATGCCGCATGATACCCTGCCACTTCCATCGCCTTTCCAACATCCGCATGACCCAGGCCCCGCTGACTTCCGCCCAGAACCGATTCCTGCGCGGGCAGGCGCATGGGCTGAAGGCGCTCATGCAGGTCGGCGGCAAGGGCGTGACCGATTCGGTGGTCGCCGAGCTCAACCAGCTACTTGAAGATCACGAGCTGATCAAGGTGAAGGTTGGTGCCGACGACCGCGAGGCCCGCGCGGCGCTGATCGACGACCTGGCCGGACGCAGCGGCGCCGCGGTGGTCCAGCGCATCGGCCACACGGCCGTGCTCTATCGTGGCGCGACCGACAAGCGCAGGATCGTGCTGCCACGCGCCTGAGCCGCCGCATGGACCTGGTGCAGGAACATCCCGATTTCGATTACGTGCTGCGAGGCGCGGATGGCACTTCCGCGCTGGTCAACGAGCGCAAGCTGGAACGCAGCTTCATCATCACGCCCAGGCAACTGGTCGAGGACTGGCCGTTCGCTGAGTTGGCATCGCTGGATACCGCGGCGATGCAAACGCTGCTCGCGCTGGGGCCTGAAGTCGTGATCATCGGCACCGGCCTGCGCCAGGGCTTCCCTGCGGCGGAGGTCATGGCCGCCTGCCTGCAGCGCGGCATCGGCGTCGAGTGCATGGCCAATGCCGCCGCCGCGCGCACCTTCAACGTGCTGGCGGGCGAAGGCCGGCGCGTGGTGGCCGGCTTCATCCTCGGCGGTTGACGTGGCAGCGGCCGCGGGATCAGCCCGGGGCCAAGCCACCATCCGCAGCCACGGTCGTGCCGACCGTGGCCGGCAAACGCCGGTCCACTTCGATTACCGCTTGGGCAAATAAAGCTGCGGATCGACCGGCTTGCCGTTCAGGCGGATCTCGAAGTGCAGCATGTTGCGCGTCGCGCCGGTGCTGCCCATCTCTCCGATCTGCTGCCCGGCCTTGACCACCGCGCCCTCGCTGACCAGGCGCTTGCGGTTGTGGCCATAGGCGGTCAGCCACTGGTCGTTGTGCTTGACGATGATGAGCTCGCCATAGCCCACCAGCCCGGAGCCGGAATACACCACGCTGCCATCGGCGGCCGCGCGCACCGGGTCACCGGCATTGCCGGCGATGTCGATGCCCTGCCGGGTCGGGTTGCCGGCTTGGTAGGTGCTGATCAATGCACCCTCGGCCGGCCAGCGCCACGGCAGGCTGGCCACCGGTGCGGTCACCGAAGGCGGCGGCGTGGCCGGGCGCGTGGGCGCGGGCCGGACCGGCGTGCGCGCGGGCGGGATATTGGCGACGTTGCCGCCCGGATACAGACGCAGGCGCTGGCCCGGATGGATGATGTAGGGCGGCGGTATGTTGTTCCACAACGCCAGATCGAGCGCGGTGATGCCATTGGTGGTGGCGATGCGATAAACGGTGTCGCCCTTCTGCACCACCTGGGTCGCGCCGTACTTGGGCTGCGAAACACGCACCGGGGAGTCCGGGCCGCGCGCGCCGGAGGAAGACGTCGGGCTGCCGGCGGGCGTGCGCACCACGGTGCTGCTGCAGCCGGCGGCCAGTATCGCCAACAGTCCCACGCACAGGACGCGATTGCGCGCTCGGATGAATTGCTTCGCTGACATCTTCGTAGTTTTCTCCACTGCGCGGCTCAGGCCACGAACCGCTGCCACAGTTGATGCAGGACCGCACCGCCTCCGCCGATGAGGATAGCGAAGTAGATGAGGGTCCCGACATTGGCCAAGTGCCCGAGCAGGATCGAAACCCCGTCGCGCTGGATGAAACCGACCGCGAACAGCAGCAGGGCGATCGCGGGAAGCGTATTGCTGAACGGCACGAAGCCGAACGGCGCCATCAACAGTAATGCGCCGAGGATGAAGGCCAGGTTGTTGAACAGCCGCATCCCCGCACCATTGACCAGACCCGGAAGCCGGTGCGGTTTGCTGATCCGCTCCATCCGCTGCACCCATTTCAAGCCAGTGCGAAGACCCGGTCGCAGCTTTTCGACCGGCAGGGAGCGCTCGCGCACCTTGGCCGGCAGCCAGAGCGGTTTGCCGACGAGGCGGCTGACGCCGATCATCAGGATCGCCGCGCCGAACACCGTGCTGACGCCGGGGATCGATACCGGGATCAGGAACACCAAGGTCAGCAGGATGGTCAGGATCAACAGGCCGTCGTCGCCGAATACCTCGATCAATTCGCTCAAGGTCAAGCGGTCTTCCGGCAGGTCGTCGATCACCGCCTCGATCTGCTGACCCAGCGATCCCGACGCGGCGTTTGCCGCATTGATGCTGCTCATCCGTCAATCACTCCCGCCAACAGCGGCACGAAACTCACCGGCGCGAGATTGACCTGTTCGATGTGGCCTTCAAGTGATTTGCGCAGGCGCAGCAACTGGCCATTGACCGGCGCGACCAGCGTCCCGCCTGGCGCGAGTTGTTCGATCAGCGCAGGTTCCAAGGCGGCGGCACCCGCGGTGACCACGATCGCATCGAACGGTGCATGCTCGGCCCAGCCGACCCGACCATCGTCATGCCGGCTGCGGATTTCCATGCCCAGCTTGCGGAAACGCTTGCGCGCGCCGCGCAGCAGGTCGCCGATGCGCTCGACGGTGAATACCTGCAGCCCCAATGCGGCGAGCATCGCCGCCTGGTAGCCGGAGCCGGTGCCGATCTCCAGCACGGTCTTCGGGCGGGTTTCCAGCACCGCCTCGGTCATCTTCGCCACCACCCACGGCTGCGAGATGGTCTGGCCATGGCCGATCGGCAGCGCGGTGTCCTCGTAGGCGCGCGCGGCCAGCGCTTCATCCACGAAAAGATGGCGCGGCAAGGTCCGCACCGCCGCCAGCACGCTTTCATCGGTCACGCCCTGCTCGCGCAACCGCTCGATCAACCGATCACGCACGCGCTGCGCGGTCATGCCGACGCCGATCGCCTCCGGCTGCAGATGCATCCGCGAGATCATGTCAGCGCGAATCCCTGCACCCAGCTCGCCACCTGCTCCAGCGCCTGGTAGCGGGTCAGGTCGACCTTGATCGGAGTCACCGAGATCGCGCCACGGCGCACCGCGTCGAAATCGGTGCCGGGGCCGGCGTCCTGTTCGGGGCCGGCCGGGCCGATCCAGTAAAAGGCGCGGCCACGTGGATCGGGCGCGGCGATGCAGCCTTCGGCGCGATGGCGGTTGCCGAGCCGGGTCGCCTCGAACGCGCTCACCTCCTCCCAAGCCACATCCGGTACGTTGACATTGAGGATGGTGTCCGCCGGCAGCGGATCGCGCGCCAGCCGGTCGACGATCTGCACCGCTGCGCAGGCGGCCGTCTCGAAATGTTGCGGGTCGTGGTCGCGCGTCGCCAGCGACACCGCCACCGCAGGCAGGCCCAGGAAACGGCCTTCCATCGCCGCCGAGACCGTGCCGGAATAAATCACGTCATCGCCCAGGTTGGCCGCGTTGTTGATGCCGGACACCACGATGTCGGGCTCGGCGTCGCCCTCGAACAAGCCGGTCAACGCCAGGTGCACGCAGTCGGTGGGCGTGCCGTGCACGCGCCAGGTGCAATCATCGAGCCGGGTCACGCGGATCGGCATGTCGAGGGTGAGCGAGTTGCTGGCCCCGCTGCGATCGCGGTCCGGGGCCACCACCGTGACCTCGTGGCCTGCGCTGCGCAATTCCTGGGCCAGGATGCGGATGCCCGGCGCGTCCACGCCGTCGTCATTGCTCACCAGGATGCGCATGGGGTTCCTCGTTGCGAAGCGGTCATGATACCGGAGCCGCCTGCCGCTACAGTCTGTCCATGCGCAAAGTTCCGGAAAACCCGGGCGATGATGAGGATGATGCTTCGCTGTTCCGCGCGGCGATCGGGCCGGTGCGTCGCATCGATGCCCCGCCGGAAGCGCCGGCCGCACCCAAGCCGAAGCCGCGCGCGGCGATGCGCGAACGCGAGGAAGCCGATGCCCGCGATACATTCCGCCTGGCACTCGACGAACAACTGCTCGGCGCGGGCGACGCGCTCAGTTACCGCCGTGACGAAATCCCGCCGCGCGTGCTGAAGAAACTCGCGCGCGGCGAATACGCGGCCGGCGACGAACTGGACCTGCACGGCATCGACGCGAAGACCGCGGAACAGTGGCTGCGCGAATTCCTCCGCCATGCGCTCGCCGAGGGCATCGGCTGCGTGCGCATCATCCACGGCAAGGGCCGTTATTCCGCCGAGGGCGTGCCGGTGCTGAAGAATCTGGTCGATCGCATGCTGCGCCAACGCGCCGATGTGATCGCCTTCCATTCCGCCCCTGCCGCGCAGGGCGGCACCGGTGCGGTACTGGTGCTGCTGGCCCACAAGCGCCGATGAGATCAAGGCACGCGCAAACCCACGAAGACCTGCGCCTGCCGTTCGCCGATGGCGAAATCTTCGTGCGCCGCTGGGCGGGGACCGGCGACGTGATCGCCCCGGTCATCCTGCTGCACGACTCGCTCGGCTCGGTCGGGCTATGGCGGGATTTCCCGATGCGATTGGTCGAAGCGACCGGGCGAACGGCCCTCGCCTACGATCGCCTCGGCTTCGGCAAATCATCGGCCTCGGCTTCGCCACTTCCATTCGATTTCATCGAACGCGAAAGCGAGGCACTGCGCGAATTGCGAGAGGCGCTCTGCATCGACGATCACGTCCTGCTCGGCCACAGCGTCGGTGGCGCGATGGCGCTGGCCAGTGCCGCGCGCTTTCCGCAGGGTTGCCGCGCGGTGGTGAGCCTGGCCGCGCAAGCGTTCGTGGAGGACCGCACGCGCGAAGGCATCCACACCGCACGCACGTCGCTGTCCACGCCGGACGGCATCGCCCGGCTGTCCCGCTGGCATGGCGAGAAGGCGCGTTGGGTGCTGGAAGCGTGGACCGAAACCTGGCTCGCTCCTGCATTCGCCGACTGGTCGCTGCACCCGCTGCTGGGCCGCATCAAATGCCCTACGCTGGTGATCCACGGCAAGGATGACGAATATGGCTCCGCCGCGTTCCCGGAAACGATCAGCCGCGGCATCGGAGCCCATGCGCGGATGCTGTTGCTGGAGGGTGTCGGACACCAGCCGCATCGCGAACAGGCGGATGTCGTGCTGGCGGCGATCGCGGATTTCCTGCGCGACGGCTGACCGGGCGTCTCCGCTCAGGTCCCGCTCGAAAACTCGCCCAACTCCCGCAGCACCACGGTGGCATACGAGCCCGGCGGCAGCACGAACGCCAGCTCGATCACGCCATCGTCCAACCACTGCCATGTCAGCTCGCGCACCGGCAAGCGCAGGCTGCGGCGTTCCTGCTTCATGCCCGCCGCTTCCAGTCCACTGCACAGGCCGGGGTGCTCGCTCGCTATGCGCTGCTCCAACTGCGACGCATCGCGCTGCGTGCGCAGGTCGCCACGTCCCCACATCGGTCCCGTCGGGTGGATGTCGAATGCGGCCAGTCGCGCGCCGATGTCTGAGGTCGCGGCATCACCCGGATCGACCGGCCCGAACACGCTGTGGCTGCCATCGAGCATGAAGACATCGCCGTCGATCGCGGCATCCCAGTCGCCACGCGCCACGCGCTCGGACAGCACCGCGTTGAAGATTTCCGAACGGGCGGCCGACAACAACAGCGAGCGTTCCTCGCGTCGCACACGCTTGCCGCCGAACATCGCCAGCGCCTGCGCCACGTTGTCGCCGCCGCGACCGAAGCGTTGTTCGCCGAAGTAGTTGGGGACGCCGCACGCGGCGATTGCATGCAGGCGCGCATCCACCGCCTCGCGAGCGCCTTCGACATCGCGCAGCACCAGCACGAAACGGTTGCCGGCCAATGCGCCGCGCGGCAACTTGCGGCTGTGCCAATCGTGTGCGAGCACCCGCAGGTCCTCGCCCTGCAGCAAGGCGATGTCAGGCGCGGTCTTCTTCGGCAGCCATACCGAGAAGCGCTGACGCGTGACCGCATGCCGGTCCTTCAGGCCCGCATAACCGATCGCCGATTCCGCCACGCCCGCCCATTGCGCGATGCGCCGGGCAGCGAACACGGTATTCATGCCGCGTTTTTCCACCGTCAGCAGCAGGTGCTCGCCGGCACCACTGGCTTGGAACGCATCGATTTCATCGACGCGGAAATCTTCAGGGCTCACGCGCATGCGGCCATGCGCCAAGCCTGCGCCGTGTGCGTTAGGCAAGGCGTCGCGGGCACAAGGGTCGGCGGGCAAGCCCGACGCCAAGGCTTCATCGGCCATCATCGGCTGCCCCACGCATCGTAGGAACCCTCATCGACCATCGTCATCGGTCGCAAACAGCAGGCAGCTCGCCTGCGCGGCGATGCCTTCGCCACGGCCGGTGAACCCGAGTCCTTCGCTGGTGGTCGCCTTGATGCTCACCGCATCGACCTCCACGCCCAACTCGCGCGCCAGCAGCTCGCGCATCGCTTGGGCGTGCGGGCCGACCTTGGGCCGTTCGCAGATGACGGTGATGTCGCAATTGCCCATCCGCCAGCCGCGCTCGCCAAGCAGCGCCGCGCAATGGCGCAGGAAATCGATGCTGTCCGCATCCTTCCAGCGCATGTCCGAGGGCGGGAAGTGCTGGCCGATGTCGCCAAGCGCCAACGCGCCGAGCATCGCGTCGCAGAGCGCGTGGATGACGACATCGCCATCGCTGTGGGCGACGACGCCGGCCTCATGCGCCACCCGCACGCCGCCCAGCATGATGTGGTCGCCGGGACCAAAGGCATGCACGTCGAAGCCCTGTCCTATGCGGATGCGTGGCGGCGTTGGATGGCTCATCGGCGTGACACCAGGTAGGCGAATCGCTCGAGGTCGGCGGGCGTGGTGATCTTGAAGTTGTCCTCGCGGCCCTCGACCAGGTGCGCGTGGATGCCGACCCGCTCCATCGCCATCGCCTCGTCGGTGATCTCGATGCCGGCGGCGTGCACGTGCGCAAGCGCCTCCGCCAGTGCGCGGCGCGGGAAGGCCTGCGGGGTGAACGCACGCCACAGACCTTCGCGCGGCTCGGTGGCGGCGATGTCGCCGTTCGTATCGGCGCGCTTGAGCGTATCGCGCAGCGGCGCGGCGAGGATCGCGCCTTGCGGATGCATGGCCAAGGCATCGAACAATGCATCCAGATCGGCAGGGGCGATGTTGGGACGGGCTGCATCGTGGACCAGCACATGCGCGTCATCGCCGACTTCGCCGGGCAATGCGGCCAACGCATTGGCCACCGATGCGGCTCGGTCATCGCCGCCCGTGCAGCGCAGCACAGGCTTGCCGTGCAATCGATCGACCGCATCGCTCCAAACGTTATCGACCTGCGCCGGCAGTGCCACCACCACACCCGCGATGCGCGGATGCGAGAGCAGTGCATCCAAAGTGTGCAGGAGGATGCTGCGGCCGCCGACTTCGATGAACTGCTTGGGGACATCGCCGCCGAAGCGGCTGCCGCGACCACCGGCGGGGATCACGCACCAGTCGCGGGTCGTCACTCTTCGGCCGCCTGTTCCGGCAACGGCTCGGGCGGCGCCTTCGGGCGATCATCGACCACGCGATAGAAGGTCTCGCCAGGCTTGATCAGGCCGAACTCGTCGCGCGCGCGCTCTTCGATCGCGGCACCGCCCGAGGTCGGCTCCTTGAGGTCGCGCACCTCGGCGGCCAGGGCATCGTTGCGCTGCTTCAGCTCGCCGTTGTCGGCCTTCTGCTTCTCGACCTGCGCCGACAATGCAGCGACCTCACGCTGACCGCCGACGCCGAACCACAACCGGTACTGCAGCCAGCCCAACAGGGCCAGCAGCACCAGCGCGATCAGCAGCAGCGGGCCCGTTCCGCGCATCGATCAGCGCTTGATCGACACGAAGGCGTCGCGTCCGGCGTACTTCGCCGCGCTGCCCAGTTGCTGTTCGATGCGCAGCAGCTGGTTGTACTTGGCCACGCGATCCGAGCGGCACAGCGAGCCGGTCTTGATCTGGGTCGCGGTGGTCGCCACCGCGATGTCGGAGATGGTGGTGTCCTCGGTCTCGCCGGAGCGGTGCGAGACGATCGCCGCATAGCCCGCTTTGTCGGCCATCGCGATCGCCTCGAGCGTTTCCGAGAGCGTGCCGATCTGGTTGACCTTGATCAGGATGGCGTTGGCGACGTGCTCGTCGATACCCTGCCGGAAGATGCGCGGATTGGTGACGAACAGGTCGTCGCCGACCAGTTGCACGCGCTCGCCGATCTTCCCGGTCAACAGCCTCCAGCCGTCCCAATCATGCTCGCCCATGCCGTCCTCGATGGTGATGACCGGGTACTGCTGGCACCAGTCGGCGAGGAAATCGGCGAACTGTTCGCTGGTCAGGCGCTTGCCCTCGCCGGTCAGGTTGTACTTGCCGTTCTCGTGGAATTCGCTCGATGCGACATCCAGTCCCAGCAACATGTCGTCGCCGGCCTTGTAGCCGGCCTTGCCGATCGCTTCCATGATGGTGTCGAGTGCCTCGGCATTGCTGCGCAGGTCAGGTGCGAAGCCGCCCTCGTCACCGACCGCCGTGGACAGCCCCTTGCCCTTCAGCACCGACTTCAGCGCGTGGAAGACCTCGGTGCCGGCGCGCAGCGCCTCGGAGAACTTCTCGAAACCGACCGGCAGCACCATGAATTCCTGAAGGTCGACGTTGTTGTCGGCATGCGCGCCGCCGTTGATGATGTTCATCATCGGCACTGGCAATACCGGAGCGCGACCGTTAGCGAGGTACTTCCACAGCGGTTCCTTGCGCGATGCCGCCTCGGCATGCGCCACCGCCATCGACACGCCGAGCAGCGCGTTGGCCCCCAGGCGGCCCTTGTTCTCGGTGCCGTCGAGATCGATGAGGCGCGCATCGACGTCCTTCTGCTCGGCCGCATCCATGCCCTTGAGTGCATCGGCGATCGTCGTATTGACGTTCTCGACCGCCTTCTGCACGCCCTTGCCGAGATAGCGGGTCTTGTCGCCATCGCGCAGTTCCACTGCCTCCTTGGTGCCGGTCGATGCGCCCGAGGGCACCGCCGCGCGGCCGAAGCTGCCATCGGCCAGCGTGACTTCCGCTTCAAGGGTGGGATTGCCGCGGGAATCGAGGATCTCGCGGGCGTGGATGTTCTGTATGGCGGTCATGCGTGTTCCGTGTCTGTGTTCAGTTCAAAGTGAGGATTCGAGGAAGCCGCTGCGCTTGCTGATCGCATCGAGCTCTTTCAGCGTTTCAAGCAGCGCGCGCATCTTGTCGAGCGGCCACGCGTTGGGGCCATCGCTCAAGGCCTTCGACGGATCCGGATGGGTTTCCATGAAGATGCCGCTGATGCCCACCGCCATTGCCGCACGCGAGAGCACCGGCACGAACTCGCGCTGGCCGCCGCTGGAGCTGCCCTGCCCGCCCGGCAATTGCACCGAATGGGTGGCATCGAACACCACCGGGCAACCGGTCTCACGCATCACGCTCAAGCTGCGCATGTCGGAGACCAGGTTGTTGTAACCGAAGCTGGCGCCGCGCTCGCAGACCATGATGTCGTGGTTGCCGGTGGACTTGGCCTTCTCCACCACCGGCTTCATGTCCCAGGGCGAGAGGAACTGGCCCTTCTTGATGTTGACCGGCTTGCCGGCGGCGCAGACCTTGGTGATGAAGTCGGTCTGGCGAACGAGGAAGGCCGGCGTCTGCAGCACGTCCACGACCGATGCGACTTCGTCCATCGCCGTGTATTCGTGCACGTCGGTCAGCACCGGCACGCCGAGTTGGCGTTTCACTTCGGCCAGCACCTTCAGACCTTCCTCCATGCCGGGGCCGCGGAAGGAGCTGATCGAGGTGCGATTGGCCTTGTCGAAGCTCGACTTGAAGATGAAGGGGATGCCGAGTTCGCCGGTGATTTCCTTCAACGTGCCGGCGGTGTCGAGCTGCAGTTGCATCGACTCCACCACGCAAGGCCCGGCGATCAGGAAGAACGGCTGGTCCAGGCCCACTTCGAAATCGAGCAATTTCATGCAGCTTCCTCAAGCAACTTGCCGCCGTGCTTCTTTTCACGTGCGGCGCGGATGAAACCGACGAACAATGGGTGCCCGCCGCGCGGCGTGGACAGGAATTCCGGGTGCGCCTGGCAGGCGATGAACCACGGGTGCTGCGGCCACTCGATCATCTCGACCAAAGTGTCATCGGCGGACTTGGCCGAGAACATCAGGCCGATATCCTCCAGCTGCGCCTTGTAGTGGTTGTTGAACTCGTAGCGATGGCGGTGACGCTCGCCGACCACGTCCTTGCCATACAGCGCATGCGCACGGGTACCGGGCTTGATGCGCTGGTTCTGCAGGCCCAGGCGCATGGTGCCGCCGAGGTCGCTCGCTTCATCGCGGCGCTCGACATCACCGGTCGAGGTGCGCCATTCGGTGATCAGGCCGATCACCGGATGCGGCGAATTCCTGTCGTTTTCCGTGCTGTTGGCGCCTTCCAGCCCGGCGAGGTTGCGCGCGGCATCGACGATCGCCGCCTGCATGCCATAGCAGATGCCGAAGTAAGGCACGTCGTTTTCGCGAGCGAACCGGGCGCTCTGCACCTTGCCCTCGAAGCCGCGGTCACCGAAGCCGCCGGGCACCAGTATGCCGTCGACGCCGGCCAGGGCCTTGTCCGCGCCTTCGCGCTCGACGTCCTGCGATTCCAGCCACTTCAGGTGGACCCGCGTTCGCTGGCGGATGCCGCCGTGCCGGAGCGCCTCGGCCACCGACTTGTACGCATCCTTGTGATCGATGTACTTGCCGACGACCGCAATCGTCACTTCGTCGATCGGGTTCTGGGTGGCATCGACCACGGCATCCCATTGCGACAGGTCGGCCTCGGCCGCAGCCTTGCCGTCCAACCGCAACTGCTCGACGACGAGCGAGTCCAGCCCCTGTTCGTGCAGCCAGGCCGGGATCTTGTAGATGTTGTCGAGGTCGATCGCGGTGATCACCGCGCGCTCCGGCACGTTGGTGAACAAGGCGATCTTGCGCTTCTCGCCTTCCGGCAAGGGCTGTTCGCTGCGGCAGATCAGCACGTCCGGCTGGATGCCGATCGAGCGCAGTTCCTTGACCGAATGCTGGGTCGGCTTGGTCTTCAACTCGCCGGCGGCAGCGATGTAAGGAACCAGCGTCAAGTGCATGAACATCGCCGCGGAGGGGCCGCGCTCGATGCGGATCTGGCGGATCGCCTCGAGGAACGGCAGCGATTCGATGTCGCCCACCGTGCCGCCGATCTCGACCAAGGCAACATCGAACCCAGCGGTGGCGGTGTCGATGCGGCGCTTGATCTCGTCGGTGATGTGCGGGATCACCTGGACGGTGCCGCCGAGGTAATCGCCGCGGCGCTCCTTGCGGATCACCGCATCGTAGATCTTGCCGGTGGTGATGGAGTTGGCGCCGGACAGCCGCGTGTTGACGAAGCGCTCGTAATGGCCGAGGTCCAGATCGGTCTCGGCGCCGTCGTCGGTGACGTATACCTCGCCGTGCTGGAACGGCGACATCGTGCCCGGATCGACGTTGATGTAGGGGTCGAGCTTCATCATCGTCACCTTGAGGCCGCGCGCCTCGAGGATGGCGGCGAGCGAAGCGGCGGTGATGCCCTTGCCGAGCGAGGAAACCACGCCTCCGGTCACGAAGATGAGGGGCGTGGCGGCAGCGGGGGTCGTCATGGCGGCAGGCGTCTCGCTGGAAAGCGCCATTCTACCGACCATCCCCCGTGAACGCGAACGCCCCGCGCGAAGCGGGGCGTTCGTGATGGCTCATCGAGGGAGAGGGCTTACAGCGGCTTCTCTTCCTCTTCCTCGCGCTCGTCGCCGCTGCGCGTGGCCTTGGCCTTGCGTTCGGCACGCCGCTGCTTGGCGGCCTCTGCATCGGCCTGCTTGCGGGCATCGGCGCGGGCCTTGGCCTGCTCGGCCTGCGCTTGCGAACTGGCCTCGGCCTTGGGGTCCTGCTGCTGGGCCAAAGCGGTGCCGGCGACCAAGGTCAGCGCAGTCGCGGCGGCGACAAGGATGATCGGACGGAATTTCATGGCTGTCTCCAGGGCCCGACTCATGTATCGGGACGCGAGCACTCTACTTTGTCGCGCCTGAATCCCTGCTGCCTGCCCTTCACCCCTAAAATGCGCCGATGACCCTCGCCAATTCGCGCTACAACGCCGCCGACATCGAAGTCCTCTCCGGCCTGGACCCGGTCAAGCGCCGGCCGGGCATGTACACCGACACCAGCCGGCCCAACCACCTTGCCCAGGAAGTCATCGACAACGCGGTGGACGAGGCCCTGGCTGGCCACGCCAGCCGGCTCGACGTCATCCTGCATGCGGACGGCAGTTGCGAGGTCGCCGACGACGGCCGCGGCATGCCGGTCGACATCCACCCGGAAGAAGGCATCCCCGGCGTCGAGCTGATCCTCACCCGCCTTCACGCCGGCGGCAAGTTCAACAACCGCAACTACACCTTCAGCGGCGGGTTGCACGGCGTCGGGGTCTCGGTGGTCAATGCGCTCTCGCACAAGGTCGAGGTCACCATCAAGCGCGAGGGCAGCGAATACCGGATGAGTTTTGCCGATGGCGATCGCGCCACGCCGCTTGAGATCATCGGCACGGTCGGCAAGAAGAACACCGGCACACGGGTGCGCTTCTGGCCGGATGCCAAGTACTTCGATACACCGAAGTTCGCCGTGCGTGCGTTGAAGCACCTGCTGCGCGCGAAGGCCGTGCTCTGCCCCGGGCTCACCGTGACCCTGTTCGACGAAGCCAGCGGCGAGCGCAGCGAATGGTTCTACGAGGATGGCCTGCGCGATTACCTGAAGGGCGAACTGGCGCAGACCGAGGCGCTGCCGCCGGAGTTGTTCGTCGGCCAGCTGAACAAGGACACCGAACGGGTCGACTGGGCCGTGGCGTGGATCCCCGACGGCGAACTGGTGCAGGAAAGCTACGTCAACCTGATCCCGACCGCGCAACACGGCACCCACGTCAACGGGCTGCGCAGCGGCCTGACCAATGCGCTCCGCGAGTTCTGCGACTTCCGCAACCTGCTGCCTCGTGGGGTCAAGCTGGCGCCGGAGGACGTCTGGGATCGCGTCGCCTTCGTGCTCTCGCTGAAGATGCAGGAGCCGCAGTTCTCCGGGCAGACCAAGGAACGCCTGAGTTCGCGACAAGCCGCCGGCTTCATCGAATCCGCCGCGCATGATGCGTTCTCGCTCTGGCTCAACCAGCACACCGAGATGGGCGGCCGCATCGCCCAACTGGCGATCGAGCGCGCCTCGGCCCGGCTCAAGACGGAGAAGCAGGTCACCCGCAAGAAAGTCACGCAAGGCCCGGCCCTGCCTGGCAAGCTCGCCGACTGCATCTCGCAGGATCTTTCGCGTACCGAACTGTTCCTGGTCGAGGGCGATTCGGCGGGCGGGAGCGCCAAGCAGGCGCGCGACAAGGACTTCCAGGCCATCCTGCCGCTGCGGGGCAAGATCCTCAACACCTGGGAAGTGGGCAGCGGCCAGGTGCTGGCCTCGACCGAAGTGCATGACTTGGCGGTCGCGATCGGCTGCGATCCGGGCAAGCCGGACCTGACCGGCCTGCGCTACGGCAAGGTGGTGATCCTGGCCGATGCAGACAGCGACGGCTTGCACATCGCCACCCTGCTCACCGCGTTGTTCCTGCGCCATTTCCCGGCGCTGGTCGAGGCCGGCCATGTGTTCGTGGCGATGCCGCCGCTGTTCCGGGTCGATGTCGGCAAGCAGGTGTTCTACGCGCTGGACGAGGAAGAAAAGCGCATCCTCATCGAACGCATCGAGCGCGAGAAAATGAAAGGCGCGGTCAGCATCACCCGCTTCAAGGGCCTGGGCGAGATGAATCCGCAGCAGCTGCGTGAATCGACCATCCATCCCGACACCCGCCGCCTGGTGCAGCTGACCGCCGACGACGAAGCGCTGACGCGCGGGCTGATGGACATGCTGCTGGCCAAGAAGCGCGCGTCCGACCGCAAGGCGTGGCTTGAGCAGAAGGGCGACCTGGCGACGCTTGAGGTGTAATCAACCCAGCGCTGCCTCGATCATGCTGCGGAGCAGCGGCTGCAACGCAGCCGCCTTCGCCGCATCCCATTCGAACCTGTCCTCGTCCATGTAGCAGCGCTGGCTGATTTCCAGCTGCACTGCATCCACGCCGGTTTCCGGTCGCCCATAGTGACGGGTGATATGGCCGCCCTTGAAGCGTCCGTTGGCGACATGGCCATAGACGTCCTGCGCGGCCAGCACCTCTTCGATGCGTTCCTGCGTCGACTCCGAACAACTCGCGCCATTCGCCGTGCCGAGGTTGAGGTCCGGCAATCGCCCCTCGAACAGGAACGGCAGTTCTCCCTTGATCGAGTGCCCTTCCCACAACAGCACGCGGCCATGTTCGGCGCGCAACCGTTCGAGCACCTCCCGCAACGCCGCGTGATACGGCCGCCAGTAAATGTCGATGCGCGAAGCCACTTCCGCCTCGTCGGGCTCCGCGCCTTCCCGGTAGACCGGGCCGCCATCGAAGCGCCGCATCGGTACGAGGCCGGTGGTGTTCTGCCCCGGATACAGCGAGACATCATCCTCGCCGCGATTGAGGTCGATGACGTAGCGTGAATGCACCGGCACGATCATCGAACCACCCAGCTCGCGCACGAAATCGTACAGCCGCGCGATGTGCCAGTCGGTATCGGGGATGCCCCGTGCCTCCTCGGTCAGGCGATCGGCAATATCGGGAGGTACGCGCGTGCCGTCGTGCGGGACGCTGAGCAGCAAAGGCAAGGTCCCGCGATGCAGGTGGAAGATGTCCATCCGCCCAGTCTAGGCGCTGGCGGCCTCTCGCCCCGTCATCGCGCCATCGCGGTCCTGCCCGTATGCTTGCGCCATCGTGCATCCGGCGCGGGGAGAATCGTCGATGACCGTATTCGTGGTGGTGTTGCTGGCGCTGATCGTCGGCTTGGTTGTTTGGGGGATGGGCATCTACAACGGGCTCATCACCGCGCGCAATGCGTTCCGCAACGCCTTCTCGCAGATCGACGTGCAACTGCAACGTCGCTTCGACCTGATACCGAATCTGGTCGAGACCGCCAAGACCTACATGGGCCACGAGCGCGAGACGCTGGAGGCGGTGATCGCCGCACGTTCCGCCGCGCAGTCCGGCCTGGCCGCGGCCAAGGTCAATCCGGGCGATCCGGCGGCAATGGCGCAGCTGGCGGCGGCGCAGAACCAGTTGAACACCGGCCTTGGCCGGCTGCTCGCGGTCGCCGAGTCCTACCCCGACCTCAAGGCCAACCAGAACATGATGCAGTTGTCCGAAGAGCTGACCAGCACCGAGAACAAGGTGGCCTTCGCACGGCAGGCCTACAACGATGCGGTGATGGCCTACAACAACCGGCGAGAGGTGTTCCCGAACGGCATCGTCGCCGGTGCGTTCAATTTCGCCCCGGCCACTGCACTGGAAATCGACGAAGCCAGGCGCGACGTGGTGCGCGAGGCGCCGAAGGTCACGTTCTGATCATCGCATCGGCGCTGCAGCGATGAACTTCTTCGAGCGCCAGGCCGCGGCACGGCGCAGTTCGACGCGCCTTTTGGTGATGTTCGCGCTGGCGGTGATCTTCATCGTGTTGGCGGTCGAGCTGGGCCTGGTGATCGCCATCGGCCCATCGACCGGCGTGCTGGTGTTCGGCGCCATCGCCACGCTCGCGGTGATCGCGCTCGGCTCGTTGTACCGGGTGTCCTCGCTGTCGGACGGCGGCGAAGTCATCGCCCGCGAAATGGGCGGCGTGGAAGTCGCTGCGGATACGCAGGATTTCGACCTGCGCCGCCTGCGCAACGTGGTGGAGGAAATCGCGATCGCCTCCGGCGTGCCGGTGCCCAAGCTGTTCGTGCTGGAGCGAGAGGACGGCATCAATGCATTCGCGGCGGGCTATTCGCCGGCCGATGCGGCGATCGCGGTGACCCGCGGCGCGTTGAAACGGCTCAACCGCGACGAGTTGCAGGGCGTCATCGCGCACGAGTTCAGCCATGTGCTCAACGGTGACATGCGGCTCAACATCCGGCTGATCGGCGTGCTGTTCGGCATCCTGATGATCGGACTGGCCGGTCGCAAGGTGCTGGAGGGCGCCGGCCGGGTGCGCAGTCGCGGTTCCGGCGGTTTCTTCGTCGCGGCGCTCGGCCTGATGGCGATCGGTTATGCCGGGCTGTTTTTCGCGCGGATGATCAAGGCCGGCATCAGCCGTTCGCGCGAAACGCTGGCCGATGCCTCGGCGGTGCAATTCACCCGCCAGAGCGCGGGCCTGGCCGGTGCATTGAAGAAGATCGGAGGCGTCGGTGAGGGTGCGCTGCTGAGTCATCGCGGCGAGGCCGAGGAAGTCAGCCACATGCTGTTCGGCGACGGGGTCGGATTCAGCGGCTGGTTCGCCACCCATCCGCCGCTCATCGCGCGGATCCAGGCGTTGGAGCCGGGTTTCGATGCGCGCCAGCTTGAAGCCCTGCGCGCGCGCTGGTTGGCGTCGCCGCCCGATGGCGCCGGGGAAGACCGATTGCTCGGTTTCAGCGCTGGGGGCGCAGGCGAATTGCCCTCGCGTGCCGGCGAGGTGGCGATCCAGCCCCGGCGAGTGGCGGACCAGGTCGCGCATCCCGACGAAGGCGATTACCAGGCCGCGGAAAGCATCATCGCCACCTTGCCGGATGACCTGCGGTTTCTTGCCGGCCAACAGCAGGGCGCGATCATCGTCGCCCTCGGCCTGCTCATCTCAAGCGACACCGCCTTGGCTACGCGCCAGCGCGATGCCATTGCCGCGCGGATGGGCGAAGCGATCGCCGCAGACGCGCACGCGCTGGCTGTCTCGCGGCTCCACGG
Organism: Pseudomonadota bacterium; assembly: GCA_023461075.1. GTDB lineage: Bacteria > Pseudomonadota > Gammaproteobacteria > Xanthomonadales > Xanthomonadaceae > Solilutibacter. Next base: position 9,366 of record JAEWNY010000072.1, on the reverse strand, counting down.
CCTACACCCGATGTTGCGCCTGCCGCTGGCCGCGCTCGCCTTCCCGGCGCTGCGCCGGCAGACCAGCGCCACCCTCGACGCATTCCTTGCCGCCTGCGATGAAGTGAGCCACGCCGACGGCGAGGTCAGCCTGTTCGAATACTGCCTCTCGCGCATGCTGCAGGTGCAGGTGCGCGAAGCACTCGCCCCGGCCGCGTCGCGCGCCTTCGGCATGCGCAAGCTGGCGACGCTCAGGCCGCAGATCGTCACCTTGCTTGCGGTGCTGGCGCGCGAGGGCCATGCCGATCCGCAGCAGGCGCGCCGCGCCTACGCCGAGGGCATCGGCCGACTGTTCCCGAACGAGGCGCTGCCCTACCCGGCGCTGCGCGGCGGCGTCGAGGCGCTGGACACGATATGGCATCCGCTTGATCGCCTCGACCCGCTCGGCAAGCAGCTGCTGCTGGAGGCGATCAGCGCGACCATCGCCCACGATGGCCGCGTCAGCGTCGCCGAATCCGAATTGCTGCGAGCGATCTGCGCCACCCTGCACTGCCCGCTGCCACCGATCCTGCAATCCTGATCCGCGCTCAAGCGGCCTTGCAGGTGTTGATGCCAAGCAATTTGTAGAGGCCGCAGAAACGCAGCAGGCCGGTCGCGATGGCAACGATGCCGGCGACGAGCGCCACCCATTTCCACGGCGCGGCCACGACGAAGAACAGGGCAACCAAAATCGCGCCGAGCACGATGCGGATGATGCGGTCGCTTGATCCCACGTTGGCTTGCATGTCGAACCTCACCTTTGATCTGGATGTTGCCGACTTTGTAGCACCTCTGCGCGCCGGTTTCCTTGCTTCGGCTCAATATTGCGACGCGCGATGCAGTTCAGATCAGGACCACTTCCTCGGCACTGGTCGGATGGATGGCCAGGGTGTCGCGCAGGTCGCGCTTGCGCATCCCCATCCGCATCGCCACCGCAAAGCCCTGCAGGATCTCGTCGCTGCTGGGGCCGATCAGGTGCAAGCCGACCACCCGTTCGTCATCGCCCGTGCAGACCAGCTTGAACAGGCAACGCCGATGGCCGTCGGACAATGCCTGCTGCATCGGCCGGAACTCCGCGCGGTACACCTTGACCGCATCGCCATGCGCCTCGCGCGCGGCTTCCTCCGACAGGCCGACGCTTCCGATCGGCGGATGCGCGAACACCACCGTCGGCACCTGCGGCAGTTCGAGTTTCGAATCGGCATCGCCTCCGAACAGGCGATCCATCAAGCGGCGCGCGGCGGCGATCGCCACCGGCGTCAACTGCGGCTGCGCGGTGAGATCACCCACTGCATACACGCCCTCGCGCGAGGTCGCCTGCCACTCATCCACCACCACATGCCCGCGCTTGTCGATGTCGATGCCGGCCGCATCCAGCTTGAGCTCCTGCGTGTTCGGCGTGCGCCCGGTGGCGAACAGGACTTCGGCGAACGGGCCGTGCGACCGGCCATCGCCGGTCTCCACCAGCACCGCGCCGTTCTTGCCGCGCAAGGCCGCCGCCGATTGCCCGAGTTGCAGGTCGATGCCGGCCTGGCGGAAGGATTCGGCCAGATGCGCGGTGATTTCGCGATCGAAGGCAGCGAGCAAGCGCGGTTGACGCACGATGAGCGACACCCGGCTGCCGAGCGCCTGCAGCACGCTGGCCAGTTCCACGCCAATGTAGCCGCCGCCTATGATCGCGACCGTCTCCGGAGGCGCGGTGAACGCGAAGAAATCGTCGGAGACGCCAGCCAGCTTCGCGCCTGGAATATCGGGTTTCGAAGGATGTCCGCCGGTGGCGAGCAGGATCTTCGGCGCGTGCCAGCGCAGGCCATCGTCGGCCACCACGGTCCCCGCTTCGGCACACAGCCTTCCGTACTGCGGGAAGACCGCGATGCCCGCCGCATCCAGCCGGCGTCGATAGGCGGCGTGGATGTTCTCGATGTAGGCACCGCGTCGCACCAGCAATTCGGCCCAGTCCAGTGGCGTGGAATCGGCGATGTCGAAGCCGATGCCACGCGCCGCCTCGACCTGTTCGGCCAGCTCCGCGGCCAGCCACATCGCCTTCTTCGGCACGCAGCCGACATTGACGCAAGTGCCGCCAAGCAACGATGGCTCGAGCATCGCCACCTTCGCCCCATGCGAAGCCGCGCGAAACGCACCGGCCAGCCCGCCGCTGCCACCACCCACGACGATCAGGTCGAAGTCTTCATCCGTGCTGCTTGATCGAGCACCGCTTGATTGCTTGTCCATGGACACAGGCTAATCGACGGTGCGTACGCCAGGGTGATGGATCACGCGGCCGCAGGGGCCAACCGCAACTCGGGACGGCGCCCATAGGTCAGCCAGCGCCAGAGCCACTCCACCGGGCCATGGCGGAAGCGCGACAGCCACCATCGACTGCACACCACTTGCGCCGCGAACAGCACCACCACGAACAGCGGCTGCCAAGCCCGCGGCAGGCGCTCGAAGAAGCCGAGTCCGTAGCCGTAGAAGACCAGCGTGCAGACCAGTGATTGCGCCAGGTAGTTGGTGAGCGCCATGCGTCCGGCGGGCGCCAGCCAGGACAGCCACGCACGCCACGCCGGTCGCTGCATCGCCAGCACGATCGCCGAGGCGTAGCCCAACGACATGAGGATGCCGGCCACCATCGCCACCGACATCCAACAGGCTGCGCCGAGGCCGAACCGCGCGTAGTCCATCGTCGGGTGCAGGATCGCCGAGACCAGCATCATCGGCAAGCCCACCAGCAACCCGACGATGAGCAACTTGCGGAACAGCGACGCGTGCGCCGCGGTGTCGCGCATGATCCCGGCGCGCACCAGCCATGCACCGAGCAGGAACATCGTCAGCACCAGCAGGCCGAAGATCGGCAATGCGCCAAGCATCTCCACGGTGTCATGGACGCGCTGCAAGGTCGCATCCACATAACCGCCGCTGCCATAGGCCCGGCGCTCGGCTAAGATGGTGGCCGCGGCCTGCCTGGCCTGCGCGTCCAGCATCGCCTCGCCTTCGGGCACGCTGCCGGCGAACTGCATCATCAGGCCGAGCAGCAGGATCAAGCCCACCATCACCGTCGCGCAGGCAATCGCCCAGATCGGCAGCCGCGATGCCGGGGTGTCGCGAAACAGCAGCAGCATCACGAATCCGAGCAAGGCATAGCTGACCAGCACGTCGCCCGCCCAGATCAGCACGGCGTGGACGATGCCGATGCCGAGCAGGGCCAGCAAGCGGCGGACATAGACGCCGGCGCCATCCTGGCCACGTTGTCGCGCACGATCCATCATCAACGCGAAGCCCATGCCGAACAGCAGGGAGAACAGCGGCATGAACTTGCCCTGCACCAGGACGTAGATCAGCCAGTCCACTGCCCGGTTCGCGCCCTGGAGGTTCGGATCGGTACCGGTGGTGGACGCCATCAGCGGGCCGACGAAACCCTCGATGTTCATCAACAGGATGCCGAACAGCGCGAAACCGCGCAGCACGTCCATCACCTCGATGCGCTCGCCGGGCTGCACCGGCGTCAAAAGGGTCGATGTGGCCTCGTTCGTCATCACTTGTTCCTCGTCGATGGCGTCATCGGATTGTGCACAAGCCAACGTGCGGCAGCCACCTGGCGCCTGCGTTGAATCAGGCGAACCTGGACGGCGCGAAGGGCGAAGGATCGACCGCCGGCGGGCGCCCGGCGATCAGGTCGGCCAGCAACTGCCCGGTGCCCGCACTCATGCCCATGCCCATCATGCCGTGACCGGCCGCCATCCAGCTGGCGCGACGGCCGGGAATGCGGCCGATCAACGGCACGTCGTCCAGCGACATCGGCCGCCAGCCGAACCAGCGTTCACGCACCGCCGGCCCGACCGGATGGTGCAGGAACTGCGCGGCACCGCGTTCGAGTGCGGCCAGTCTGCGCTCGTTGAGGCGATCGTCATAGCCGGAGAATTCCATCGTGCTGCCGAGGCGGTACCCACTGCCCCACGCCGTCACGCACACCGAACAGTCGCGCAGGATCAGCGGACGTTTGGGCACCACCGGCGGCGGATCGTAGGTGATCGAATAGCCCTTGCCGGGCTGGATGACGCCGCGCAGCCAGCGTGCTCCGACCGCATCGGCCAGCAGCGGCGACCAGGCGCCGGTCGCGAGCACGAATTCGCGCGACGGCACCGCGATCGATTCCCCGTCCCGCAGCGCATGCACGACCACACCCGACGCATCTTCATCGACACGCTGCAACGCGCATTCCTCGATGATGCTGCCGCCGCGCGCGCGTATCGCATCGGCCAGCGCGCGCACGTAGGCATCCGGTCGCAGCATCGCATCGCCGGCGAAACGGATCGCGCCGACTACGCCGGGCTTCATCGATGGCTCCTGCCGCTCGTAATCCGCGCCATCGATCGCTTCCACCGACACGCCCAACTCGCGCAGCAATGGCAGCTCGAACTGCTCGTGCTCCAGCATCCTCGCATCGCGGAAGACATAGTCCTCGCCGCTTTCCACGAACTCGCAGGCCAGCCCGTGGCGATCGATCCAGTCCTGGATGCGGGTGCGGGAATCGGCCAGCAGCGCGTACTTGGCAAAGGCGCTGCGTCGCCAGTCGCCCACATTGCAGCGCAGCGCGAAGGAGGTCAGCCAGCGCCACAGGTGCAGGTCCATGCGCGGATGCACGTACAGCGGCGCGTCCGGGGTCAACATCCAGCCGAGCGCGCGCATCACCGTCCCCGGCGCGGCGAGCGGTGGCGCATGGCTCGGCGTCAGGGTGCCGCAGTTGCCGTGCGAAGCCCCGCCGCCGACCCGGCCGGCATCAATGATCGTGACCTGGCGCCCCGCTTCCAACAGCGCCAGTGCACAGGACAGGCCGATCACCCCGGCGCCGGCAATCACCACATCGTGCTTCGCATTCATGCCGGAAGTGTAGCGAGCGTTGTCGCGATCGCGACAAAGAAAAAGGCCCGCTTGCGCGAGCCCTTCGGTGTATGCGGGGGCGGCTGCGGTCAGTGCGCGTGGCCACCTTCACCATGCACGTGGCCGTGCTCGATTTCCTCTGGCGTCGCCTCGCGCACCTCGACCACCTCGATCTCGAAATGCAGGTCCTTGCCGGCCATCGGGTGGTTGAGGTCGATGTCGACCGTGGTCATGCCCACTTTCTCGACGGTGACCGCGCGCGGGCCGACGTTCGTGTTGAGGACCACCTGCATGCCCGGCTCCAGCTTGCTGCCCTGGAAATGCTTCTTCGGCACCCGCTGCGACAGGCCCTCGCGGCGTTCGCCGTACGCGTCCGCGGCCGGGACATCGACGCTGAACTTCTCGCCGGCCTCGCGGCCTTCCATCGCCTTCTCCAAACCCGGGATGATGTTGTTATGGCCTATCAGCACCGCCAGCGGATCCCCGCCATGCGAGTTTTCCACGGACTCCTGCCCCTGTTCAGCCACGGAGTAATGGAAGCGGACGGCCCGGTCTTTTTCAATCTTCATGAAGTACTCGCAGTAAACACTTGAAATTAAAGGAGGGATGGGTTCAAACTCCACGCAACAGGCCAGAGGGGAACCGGTAATGAGCCCGCATTATCCCGCCCATATCGCCCGCATGCCAGCGCGCCGTGCCGGCTACATCGCAGTTTTCATCGCATTTTGCGCAGCCGTGCCGGTCCAAGCGGCCGAAACCGATGCCGGCACCGTCACGCCCGCAGCCGCGCCCGCCAGCCGCGCGATGCAGGCCAACGACGTGCTGATCCGCGCAATCAGCTTGGTCGGCACGCCCTACGTCTGGGGCGGCAACACACCGGACAGCGGCTTCGATTGCAGCGGGCTGGTCAACTACGTGTTCCGCGACATGCTCGACCTACGGCTGCCGCGTACCTCACGTGAACTGTCGGTGCTGGCCTCGCCCAGCGTCGAAGCGCCCAGTCTGGCTACCGGCGACCTGGTGTTTTTCGCCAGCGGGGGCCAGGTTACCCATGTCGGTATCTATGTCGGCGATGGCCGCTTCGTCCACGCCCCCCGCACCGGTGGCGTGGTCCGCCTGGAGCGACTGGATGGCGCCTATTGGCAGACGCGCTATGCGGGCGCGCGGCGGGTGCTCGCCGGGCTCTGAATCAAGGTCTCGTGAAGCCGAAGTGATGGCATCGTGACGAAAAAGTCCACGTTCTGTGCATTCATCTTCAATGTTTAACGAAACAATAACGAAATTAGAACATTCTCCAGCGTTTGGATAGGCACACTCACCGCTGGTTTAGCACAGTGAAGACCGCGTGATGAAGTCACCCCTTCTCCACGGCCGCTCCGGCGCCCAATCCCGCACCACCCGCAACACCTTCCATCTTTCCAGCCTGATGCTGATGGCCGCTCTCGCGGCGCCGGCGTGGGCCAATACCGACACCCCCGCCGTCCGCAGCACCGACGTGCAGGCCGTGACCGCCACCAACAGCACCTCGGTGCTGGCGGGCTTCGACAATTCCAGCCTGCCGCCCAGCCTCGGGCTGATGCCGAGCGGCGAAGCGCCGTTGTCGACGCTCTCGGCCGAGAAGAGCACCCGCATCCAGAAGCTGCTCAAGGGCGCACTGGCCCTGCTCGGCACGCCGTACCGCTGGGGCGGCACCACCACCTCCGGTTTCGATTGCAGCGGTCTGGTCGGCTACGTGTTCCGCACCGCGCTGGGCATCGAGCTGCCGCGCGTCTCGCGCGACATGGCCACCCGCGGCGAGCGCATCAGCCGCGAGAACCTGGCCGAGGGCGACCTGGTGTTCTTCAGCCGCGGCAAGAACGTCGACCATGTCGGCATCTACATCGGCGAGGGCCAGTTCGTGCACGCCCCGCGCACCGGCCGCGATGTCAGCGTCTCCAAGCTGGACGGCTACTGGGCCCGCCACTTCGTCTCGGCCCGTCGCGGCGCCGGCATCTGAGCCGAGCGACATCGACCGAACCGGAAAGGCCGCCCAAGGGCGGCCTTTTTCATGCGGATACCATGGGTCGATGGGCGCCGTATCGCTCAGCCGTTGGCGGCATCCGCCTCGCGATAGCGCTCCACCGTCTGCTCGATGCCCTTCGACAACTCCATCACCTTGAGCGCGTATTCGGCCAGGCGCCGGTCCTCCTCGGTGTCCTGCTTGAGCGGCGGCACGGCGACCGGCTTGCCGCCCTCGTCCAGCGCCACGAAGACGATCACGCAATGCGTACACAGCCGGTCCCTGCCGCCCATCGGGTCGCGCGCGTTGACGTCCACCGCGAAGTGCATCGAGCTGGTCCCGGTGTAGACCAACTTGGTACTGACGGTAACCAGGTCGCTGGTGCGGATCGGGGCGACGAAGCGGATACCGCCGACCGCCACCGTCACGCTGTAGTGGCCACTCCAGCCGACCGCCGCCGCGTACCCGGCCTGGTCGATCCATTTCATGACGATGCCGCCGTGGACCTTGCCGCCGTAGTTGACGTCGGTGGGCTCGGCGAGGAAACGGAGATTGAGTTCGCGCTGGCGTCCGGTCATCGCTGGATCCTGCTCAGAACGAGCGGCCATCGACCGGCTTGCGCTTGATCGCGCCAAGATCGATCTCTTCCAGGCAGCGGATGTTGATCGCGGCGGTCTCGGCGCCATCCGGTGCCTTGCCGAAGCCGAACGGCGCGCAGCCACAGGTCGGGCAGAACTTGTGCTCGATGACGTGCCTGTTGAAGGTGTAGGTGGACAGCGACGCCTCCCCTTCGCTGATGGTCAGTGCCTCGCGCGGCACGAACCACAAGAGATAGCCCTTGCGCTGGCAATGCGAGCAATTGCACTCCATCGCGCCGGGAATCTCGCCCGCCTCGATGGTGTAGCGGACTTGGCCGCAGTGGCAGCTTCCGGTGTGCATGGCGCGGCTCCGTTTCGGTGGACGCCCATCATGCCGCGCGGCGAGCGCGGCCGCCATGCCCGCTCGCTACACTGGGCGCATGCCCTACACCCCGATCATCGGCACCCTCGGCTACATCCTCTCGCCCGACCGCAGCCAGGTGCTGATGGTCCACCGCAACGCCCGCGCGGACGACGAGCACCTCGGCAAATACAACGGCCTCGGCGGCAAGCTCGAGCCCGACGAGGACGCGCTGGCCGGGATGATCCGCGAGATCCGCGAGGAAGCGGGCATCGAATGCACCGCTTTGTCGCTGCGCGGCACGGTCAGCTGGCCCGGCTTCGGCAAGAACGGCGAGGACTGGCTGGGCTTTGTCTTCCTGATCACCGCGTTCGAGGGCACGCCTTACCCGGAGAACCCGGAAGGCCCGCTGGAATGGGTGCCGATGTCACGCCTGGACGCCCTGCCGATGTGGGAGGGCGACCGTTTCTTCCTGCCGCTGGTGTTCGATGGCGATCCGCGGCCGTTCCACGGGGTGATGCCCTACAAGGACGGTCGCCCGGTCAGCTGGCAGTTCACCCGGATGTGATCGATGCGCAACCCGGCGAAGTCGCCTCTCCATGCGTGGCTCATGTTCTGGTGCTGGACGCGGCGCTGGATGCGCGCGATGCCGCGCGGCTGGCGCTGTGGTACAGCCATGCGGGCTGGTTGCTGGTTCCCCGCGGCTGGCGACCGACCAAGGGCGGTGTCGGCGCCAATGGCAGCGTGGTTTGCTCTTGCTGCCTGACACGGGCCAAGACCACGTCAGCTATTACGACCCCAGTGCCTATGTCGGTTGCGCCCAGCACGCGGCGAGCGCGTTGTTCGCTGAAGCGCGCGAGGATGTTCGCGCCAACGAGTTTCCGTTCTACACCGGCACGCAACCGGCGGTGACCACGACCCGCCTGCGCCGCCACCTCATCGGTTATCGCGCAATGGTGGATGGTGTGCCGGTCGACGGGATTGCCTTCTACGACGCGCGTGCCGACCTGCCGTTCTTCAAGTTGGAAGTCTCCCTGCCGACCGAGCTGCGGGATCTGGCGACGCCGATGCTGAAACGGCGATTACCGCCGCGCCAGCCTGATCGTTAGCCATCGCGCTTCACCCCAGGTCGCGGCCGTTCGCTTCCGGCTGGTCGACGACCTCCAGCAGGCGCAACTCCGCGCTGCGCCCACCGGGCATGGGCCACTGGATCGATTGCCCGACCCGCAGGCCCAGCAGCGCACTGCCGACCGGCGCCAGGATCGAGATGCTGTCGGGTTTGCCTGCGTCCTGGGGGTAGACCAGGGTCAACTCGAAGGTCTTGCCGGATGCGTCCTCGACGAACTTGATGCGCGAGTTCATGGTCGCGACATCGGCCGGGATCGCGGCAGGCTCGACCACGTCGGCGCGCTCAAGCTCCACGCGCAGCGCATCGAGGCCCGGCAACTGCCGAGCGGAAGGCATGTCAAGCAGGGCGTCGAGGCGATCGGCATCAAGCCGGGTGATCTGGATCGGGGGAAGCGTGGACATCA
>JAEWNY010000071.1 GCA_023461075.1 Pseudomonadota bacterium | reverse complement strand
GCGATGGTGGGAGCTGAGGGGATCGAACCCCCGACCCTCTCCGTGTAAAGGAGACGCTCTACCGCTGAGCTAAGCTCCCGTAGCGGAGCGCGATGATAACGCACGCGCCCATGAAAAAGCCCGGCACCAGGCCGGGCTTTCGCGGACACGATCGAGCTGATCGTTCAGTTCACCGCATCCTTGAGCGCCTTGCCGGCCTTGAAACCCGGGGCCTTCGACGCCGCGATCTGCAGGGCTTCGCCGGTCTTCGGGTTGCGGCCGGTGCGGGCGGCGCGCGAGCGCACCTCGAAGGTACCGAAGCCGGTCAGCGCGACCGAATCGCCGCCCTTGAGCGCACCGGTGATGCCGCCGATCACGGCGTCCACCGCACGTCCGGCATCGGCCTTGGACAGGCTGCAGGATTCGGCCACGTGATCGATCAGGTCGGACTTGTTCATTCGTTGACTCCTTGGGTCGGGCGGCGACATGCCGCCGATGAGGGTGGTTGCAACGGCTGGCCGTTGCCGAGAACTGCTTGCGGCGTCACATCCGCAACCCCGCCGTTATACCAGCGTCGCGCGGTGCCGGGCAAGGAAAAACACCGGAAAACCGGCGTTTTTGCCCCGTTTTAACGAGATTTCAATGCTTGACTTCGCCCTTGCGCCTGGGCTTGGCTTCCGGTTCGCTTGCGGGAATCACCGCCGCCTCCGGCACCTCCGGGATCTCGACATTGGCCGGCGTCAGTGGCCGTTCCAGCGCCAGGTCGAGTACCTCGTCGATCCACTTCACCGGCACGATCTTCATGTGCTGGGTCACGTTGGCCGGGATGTCGGCCAGATCCTTCTTGTTCTCGTCCGGGATGATCACGGTCTTGATGCCGCCGCGCAGCGCGGCCAGCAGCTTCTCCTTCAGACCGCCGATGGCACTGACGCGCCCGCGCAGGGTGATCTCGCCGGTCATCGCCACATCCGCGCGCACCGGGATCTTGGTCAGCATCGATACCAATGCCGTGGTCATCGCGATGCCCGCACTCGGGCCATCCTTCGGCGTCGCGCCATCCGGGACGTGCACGTGGACGTCGAACTTCGACAGGAAGTCGAGGTCGATGCCGAACCGTTCGGTGCGCGAGCGCACCACCGACAATGCCGCCGAGGCCGACTCCTTCATCACGTCGCCGAGCTGGCCAGTGAGGATCAGCGCGCCCTTGCCGGGCACCAGCGTCGATTCGATCTGCAACAGGTCACCGCCGACTTCGGTCCAGGCCAAGCCAGTGACCAGGCCGATCTCGTTGTCTACTTCCGCGCGGCCGAAGTCGAAGCGTTGGACGCCCAGGTACTTGTCGAGGTTGGCTTCGGCTACCTTCACCGTCTTCGGCTTCTTGCCCTTCTGCGGGCCGGCTAGCGCGATGTCCTTGACCACCTTGCGAGCGATCTTGGCGATCTCGCGCTCCAGGTTGCGCACGCCCGATTCGCGCGTGTAGTAGCGGATGATGCCGCGCACCGCGCTTTCCTCGATGCTGATCTCGCCCTCGCGCAGGCCGTTGGCCTTGACCTGCTTCGGCACCAGATAACGCATCGCGATGTTGAGCTTCTCCTCCTCGGTGTAGCCGGGGATGCGGATCACTTCCATGCGATCGAGCAAAGGGCCGGGGATGTTCATCGAGTTGGAGGTGGCGATGAACATCACCTCGGACAGATCGAGGTCGACCTCGAGATAATGGTCGTTGAAGCTGTGGTTCTGCTCGGGATCGAGCACCTCCAGCAGCGCCGACGACGGATCGCCGCGGAAATCCATCGCCATCTTGTCGATCTCGTCGAGCACGAACAGCGGATTTTTCGTCCCGACCTTGTTGAGGTTCTGCACGATGCGGCCCGGCATCGAGCCGACATAGGTGCGGCGATGGCCACGGATCTCGGCCTCGTCGCGCACACCACCCAGCGCCATCCGCACGAACTTCCGGTTGGTCGCCTTGGCGATGCTCTGGCCCAGCGAGGTCTTGCCGACGCCCGGCGGACCGACCAAGCAGAGGATCGGCCCCTTCATCTTCGACACCCGTGACTGCACCGCGAGGTATTCCAGGATGCGGTCCTTGACCTTTTCCAGGCCGAAGTGGTCGGCGTCGAGCACGTCCTGCGCGGCCTTCAGATCCTTGCGCACCTTGCTGCGCTTCTTCCACGGCACGCCCAGCAGCCAATCGAGATAGTTGCGCACCACGCCGGCCTCGGCCGACATCGGCGACATCTGCTTGAGCTTGTTGTATTCGGCCTTGGCCTTCGCTTCCGCCGCCTTGGGCATGCCGGCCTCGGCGATCTTCTTGGCCAGCTCGTCCATCTCGTTGCCGCCGTCCTCGCCTTCCCCAAGCTCCTTCTGGATCGCCTTCATCTGCTCGTTGAGGTAGTACTCGCGCTGGGACTTCTCCATCTGCGACTTCACCCGGCCGCGGATCTTCTTCTCCAGCTGCTGCACGTCCAGCTCGCCATCGACGAAACCGACCAGCATCTCCAGGCGTTCGCCGGTGTCGAGGGTTTCCAGCA
>JAEWNY010000070.1 GCA_023461075.1 Pseudomonadota bacterium | reverse complement strand
CCACCGGCGTGCGCGCCACCGCGGCTGCGGCGACGGCGGTGGACGCGGCGGCCATTACGTTGCCAGGGGCCGGGTTGTCATCCGCTGCGGAGCCCGCAGGCTGCACGCCGACGCCGATCGACGTCGCCGCAATGGCAGGCGACGGGGCGGCGGAGGCCTCGATATCCGCAAGCGATCCGCCATCGCCATCGATCGGCGCGATCGACGGACGCAACGTCCAGACCATCGCCATCGCCAGCGATGCGGCCAGCGCGCCGCCTCCGAACCAGCCCCAGCGGACAGCGCGCGAAGCCGACCCGACCGCGCGTTCGTGCATCGTCGCGGCCGGCACCACGGCAGGCAATACCTCTTCGATCAAGGGATGCGGCTCGGTGGCGACGCGCATACCCACCGCTTCGGCAAAGCCCATGGGCGCCGGCGCGGACGCCTGCCCACGCAGCACGTCGCCGGTCATTTGCCAGCAGGCCAGGTCATCGGCCAGCGCGCCGTCGTGTTGCAGGCGGCGCAGCAGGAAGCGCGACTGGTCGGCGTCCAACGCGCCGTCGATCAACGCGGAAAGCTGTTCGCGATGGGTATCTGTCTCGGTCATGATCGTCCTCTTTCGCGCGGTGTGGCCTGCGCGCCCAGAAGCGGGCGCAGTTCGCGGTCGATCGCCTCGCGGGCACGGAAGATGCGCGAGCGCACCGTGCCGATCGGGCAATCGAGCCGCTGCGCAATCTCGTCGTAGGACAGGCCATCGACCTCGCGCAGGGTGATGGCAAGTCGCAGTTCCTTCGGCAGCGCGTTGACGCTGCGCATCACCGCCTGCTCGACCTCGTGGCGCAGCAGTTCGCGCTCGGGCGTGTCGGTATCGCGCATCTGCAGGGCGGCATCGAAATGCTCGGCGTCGCCGGCATCGATGTCGGCGTTGGGCGGACGCCGCTTCATCGCCTGCAAGTGGTTCTTGGCGGTGTTGATGGCGATCCGGTGCAGCCAGGTATAGAACTGCGCGTCGCCACGAAAGCTGCCGATGGCGCGATAGGCGCGGACGAAAGCGTCCTGCGCCACGTCCTGCGCCTCCGACCAGTCGCCGACATAGCGGCTGACCAGCGCGACGACGCGATGCTGGTAGCGGCGCACCAGGAGGTCGAACGCCGCCGACTCGCCCTGCTGAACGCGGCGCACCAGCTCCTGGTCGAGCGGATCAAGCCCCGTGGTCGGCGTGATGCCGCTTTCTTCGATGTCGTTGTTGGCCGCCAAAGGCGCCACTCCAGCCTGCATGTCGATGCCGCCTCGGATGACTGCCTAGTCCGACCGGGCGGGACGGAGAAAGTTCCCGGTGCCCTCGCGCCGCCTGTGCACCTTGTAGCGATATTGCGGCGATTTGACGCGATATCAACCGGAGTTGGAAGATAACGTCCTTCCATACCCCCTCGGATTGAACCCATGATCGCTGCCCTCGAAGGCCTCCAGCCGCACCATTGGCAGACCCGCATGCGCGAAGACGGCGTGCTGGTGCTGGCCTTCGATCGCGAAGGCGAGAAGGTCAATGCATTCTCGCAGGCGGCGCTGATCGAACTGGACGCGATCCTCGAACGACTGGCGCTGGAAGCACCCAAGGGCGTGATCGTCGCCTCGGCCAAGGACAGCGGCTTCATCGCCGGCGCCGACATCAAGGAGTTCGCCGAGTTCGACAAGAAGGGCACGGTCGGCGATGCGATCCGTCGCGGCCAGCAGGTGTTCCAGAAATTGTCGAAGCTGCCGTGCCCCACGGTCGCCGCGATCCATGGCTTCTGCATGGGCGGCGGCACCGAGATCGCGCTGGCGTGTCGCTACCGCGTCGCTTCCACCGATCCATCCACGCGGATCGGCCTGCCGGAAGTGAAACTCGGCATCTTCCCCGGCTGGGGCGGCAGCGTGCGCCTGCCGCGGCTCATCGGTGCACCGGCCGCGTTCGACCTGATGCTGACCGGGCGCACGGTCAGTGCCAGCGCAGCCAAGGCGATGGGCCTGGTCGATGTGACTGCCGCGCCCGCCACGCTGGAAGACACCGCCGCGCAACTCGCACTGCGTGGCCGCGAGCGTCCGCTCAAGCAGCGCGCGCTGGCTTGGGCGACCAACCTCTGGCCCGCACGGCAAGCGCTGGCGCCGATGCTGATCAAGCAGGTCGCGCGCAAGGCGCCGAAGGCGCATTACCCCGCGCCCTATGCGTTGATCGACAGCTGGAAGCGCGGCGGCGCCAGCATCAACGCGCAACTGGAGTCCGAGCGTCGCGGCGTGGTCAAGCTGAGCGGTACGCCGACCGCGCGCAATCTGATCCGCGTGTACTTCCTGCAGGAACGGATGAAGGCGATGGGTTCCGGCGATTCGGGCATCCGCAAGGTCCACGTGGTCGGCGCCGGGGTGATGGGCGGCGACATCGCCGCTTGGAGCGCCTACAAGGGCTTCGATGTCACCCTGCAGGACCGCGAACAGAAGTTCATCGATGGCGCATTGACGCGAGCTGGCGAATTGTTCGCCAAGAAGGTCAAGGACGAGGCCAAGCGGCCGGAGGTCGCCGCGCGGCTCAAGGGCGACCTGGCCGGCGATGGCGTGGCCGATGCCGACCTGGTCATAGAGGCGATCATCGAGAAGCCCGAGGCCAAGCGCGAGCTGTACGCCAGCGTCGAGCCGAAAATGAAGCCGGGTGCACTGCTCACCACCAATACCTCATCGATCCCGCTGACCGAACTGCGCGAGCACATCGCGCGGCCCGCGCAGTTCGCCGGCCTGCACTATTTCAATCCGGTCGCCCTGATGCCGCTGGTCGAGATCATCCACCACGATGCGATGGCGCCGGAAACCCAGGCACGCTTGGCCGCGTTCTGCAAGAAACTGGACAAGCTGCCGGTGCCGGTCGCCGGCACGCCGGGCTTCCTGGTCAACCGCGTGCTGTTCCCGTACATGCTGGAGGCGATGACCGCGTATTCCGAAGGCATCCCCGGCCCGGTGATCGACAAGGCGGCGGTGAAGTTCGGCATGCCGATGGGGCCGATCGAGCTGATCGACACCGTCGGGCTGGATGTCGCGGCGGGCGTCGGCGCGGAACTGGCTCCGTTCCTCGGCCTGTCGATCCCGGCTGCGTTCCAGTCGCCGCCGGAAGCCGGCAAACGCGGCAAGAAGGACGGCCAGGGCCTGTACGAATGGAAGGACGGCAAGGCGGTCAATCCCGATATCCCGGCCGATTACACCGTGCCTGAAGACCTGCAGGATCGCCTGATCCTGCCGCTGATCAACGAAGCGGTGGCCTGTCTCAACGATGGCGTGGTGGAAGATGCCGACCTGCTCGATGCCGGGGTGATCTTCGGTACCGGCTTTGCGCCGTTCCGTGGCGGCCCGATCCAGTACGTCCGCGAGACCGGCGTGGATGCCGTGCTGGACCGGCTCAAGGCGCTGCAGGCCGCGCATGGCGATCGCTTCGCATCGCGGCCGGGCTGGGACAACGCCGCTTTGCGCAGCTAGGGCGAAGGCACATCGCGCTGATGCAAAAACGCCGGGCATCACCCGGCGTTTTCGTTTCGGCATGTGTTTCAGCGCGTGTCTTGGCGCGGCGATGCGTGCCGCTACATCGTGAAAGTCGGTCGATCGCCTTCCAGCCGACCGGCCAGCAGCGATTCGATCCGGCTCTTCAGCTGGTATCCCTCCGGAGTGTCATCGAACTGCACACCGACGCCCGCCGGGCGGTTGCCCTGCGCGCCGACCGGCGTCACCCAGCAGACCTTGCCCGGCACCGGCAATTTTTCCGAGCTGCCGGGCAGCGTGACCATCATGAACACCGATTGCCCCAGCGGCAGGCGATTGGGCGTCTGCGCAAACAGGCCGCCACCTTTGATGAAGGGCATGTAGGCGCTGTAGAGCGCGTTGTCATCGGCAAGGACGACGTTGAGGATGCTCTGGCGTGCGCCACCTGCGGTCAGGGCCATGTCCGGGGTCCATCGATCGAGGTCGCCAGCATAACGCCAGGCGCAACCTCGAAGCGCCCTTGGGCAGGATGCGACTGCACTAGCGGCCTGCGCCGGTGCCCTCGCCCGATCGGTAATCGCGCCAGCCCATGAGCAACTCCAGCACCGCCAGATCGGCGCGCACCGTGGTGCGAAGCAACTCCCGCGTGCGATTGGCCTGGTCGAACCAGCGCGCAAGCCGCTGGATGCGGATCGGTTCAAGCCGGCCCTCTCGCGCCTCCTCAAGCGCCGCATCGGCGGCGAAGCGCAGGCGCAATGCAGCGTTTTCGTCTCCCGTCCAGCGCTGGGCGAGCGCGTGCGCCGACCCTGGCTCGCGGTCCAGCCGCTCAAGGTCGGCCAATACCTCGGCACGCAAGTCCAGCGCACCGCCTTCAAGCCATTGGTGCGCCAGTCCCGGATGGCCGCGGGCGATCTGCAGCGCTTCCCGCGCCTCGCGCTCGCCATGCCCGCTGCCGACCAGCCACGCCAGCGCTTCCTCGCGCGCGGGCAGGCGGAATTCCAGGATCTGGGTGCGGCTGCGGATCGTCGCCGACAGTCGCGACGGGTTGGCCGTGACCAGCCAGATGAAACGGCCCGGCTGCGGCTCCTCCAGCGTCTTCAGCAGGGCATTGCTGGCGGCGTGGTTGATCGACTCGGCCGGGTCGATGATCGCGACCTGGGTATCGCCGTATTGCGATGTCAGCGCCAGCTTCTCCGACATCAGGCGAATCTGTTCGATGACGATCTCGCCACGCATCTTGCCGGTCTTCTCGTTCCAGGCATGGCCGATGAAGCGCGCGTCCGGATGCGCCGGATGACCGTCGGGGTGCGCGAGACTGCCATCGGGCCGGGTTTCCGGCTGGTCCAATTGGGTGCGTGCGGCAAACAGCCGGCAACTGCGGCAGCTGCCGCACGGCTCGCCATCGCGGGGACGTTCAAGGCAGAGCGCACGCATCGCCAGGCGCTCGGCGACCGCACGCTTGCCGATCCTTGGCGGACCCGCGAACAACAGGGCGTGCGAGAGGCGGCCGGCATCCATCGCCGCCGCGGCCGTCGCATAGACGCGTTGTTGCCAGGGCGCGAACGCGGTCATCCGCTGTGTGATTCCAGCAATGCCACTGCTTCGCGGGCAACCAGGTCCGCGTCCTGTCCGGCATCGATCACCCGGATGCGATCGGGCGCATTCGCGGCGCGGGCCAGGAAACCTTCGCGGACGCGCTGGAAGAATTCCATGCGCTCGCGCTCGATACGGTCGGGTTCACCGCCGCGGGCCCGAATCCGCGAACGTCCAAGCTCGACATCGACATCCAGCAACAACGTGAGGCCCGGCTCCATCCCGACCGCGCCCCGCTCCAGCGCCTCGATCAACGCTTCGTCCACACCGCGTCCCGCACCCTGATAGGCGTAGCTGGAATCGGTGAAACGATCGCAGAGGATCCACGCGCCGGCATCGAGCGCAGGCTGGATCACTTCGCGCACGTGCTGCGCGCGCGCGGCGAACATCAACAGCAGCTCGGTCTCGCGCGTGGCCGGCTCGTGCGCGGGATCCAGCAACAGGCCGCGAATCATCTCCGCAAGCGGAGTGCCGCCCGGCTCGCGGGTCAGCAACACCTGTTCGCCCCGTGCTTCCAGCGCGAGGCGCAGCGCATCGATCACCGTGCTCTTGCCGGCGCCCTCGCCGCCCTCGATGCTGACCAGGCGCGGATGCCGCACAAGTCCACTCATCGCGATGGCGGCGTGCTTGACGGCGCCGGTGGCGTGGTGGACGAAGGTGCCGGCGTGGGCGTTGCATCGCTGGGCACCGCGTCGGACACGCTGACCGGTGCGCCGTCTTCGGAAATCGTCACCGTGCCGCGCATCGGCTCGTTGGGGTCGACGCGCCCGGCATCGGCGCGACGGTTGGCGAGATACGCCGCGACGTTGCGCTGGTGCTCGGGATAGGTGGCGGCGAAGCGGCTGCGGCCACTGCCATCGCCCACGGCCACGAAGAACAGCGCATCGCCCGGCGCCGGATGCGCGCTTGCCTTCAGCGAAGCAAGACCGGGCATCGCGATCGGCGTCGGCGGCAGGCCGTCGCGGGTGCGGCTGTTGTAGGGACCGTCGGTACGCAGGTGCGCCCAAGTGATGTTGCCCTGGTAGGCATCGCCGAGGCCATAGATGATCGTGGGATCGGTCTCCAGCCGCATGCCGGTCTTGAGCCGCCGCACGAATACGCCGGCGACCTGTGCGCGCTCGTCGGGCACGCCGGTTTCCTTCTCGACGATCGAGGCCATCGTCAGCAGCTCGTAGGGATCCTTGTACGGCAGGTCGGCATCGCGGCCTTTCCAGGCTTCGTCCAGCGCTTTCTCCATGCCCGCGTAGGCGCGTTTCAGCACGCCAAGGTCGCTATCCGTCCGGTTGTACTGGTAGGTCTCGGGCAGGAAACGGCCTTCCGGATGCTGGCCTTCATGACCGAGCGCCTCCATGACCTCGGCATCGCTCATCTTCGCGGTGTCCTGCTTTAGGTTGGGTGCACGCGCCAGTGTGCGGCGCAGGTCGCGGAAGGTCCAGCCATCCACCAGCGTCACGCGATAGCTCACCACCTTGCCGTCGCGCATGTCGAGCAGGAGCTGACGCGGCGTGATCCCGGGTCGCAACGCGTACTCGCCAACCTGCACCTTGCCGGCCGCACCGGTCAATCGTGCCAGCGCCTGCCATTCGATGTCGCTGCCCACGGCCACACCCGCGCCCCGAAGTTTGCCGAGCACCGTGCGGAAGGAATCACCCCGCTCCACCACCACACTGCTGTCGGGCTTGAGGCCGCCGACCGGCGCGTCGGCAAAGCTCTTCTGCCGCTGCCAGACCACGCCCAGCGCGAGTGCCACGCAGACGAGGAACAGGAACGCGGTGGTCAGGGCGCTGCGGCAACCTTTCTTTTTCACGATGCCTCCATTGTCGTGGCGAATCCCGGATGCGCGCCTGCCAGTTCGGCCTGCAGCGCGCGGATCTCCGGATCGATCGTGGGCCAGGCGCGATCACCCAGCCGGCGGACAGGCAGGATACCGCGCAGCGAATTGCACAGGAACACGGCGCGCGCTTCCATCACCTCGTCATGGCGGATGCGGCGCACGGTGCACGGCCGCCGTTCCATCACCCAGCCACGGCAAACACCGGCGACACCGGCGTGATCCAGCTCCGGGGTATGCCAGCCATCGGCATCGAGGATGAACAGGTTGGATGCGGTCCCGGAAGTGACGCGACCGGCCACGTCGCGCACCAGTCCTTCGTCAACGCCGGCGGCAACCACCTCATTGCGCGCCAGCACCTGTTCCAGGCGGTTGCCGTGCTTGAGGCCGGCCAGCAACGGTTGCCGCGCCAATCGTGTCCCGCACCAGATCGTATCGATCACCGCGGTCGGTTGCGGGAGTGCGTGGCGCGACAGCATCCAGAACGGCGGAGACCGGGGATTCGCGGCATAGCCACGAGACCCACCGCCGCGGGTGAGTTGCAGCTTGAGTACCGCATCCATGCCGCACAGCAACGCGAGCGCCTCCTCATGCATGCGCGCACGGTTCGGCAGCGGCATCGACAGGCGTTCTGCGCCCCATGCAAGCCGGGCCATGTGCCGGTCCCACCACGTGATGTCGCCACGGTACACGCGCATCGTCTCGAACAGCGATTCCCCATACGCGAGACCGCGGTCATCGGCTGCGATCGCATCCACCTGCGCATCGCCAACGAACATGCGGACACTCACTCGGCGACACCCAGGGCACGCAACATGCCGCGCGCCTTGGCACGGGTTTCGGCCAGTTCGCGTTCGGGATCCGAGTCGATGACGACGCCGCCGCCGGTGCGGAAGCGCAGCGTGTCGCCCTCCACTTCCGCGCTGCGGATCAGGATGTTGAGGTCGAGGTCGCCATCGCGGTTGAGCCAGCCCATCGCGCCGGTGTAGGCGCCCCGCCCGATGGCTTCAAGCTCGGCAAGGATCTGCATGCAGCGCACTTTCGGCGCGCCGGTGATCGTGCCGCCCGGGAACACCGCGCGGATTACGTCTACCGGCGAGGCATCATCGCGCAACACACCGCGCACGTTGCTGACGATGTGATGGACATGGGCGTAGCTCTCGACCGTCATGAGTTCGTCCACCTCAACGGTGCCGCCAATGCAGACCCGGCCGAGGTCGTTGCGTTCCAGGTCGACCAGCATCACGTGCTCGGCGCGTTCCTTCGGGTGGCCGACGAGTTCGCGGATGCGTGAGGCATCATCGTCGTCCATCATGCGCGGGCGGGTGCCGGCGATCGGCCGGGTCTCCACCACATCGCCGCGGATCGACACCAACCGTTCCGGCGAGGCACTCACCACCGCCCAGCCGCCATGCGCGAATACGCCGGCGAACGGCGCGGGGTTGGCCTCGGCCAGGCGCGCATGCAGTGTGGCGGGATCCAGCACCCCGTCGAAACGCGCCCGCCATCCACGCGACAGGTTGACCTGGAACACGTCACCGGCAGCAAGGTAATCCAGCACACGACGCACGCCATCGGTATATCGCGAGGGCGGATCTTCGCTCACCTCCATCGGCGGCCGCCACGGTCGCAAGTCGGGCAACGTATCGATCGTCGCGATGTCGCCCAGCACGGCATCGCGCAAAACCTCCGCGCCGGGTTCGGCAACCAGCAGCACTTCGCCGCTGGCATGGTCATGCAGCAGCGCCAGCGGGCAGCGCAATGCGCAGGCGCTCGGCAGTCCGCCTTCTGCACGCGGCAGGTCGAGGATCGGCTCGACTTCACCTGCAAGTTCGTAGGCGCAGAACAATGCCCAGCCACCGCGGAACGGCAGGTGCGCGATATCGCCATCGGCATGTTCGATCCGCGCGGCCTGCCAGGTCTCCTCAAGATGGTCGAAGAAGCCGCCTTCGATCCCTTCACCGGCGAGCGTCTGCAATCCGCCACCGGCATCGAGCACGAAGCCTTCGCCGTTGGTCGCCAGCAGGATGTCCCAGCGCGCGTGCTTGCGTGCCGAGGCATCCAGCGCATGCGCGGAGGAAGCCATGAGCAACGGGTAGCGCTGCGGCGCCACCCGCCGCACCGCCGCGAGGTCCAGCGGCGTGTCGAGTCGTTCGATCAGCATGCAAGGATGCGGCGACATCGCAGCCGCCATTGGGGTCAGACGCGGCGGAACACCAGCGTGCCATTGGTGCCGCCGAAGCCGAACGAGTTCGACATCGCGACATCGACCTTGGCCTCGCGCGCGGTGTTCGGCACGTAGTCGAGATCGCAGCCTTGCGACGGATTCTCGAGGTTGATGGTCGGCGGGATCACGCCATCGAACAACGCCATCGCCGAATACACCGCCTCCACGCCGCCGGCCGCGCCGAGCAGGTGTCCGGTCATCGACTTGGTCGAGCTGACCATCACCGACTTCGCCGCATCGCCCAGCGCCTGCTTGACCGCATTGGTCTCGGCCAGGTCACCGGCCGGCGTCGAGGTGCCGTGCGCGTTGATGTAGCCGATGTCGCTCCCGTTGATGCCGGCGTCGCGCATCGCGTTGACCATGCAGCGCGCCGCGCCCTCGCCGTTCTCGCTCGGCGCGGTCATGTGGTAGGCATCGCCGCTCATGCCGAAGCCTGCGATCTCGGCGTAGATGCGCGCGCCACGCGATTTGGCGCGCTCGTATTCCTCGATCACCAGCACGCCGGCGCCATCGCCCATCACGAAGCCGTCTCGCCCGGCGTCCCACGGCCGCGAGGCCTTCTCGGGATCGTCGTTGCGGGTCGAGAGCGCCTTCATCGCGCAGAACCCGCCGACGGCGGTCGGCGTGGTCGCGTACTCGGCACCGCCACAGACCATCGCATCGGCCTCGCCGTGCTGGATCATCCGCATCGCAAGGCCAATATTGTGGGTCGCCGTGGTGCAGGCGGTGACCACGGCGATATTCGGGCCCTTGGCGCCGGTCATGATCGAGAGCTGGCCCGAGATCATGTTGACGATGGTGCTGGGGATGTAGAACGGCGAGATCTTGCGCGGGCCGCCTTCGTTGAGCTTGATCGAGGTCTCCTCGATGCCGGAGATGCCGCCGATGCCGGCGCCGACCGCCACGCCGATGCGCTCGGCATCCTCGCCTTCGATGACGATGCCCGAATCGCGGATCGCCATCAGCCCCGCGGCCACGCCGTAGTGGACGAACGGGTCCATCTTCTTCACGTCCTTGGGCGTGATGAACTGCGCCGGGTCGAAGCCACGCACCTCGCCGGCGATGCGGGTCGGGAACGCGGACGCATCGAAATGGGTGATCGGCCCGATGCCCGAGCGCCCGGCCTTGATGGCCGCCCAGTTGGTTTCGAGATCATTGCCGAGCGGCGAAAGGATGCCGAGGCCGGTGATGACGACGCGACGTTTGGACATGGGGGCTCCGTGCTCCGGGGAATGGCAGGTTTCGTTGCTTCCAACATGCACGAGGCCGCACGAAGCGGCCCCGGCAAGGTCGATGCAGCGTCAGGATCAGGCCTTGACGTGCGCCTTCACGTAATCGATGGCCTGTTGCACGCTGGTGATCTTCTCGGCTTCCTCGTCCGGGATCTCGCACTCGAACTCTTCTTCAAGCGCCATGACCAGTTCCACCGTGTCGAGCGAGTCCGCGCCCAGGTCGTCGACGAACGACGCGCTGTTGGTGACGTCTTCTTCCTTGACGCCCAATTGTTCGACCACGATCTTCTTGACGCGCTCTTCGATGTTGCTCATGTGTGACCCCTCCGGGGGATGTTCGGATGAAAGCTGGTGGCTAGTGTACGGGAAACCGACTGGCCGCAAGAAACGCTGGCGTACGTATTCAGGATCGCTGATGCGGATGGCCTTGCGCGATCCAGGTCGTCGCGAGCCAAGGCCAGGAAAGCAGGAGAACGGCGCGAGAGCGCGTACTCAAGCACGTGACCTTGTGTGAGTCGTTC
The DNA here is from genome assembly GCA_023461075.1 of Pseudomonadota bacterium. Lineage (GTDB taxonomy): Bacteria > Pseudomonadota > Gammaproteobacteria > Xanthomonadales > Xanthomonadaceae > Solilutibacter. The sequence goes on along the minus strand of JAEWNY010000070.1, from coordinate 2,162 downwards.
GAGAACGCTGCATGCCCAAGCGCAGCAGGCCGGAATCAAGGCATGTACATGCCACCGTTGACGTGGATCGTCTCGCCGGTGATGTACGCCGCATCCGGCCCTGCCAGGAATGCCACCGCCTTGGCGATGTCCGACGGCTCACCCAGGCGACCGAGCGCGATCTGCCCGGCCATCGCCGCCTTGGCGTCTTCCGGGAGATCCTTGGTCATGTCGGTGGCGATGAAACCCGGCGCAACGACATTCACGGTGATGCCGCGACTGCCGATCTCCTTGGCCAGCGACTTGCTGAAGGCGATGATGCCCGCCTTGGCCGCCGCGTAGTTGGCTTGTCCCGCATTGCCGGTGACTCCGATTACCGATGCGATGTTGATGATGCGGCCCTTGCGCGCCTTCATCATTCCGCGCATCACCGCCTTGGAACTGCGATACACGCTGGTGAGGTTGGTATCGAGGATGGCCTGCCAGTCCTCGTCCTTCATCCGCATCAAAAGATTGTCGCGGGTGATGCCGGCGTTGTTGACCAGTATCGATACGCCGCCGAATTCCTTGGCGATGTCGTCGATCAGCTTTTCGATGCTCCCGGCTTCATTGACCTGCAGCACGCGACCATGGCCACCGGCGGCCTTCAGGCGTTCGCCGATCGCGTTCGCGCCCGATTCGCTGGTCGCGGTCCCGATCACCATCGCACCACGCGCGGCCAGCTCATCGGCGATCGCCGCGCCGATCCCGCGCGATGCGCCGGTCACCAGCGCGATTTCACCCTGCAAGGGCTTGTCCATCATTTCCACTCCTGCAATGCGTTGTCGAATTCTTCAGGCACGCCGAGCGCACGCGCATCGAGTGACTTGTCGATGCGCTTGACCAGGCCGGCCAGCACCTTGCCCGGCCCGCATTCGCCGATGCGCGTCGCACCACGCGCCGCCAGCGCTTCCACGCAACGGGTCCATTGCACCGGCAGGTAAAGCTGACGCACCAGCGCGTCGCGTATCGCATCGACTTCATCGATGATCGCGGCATCCACGTTCTGCACCACGGGGATCGCGGGCAGTGCCCATGACAGGCCGTCCATCGCCTCGGCCAGGCGATCGGCGGCCTCGCGCATCAGCGGCGTGTGCGAAGGCACGCTGACCGCCAGCTTCACCGTCTTGCGCACGCCCTTCTCGGCGAGCAGCGCGAGCGCACGATCGACCGCCGCGGCATCACCGCCGATCACGATCTGCCCCGGTGAGTTGAAGTTGGCCGGCACCACCACGCCACCCGCCGAGGCCACATCACAAACTTCCTGCACCAGCGCATCTTCCGCGCCGATCACTGCGGCCATCGCGCCGGTGCCGGGCGGACATGCCGCCTGCATCAGTTGACCCCGCGTGCGGACCAGTTTCGCGCCCTCGTCCAGCGGCAACGCGCCGGCGGCCACCAACGCGCTGTATTCGCCCAAGCTGTGGCCGGCGAGCAGCGCGGGCTCGGTCCCACTTGCCGCCTGCCATGCACGCCACACGGCGACGCCCGCCGCAAGCAGGGCCGGCTGGGTGAATTCGGTCTGGTTGAGCTGTGCTTCCGGACCTTGCTGAGCCAGTGCCCACAGATCAATGCCGGCGCCTTCCGATGCTTCAGCGAAGGTCTCGATGACGACGGGATGTCGCTCGGCAAGGCCGGCCAACATGCCTAGGCTCTGCGAGCCCTGCCCGGGGAAAACGAAAGCCAGTGATTCGGTCACGCGCTGCATCCGGTGCGGAAACATCGCAGTCTAACGGCGTGCGAATGCAGCCGTCCGTACCCGCGCGTATGCGTAGGGACGCGCGTGAGGCCGCTCAGTAGCGCAGCAGCACCGAACCCCAGGTAAAGCCGCCGCCGAAGGCTTCCAGCAACAGCAACTGGCCACGCTGCACCTTGCCGGAGCGCACCGCGGCATCCAGCGCCAGCGGCACCGAGCCGGACGAGGTGTTGCCGTGCTTGTCCACGGTGACAATCACGCGTTCCATCGGCATCTCGAGCCGTTTCGCGGTCGCTTCGATGATCCGCAGGTTGGCCTGGTGCGGGATCAGCCAGTCGATGTCGTGGCGGTCCAGGCCATTGGCTTCGAGCGTTTCCTCGACCACCGCATCCAGCGCCTTGACCGCGTGCTTGAACACGTCATTGCCGGTCATCAGCACACGCACGCC
>JAEWNY010000069.1 GCA_023461075.1 Pseudomonadota bacterium | reverse complement strand
TCCATGAGCCAATCCCTCGCCATCGCCGAATCCCGCCTGTTGTCGCCCGCCGGGCTGTCGATCGGCGACATCGAGAAAACCTTCTCCACACTGCTGGCGAGCGGCGCGGACTTCGGCGACCTGTATTTCCAGCATGGCCGGCGCGAGAGCTGGTCGATGGAGGACGGCATCGTCAAGGACGGTGCGCACTCGATCGAGCAGGGCGTCGGTGTGCGCGCGATCAGCGGCGAGAAGACCGGCTTCGCCTATTCGGGCGAGATCGATGCCGATGCATTGTTGGCCGCGGCCGGTTCGGCGCGTGCGATCGCCCGCGATGGTGGCGCTTCCGATGCGCAAGCGCTGGCCCGCCGCGACACCGCCTTGCTTTATCGTCCCGAGGACCCGATCGATGCGTTCGGCAGCGAGGCCAAGGTCGAGGCGCTGCGCCGGGTGGACGTCCTCTTGCGCAGACTGGATCCGCGCGTGCAGCAGGTGATGGTGAGCCTGTCCGCCGCGGTCGACACCGTGCTGATCGCGCGTAGCGACGGCGTTCTGGCCGCCGACGTGCGCCCGCTGGTGCGGATGAACGTGCAGGTGATCGTCGAGCAGGATGGGCGCCGGGAATCGGGTTACGCAGGGTTCGGTGGCCGCTATTCGTACGAGCAGTTGCTGGGAGATGGCCAGCCGGAGAAGTTCGCGCGCGAAGCGCTGCGCCAGGCGCTGGTCAACCTTGAGGCCATCGATGCGCCGGCCGGCGTGATGCCGGTGGTGCTCGGCAACGGCTGGACCGGCGTGCTGCTGCACGAGGCGGTCGGCCACGGGCTGGAAGGCGACTTCAACCGCAAGGGCACCTCGACCTATGCCGGTCGCATGGGCCAGCGCGTCGCATCGCCGGGGGTGACCATCGTCGATGACGCCACGCTCGCAGGCCGCCGCGGTTCGCTCAACTGCGACGACGAAGGCACGCCCACGCAATCGACGACGTTGATCGAGGATGGCGTGCTCACCGGCTACATGCAGGACACGCTCAATGCGCGGCTGATGGGCATGGCGCCGACCGGCAACGGCCGCCGCGAATCGTACGCGCACATCGTGATGCCGCGCATGACCAATACCTACATGCTGGCCGGGCAGGACGACCCCGAGGACATGATCCGCAGCGTCAAGCGCGGACTGTACGCGGTCAACTTCGGTGGTGGGCAGGTCGATATCACCAGCGGCAAGTACGTGTTCTCGGCGACCGAGGCCTATCTCATCGAGGACGGCAAGGTCACCGCGCCGGTCAAGGGTGCCACGCTCATCGGCAATGGGCCAGAGACCATGCAGCGGGTGACGATGATCGGCCACGATCTCGCCTTGGATGAGGGCGTCGGCGTCTGCGGCAAGGATGGCCAGTCGGTGCCGGTCGGCGTCGGCCAGCCTTCGCTCAAGATCAGCGAGTTGACCGTGGGCGGAACGCAAGCCTGAGCCGTCTCCGCTTGCTGACTCATTCGTTCGTGTCGATGTCGCCGTCTTCCTCTTCCAGAGCGTTCTCGCCGCCGGCCCGCGCCGCGGCCAGCACTTCGCGATACAGCTCGCGGAACGCGCGCGGCGGCTTGTTGCGCTTGGCTTCCTCCTGCGCATTGCGCACCAGTTGGCGCAGGCGTTGGCGGTCGGCATCGGGATGCTCGTCGATGAACGCCGCGAGCGCGTCATCGCCGCCTTCGATCAACCGCGTCCGCCAGCTTTCCGCGCGATGCATCTGTGCCACCTGCCGGCGCGCACCTTCGCTGTTGGCGTCCATCGCGTCGCGGATCGCCTCCAGCACCTCGTCGTCTTCCTTGCGCATCTGCTTGGCAAGGAAGGCGACTGCCCGCTTGCGCGCGATCGGCGCGGTGATCCGCGCGGCGTCCACCACGTGTTCGCGCAAGCCCTCGTCGATCGGCAGCTTGTCCAGTTCGCTCGCGGTCTTGCCGACCAGCAAATGCGCCAGCGCCAGCACGTCCAGCGCCGCACGGCGTTGCGCACTCCGGCTCTCGGAATGGAACTCGCCGCTGTCGTCGTCGCGTCCGCGCATCAGTCACGCCCTTCTAGTTGAACCCTGACAGGATAAGTCATGCCCGCCATCGCCCCCATCCATGACGACAGCGCCGAGCGCATCCGCCGGCTGGAAACCACCGCGCAGCGCCTGCTGGAACTGGCGCATGCCGCCGGTGCCAGCCAGGCCGAGGTGAGCTGCTCGGAATCGCGCGGGCTCAACGTCGGGGTGCGGATGGGCGATGTCGAAACGGTTGAATCGACTCAGGACCGCGGCATCGGCGTCACCGTGTATTTCGGCCAGCGCAAGGGCAGCGCCAGCACCGGCGACGTGCGTGAGGAGAGCCTGCGCGCGACCGTCGAGCAAGCCTGCACGATCGCCCGCCATACCGAGGAAGACAGCGCTGCCGGACTGGCCGATGCCGTGCTGATGGCGCGCGAGCTGCGCGAGTTCGACACTTGGCATCCGCTCGAGGTGAGTGCCGACGAAGCGGTCGAACGCGCGCTCGCCTGCGAGGCGGCCGGCCGCGACATCGATGCGCGGATCGGCAATTCCGATGGCGCATCGTTCGGCTGCGGGCAATCGCTCGGCGTCTATGCCAATTCGCACGGCTTCATCGGCCATGAGCGCG